>JBARAK010000302.1:0-11216 GCA_049791955.1 Caulobacteraceae bacterium
CCGCGGACCTGCTGGACCGCCCCCCCCGCGTTCTCGATCCGGAGCGGGCTCGCAGCCTGATCCGGGGCAAGCGGGTTCTGGTCACTGGAGCCGGCGGGACCATTGGTTCGGAACTGACCCGCCAAGCCCTCAGCCTGGAGCCGGAACGGCTGATCCTGCTCGACGCCTCTGAATTCAACCTCTACGCCATCGATCAGGCGCTGCGCGAAGAGGGTCACACCGGCGTCTGGGGCGTGGAGCTCGGCGATGTCCGCGACGTCGCCCGCCTGGAGGAGCTGTTCGCCCGCGAACGGCCGCAGGTAGTGCTGCACGCCGCCGCCCTGAAGCACGTCCCCTTGATGGAATTGAATCCGGCCGAGGCGGTGCTGACCAATCTGGGCGGAGCGCTGAACGTAGCACGGCTGGCGAAGGACAGGTGTGAAGCCCTCGTCTTCATCTCCACCGACAAGGCGGTGAACCCGACCAATGTGATGGGCGCCACCAAGCGGGTGGCCGAGCGGGCCGTGCAGGCCGCCTCCCGCGGTGGGACGGTCAGGACCGCGATCGTGCGTTTCGGCAACGTGCTGGGCTCCACCGGATCGGTCGCCCCCCTGTTCGAGCGCCAGATCTCCCGCGGCGGCCCGATCACCGTCACCCATCCGGACATGGAGCGGTTCTTCATGACCGTGCAGGAGGCGTCTCGCCTGGTGCTCCAGGCCGCCTCCCTGCCAGCGCCCGGAGACGGCGGCGGCGTCTATGTGCTCGACATGGGCGAACCGGTGAAGATCGATCACCTGGCCCGCCAGATGATCCAGTTGCACGGACTGCAGCCCGGAGAGGACATCGAAATCGTCTACACGGGCCTGCGTCCGGGCGAGAAGCTGTTCGAGGAGATCTTCTACAGCGCCGAAACGGTCCAGCCGACCGAAGTGGACGGCGTGCTGTCCGCCTACGATCCGGCCCCGGACTGGAGCAAGCTCGCCCCGGCGGTCGAAGGACTCCTGCAGGCGGCGGTGGCCCGGGACGAGACGCGGGTACTGGCGGCGCTGCAATCGCTGGAGCCCGCCTTCCAGCGGAATTGAGGCGCCTTCCGCCAGGAGCGCCTTCCCCTTGCACGCCAGGCGCCCTCCCGATTATGTTCCGCCCGCCCTGCATGACTGGCGCTTGAGGTGGACCACCACCGGGGAGTGCAGGCTTCATAGCCGCGCGCCTGGGCTCCAGCACCTTACGTCCGGAGTCCGCCATGCCCGCCGCCCCTGATTTCCCCTCCGCCCCTGATCACGTCGCCATCAAGCGCGCCTTGATCTCGGTCTCTGACAAGACCGGCCTGATCGAGACGGCGAAGGCGCTGCACGACCTGGGGGTCGAACTGGTCTCCACCGGCGGCACGCGATCGGCCATCGCCGCCGCTGGCCTGCCGGTGAAGGACATATCGGAGCTGACCGGCTTCCCGGAGATGATGGACGGGCGGGTCAAGACCCTGCATCCGGTGGTCCACGGCGGCCTGCTGGGCGTGCGCGACGCCGCGTCCCACGCCGAGGCCATGCAGACCCACGGCATCGGCGGCATCGACCTGCTCTACGTCAACCTCTACCCGTTCGAAGCCACCGTGGCGTCGGGCGCGAATTTCGAAACCGCGGTGGAGAACATCGACATCGGCGGGCCGGCCATGATCCGCTCCGCCGCCAAGAACCACGGCTATGTCGCGGTCTGCACCGACCCTGAAGCCATGGCCGAGGTAGTCTCGGCCCTGACGGCCGGCGGCGCGACCTCGCTCGACCTGCGCCGCAGCCTGGCCGCACGGGCCTACGCCCGCACCGCGGCCTATGACGCCGCCATCAGCGCCTGGTTCGCCGGCCAGGTGGGCGAAGCCTTCCCCGCCCGCAAGGCGATCGCGGGCGAACGGGTGCAGCAGATGCGCTACGGCGAGAACCCGCACCAGGCCGCCGCCTTCTACCGCACCTCGGTCATCCGTCCGGGCGTGGCGACGGCGGTCCAGCGCCAGGGCAAGGCCCTGTCCTACAACAACGTGGCCGACACCGACGCCGCCTTCGAGCTGGTGGCCGAATTCGATCCGGCCCAGTCCGCCGCCGTCGCCATCATCAAGCACGCCAATCCCTGTGGCGTGGCGGTGGGCGCGAGCCTGGAAGACGCCTACCGCCGCGCGCTGCAATGCGACCCGGTCTCGGCCTTCGGCGGCATCGTGGCGCTGAACCGGCGGCTGGACGTCGCGGCCGCCCGCGCCATCGTGGAGATCTTCACCGAGGTGGTGATCGCGCCCGAGGCCGACGAGGAAGCCGTCGAGATCTTCGCCGCCAAGAAGAACCTGCGCCTGCTGACGACCGGCGGCCTTCCAGACCCACTGGCGGGTGGCGAAGTGTTCCGCTCGGTGGCCGGCGGCTTCCTGGTCCAGGGCCGCGACACCGCGCGAATCACCGCCGCCGACCTCAAGGTGGTGACTAGGCGCGCGCCGACCGACGCGGAAATCGCCGACATGCTGTTCGCCTTCACGGTGGCCAAGCACGTCAAGTCCAACGCCATCGTCTACGCCAAGAACGGCCAGACCGCCGGCATCGGCGCCGGCCAGATGAACCGGCGCGACTCCGCGCGGATCGCCGCCATGCGCGCGCGCGAAGCCGCTGAGGCCGCTGGCCTTCCCGGCTCGCTCGCCGACGGCTCGGCCTGCGCATCGGAGGCCTTCTTCCCCTTCCCCGACGGCCTGATCCAGGCGGTCGAGGGCGGTGCGACGGCGGTGATCCAGCCGGGTGGCTCCATCAACGATCCCAAGGTGATCGCCGCCGCCGACGACCTGGGGATCGCGATGGCGTTCACGGGCGTGCGGGTGTTCCGCCATTAGGCATGAGGGCGGGGCGGTCGGAAATCACGCAAGAGGCCCGATAATGCAGGCCCTTCAGGAGGAAGCATGATCCGGCTGCATGGCTACTACCGCTCCTCGGCCGCATTCCGGGTGCGCGCGGCCCTGGCGCTGAAGGGGATCGCCTTCGAACTGGTCCCCCATCACCTGCGCAAGGGCGAGCAGCGCGCGCCCGACTACATGGAGATCCAGCCCCAGGGCCTGGTGCCCGCGCTGGAGATCGACGGCCACGTGCTGATCCAGTCCATGGCCATCATCGAATACCTGGACGCCACCCGTCCCACCCCTCCGCTGCTGCCCGGGGACGAGGCCGGCCGGGCGCGGGTGCGGGGTCTGGCCCAGTTGATCGCCTGCGATATCCACCCGGTCGACAACCTGCGGGTCCTGAACCGCTTGCGCCGCGATCTCGGCCAGGAAGAAGCGAACGTGGTCGCCTGGTACAATCACTGGATCGCCGAAGGCTTCGAGGCGCTGGAACGCCTTCTCGCCGAAAGCCCGGACACCGGCCGCTTCTGCCATGGCGACACGCCCGGTCTGGCTGACCTCTGCCTGGTTCCGCAGGTGGTCAATTCGCGGAACTTCAAGCTCGACCTGACCCCCTACCCTACCATAGGTCGCATTTCCGACGCTTGCCTGGCGCTTCCCGCCTTCGAGCAGGCCATGCCACAAAATCAGCCCGACGCCGAGCCGCCCGCAGGTTGAGTGTGGCGGAAAAGCGTCGGTCGGAGCATAGTCCCCCTATGTTCGACCCATCTCAGGTCTGGCCCGAGCTGGACGTCACCGATCTGCAGGCTCTCTACAAGCGGCCCGGCTTCCTGATGCGCCGCGCCCATCAGATCTCCGTTTCGATCTTCATGGACGAGACCGGCGCGACCGGGGTCACCAATACCCAGTACGGCCTGATGTACATCCTGCGGGCCCGCCCGGGCCTGGACCAGATCAGCCTGGCCAAGCTGATCGGGCTGGACCGCTCGACCACCGGGCTGGTGTTGGGCAAGCTGGAACGCAGCGGCTTCGTGGTGAGGCGGGCGTCCCTGCACGATCGTCGCCGCAAGGAATTGGCGCTCACGCCCGAGGGGGAGGCCCTGCTGATCTCTCTCGCAGAGCCCGTCCAGCGGGCCCAGACCAAGGCGATGGCCCCCTTCACGGAAGACGAGCGGGTGCAGTTCCTGGCCCTGCTCGACAAGTTCGTCAGCGCCTACAACGGCGTGGTGCGCGCGCCGCTCACGCCGGAGTAGACGCCGCCTCCCACCGCTTTCCGGCGAGAGGCGGCTATCACGTCTTAAGCCTGGGTCCCCACGCTGCGCAGGGCCGCGTTGGCGATGGTGAGCTTGGCGAAGCTCCAGCCGCCGGCGGTCTGTTCGATATCCTCCAGCACCCGGCGGGCGCGATCCACGGCTTCGACACGATCGCCGATCCAGTCGGCGACCGCCTCGTCCGCGGCCTCGGCGCTGGCCGCCTCCTCCGGCCCACGGGCCGTCGAGGCGATCTCGCGGGTCCGGCGGATCTGTTCATCGATCAGATCCACGATCAGCCCGCGCAGCGCCGCCCGTTCGAAACCGTCGGCAGGCGTGATCGCAGCTGCGGCCGACCGCAGCCGGTCATAACCGAAGGCCGAGCCGGTCTCGCTGAAGAGCCGCGCCATCGCCTCGGCGGGCCAGTCCAGTTCGCGAGCCAGATTGGCGATGCCGGTGGCGCCGGTCAGGGCTTGCAACAGGGCGATACGGGCGGCCAACCCTTCCGGCGCGCCAGCGTCGACGAAGGCGCGGCAGCGGGCGGTCACCGCAGCGCGTTCGAACTCCGACAGCAGGGCGACGCCCTGGCCTTGCAGCACATCGATGGCCGGCCTGTAGGTGTCGATCAGGCCCTGGACCCCGGTGTGGTCCCGCTCCGCCCGCTTGGCCAGCCAGTAAGTCTGGCCGCGCAGCGCCCTGGCGAGTTCACGGTAGAGCGCGGTCTGGGCGGCGGCCGGGATGCGGTAGTCCTCCGCGTCCACCTCGCGCCAGGCCTCGTCCAGCCGGAACACCCGCCGGGCGGTCTCGAAAGCGGCCATCATGCTGGCCACGTCGCCGTCCAGGGCAGGCAGGATACGGGAGGCGAAGGTCGGGCCGACCTTGTCCACCAGCACATTGGCCAGCACCGTGGCAATGATCTCGCGCCGCAGCCGGTGACGGCCCATCTCGTCCTCGAAGCGACCGAGCGCCTCGGGGAAGTAGGCCCGGACGGTGCGGAAGAAGTAGGGATCGTCCACAACCGGGCTGGCCACGATGTCGGCCGACAGTTCTAGCTTGCCGTAGGCCGTGATCACCGCCAGTTCGGGCCGGGTCAGGCCACGTCCGGCGGCGCGCAGGTCCGCCAGCGCCTGGGCGCGGGGCAGGCCTTCGACCGTGCGGTTCAGCCGGCCCCTGCGCTCCAGGTCCAGCATGAATGCGCCATGCGCCTCCAGTTCCGCGACCGCGGTGGCCTCTTGCAGCGACAGGCCCAGCGTCTGGTCGTAGTTGTGGCGCAGCACATGCTCGGCCACCTCGTCGGTCATGCTGGCGAGCAGCCCGTTGCGGTCGTCCGAAGCGAGCGCGCCGTCAGAGATCGCACGTCCCAGCAGGATCTTGATGTTCACCTCGTGGTCGGAAGTGTCCACGCCCGCCGAATTGTCGATGGCGTCGGTGTCGATCCGCCCGCCGATCCGGGCGAACGAGATGCGCCCGGCCTGGGTGAAGCCGAGGTTGGCGCCCTCGCCGACCACCTTGACCCGGAGATCGGTGGCGTCGACGCGCACGGCGTCGTTGGCCTTGTCGCCGGCTTCGGCATTGCTCTCGGAAGCGGCCTTCACATAGGTGCCGATGCCGCCGAGGTAGAGCAGCTCGACCTCGGCCTTGAGAATGGCGCGGATCAGCTCCGCCGGCGCCAGCGCCTCGTCCTCGATCCCCAGCGCGGCGCGCACCTGCGGCGACAGCGGCACAGACTTGGCGGTGCGGGGAAATACGCCGCCGCCCTCGGAGATCACCGACCGGTCGTAGTCGTCCCACGACGAACGCGGCAAGTCGAACATGCGCTTGCGCTCGGTCCAGGAGGCGGCGGGGTCCGGATCCGGATCGAGGAAGATGTGGCGGTGGTCGAAGGCGGCGACCAGCTTCATGGCCTTGGAGAGCAGCGCGCCGTTGCCGAACACGTCGCCGGACATGTCGCCCACGCCCACGCAGGTGAACGGCTCTTTGGAGATGTCCTTGCCCATCTCGCGGAAGTGGCGCTTCACCGCCTCCCACGCGCCACGGGCGGTGATGCCCATGACCTTGTGGTCGTAGCCGGCCGAACCGCCGGACGCGAAGGCGTCGTCGAGCCAGAAGCCGTAGTCGCGCGCCACGCCGTTGGCGATGTCGGAGAAGGTGGCCGTGCCCTTGTCGGCGGCCACGACCAGATAGGGATCGTCCCCGTCGTAGGCGATCACCCCTTCCGGCCGCACCACCGCGCCCGAAGCGTCCAGGTTGTCCGTCAGGTCGAGCAGGCCCGAGAGGAAGGTCTTGTAGGCCCGCACGCCCTCGGCGCGATAGGCGTCCGGCCCCCCGGTGCGGGGAAGCTGCTTGGGATAGAAGCCGCCCTTGGAGCCGACCGGCACGATCACCGCGTTCTTGACCTGCTGCGCCTTCACCAGGCCCAGCACTTCGGTGCGGAAGTCGTCGCGGCGATCGGACCAGCGCAGGCCGCCGCGGGCCACCGGACCGAAGCGAAGGTGCACGCCCTCGACGTGGGGCGCCCAGACGAAAATCTCGCGGAAGGGCTTGGGCGCTGGCAGGTCTTCGAGATGGCCGCTGGCGATCTTGAAGCTGATGTACGGTTTGGAGGCGCCATTGGCGTCGACCTGGAAGAAGTTGGTGCGGGTGACCGAGTCCACCAGCAGCCCCAGTCGCCGCAGCACCCGGTCCGCATCCAGGCTCTCGACCTGTTGCAAGGCGTCGATGACGCGGCCAAACACTTCCTCAGCCTGGACGCGGCGATCCTCGGGACTCGCCTGCACGGCCGGATCGAACTTGATCTTGAACATGTCCAGGATCAGTCGGGCGATCTCGGCATGTTCCGTGAGGGTCGCTTCCTGGACCGCCTGGGAGGGATCCAGTCCGCTCTGCTGGCGATAGCGGGCGAGCGAGCGCATCAGGGCGATTTCGCGCCAGGAGGCGCCGAGCTCCAGCACCAGGCGATTGAAGCCATCGTTCTCGGTCCGTCCGTCCCAGACGGCGAGGAAGGTCTCCTCGAACGGGGCCTTGATGTCGGCGAACACCAGGCGCTCGCCACGTTCGTCCTCCAGGGTGAACTCGTGCACCCAGGTGACGGCGCGGCGACCGTCGGCGAGGGTGCGGGTGACCGGGAAGCCGTCCTCCACCAGCGCCTTCAGGCCCATGTTCTCCAGGATCGGCAGCACCTCGGCCAGGGGCACGGCGCCGTCGGATCGGTACAGCTTGAAACGGAAGCGGGTGGGGGAGTCCTCCGGCTGGCGGAAGGCCCTCACCCGCAGGGGCTCACCCTCGGCCAGGCCTTCGATGACGGCGATGTCCTCCAGCGCTTCGGCCGCGTCGTACTTGTCGCGATAGCCGGCCGGGAAGCCGCGGGCATAGCGGGTGAGGATCTCGCCCACCATGCCGGGCGCCACGCCGCCGCCACGTGCGGCGGTCTCGAACCGGTCGAGCCAGGTGCGGGAAGCCTCTGCGATCTCCGCCTCCACCTGCGCCAGGTCGGCCTGGGGGTGGTCGCTGGGCGAGACGCCAATGATGTAGTGGACCCGGGCCAGAGGCTGGTCGGAGAAGTAGGGATAGACCGCCGAGATGCGCCCGCCCCATGCCTCGGCCAGGATCTTTCCGGCGCGCGCCTGGAGCTCGGAATCGAAGCGGTCCAGCGGCACGTAGAGCAGGGCCGAGACGAAGCGGTCAAAGGCGTCGATCCGCCAGAACACCCTCACCCGCGGGCGATCGAACAGGTGCAGGACCCCCATGGAGATCTCGTAGAGGGTGTCCTCGTCGATCTGGAACAGCTCGTCGCGGGGGTAGGTCTCGGCGATGGTGCGGAGCCGCTTGCCAGTATGCGCGCTCGGATTCTCGCCGGCGCGGGCGATGACGTGCTCGATCTTGCGGCGCACCAGCGGCAGGTGTCGCGCGGGGTCCTCGTAGGCCTCGGCGGTGAACAGGCCGACGAACCGGACCTCGCCCACGGCGCAACCCTGGGCGTCGTAGCGCTTGACCCCGATGTAATCCATGTGGCCGCGGCGGTGCACGCGCGCCTTCAGCGTGGACTTGGCCACGATCAGCGGCTCGGCCCGTTCCAGGTACTTGCTGAGATCGGTGGTGAGCATCGCCGGCTCGCTGGCCCGGCGCAGCACCGACAACTTGATGTCGCGCAGCACGCCCAGGCACCCCTCGGGGGTGTAGCGCGGCTCCTCCGCCGCATAGGCCCCCTCGGACGTACGGGGATAGTCGTAGTTGCGCGCGCCCAGGAAGATGAAGCGGTCCGCGCTCAGCCACTGCAGGAACTGGGCGTATTCCTCCGCGCCATAGACGCCGAAGGGTGCGTGGGAGGTGGTCAGTTCGGCCGCGACCGACCGCATCAGGGCGTGCATGGCCGCGCCATCGCGCACCGCCGCGTGCACGTCCGACAGGGTCAGGCGAAGCCCGTCCAGGAAGGCTTCCCGGCGGTCTTCCCCCACGCCGTTCAGCACCACGAGGATCATCGACTCCTCGCGCATCTCGCCCTGGCTGCTCCGTTCGCCGCCAGCGTCGCGGGCGACCTTGACCACAGGGTGGAACATGGCCTGAACTTCGATACCGGCGGCGGCCAGCTCACCCATCACGCTGTCCACCAGGAACGGCGCGTCGGCCTGGACGATCTCCAGCAGCTCCAGCTTCAGGTCGCGGGCGTCAGCGCCCAGGGCGTGGGACAGGCGGAGCTTGGGCGCATCGGAGTCGCGCTGGTCGGCGAACCGCCAGAACCGCGCCAACGCCACCGCCAGGTCCCCAGGTCCGACATCCGGCAGCTCTTCCGCGCGCACATCGTCAGCGACCTGATCGACGAACCGCGTCTCGGCCTCAGTTAGCGCATCGTGACCCAATTCGTGGGCGAAAGCTTGCCGCAACGCTGCCGTAGAGAAGGGCAGGATGTCGTCGTCGTACATGTTCTTGAAACTTTCCACCCAAGAATGCGGCGGAACATGATCCCTTCGACGCAAGGGATCAACTCAGGTTCGGCAAGGAAAGCAGAGTGCATCGCCGAACGGCGCGAGCCGTTGCGAAAAGGCCTGATCCCAGGGCCCGGCCCCCGATCCGCGCAGGCCTGGAAACGAAAACGCCGCCAGACGGGGGGAGTCTGGCGGCGCAGGTTCCACCGACGGGGGGGAGTGTCGGTTGGAACGTTTCGTCGGCGCCCGGCCAACTGGGGGGACGGGTGGGCGAGCGCCGTGGCCGGGAGGGGGAACATCCGGCCAGCCTGCTAGATAGGCGCCGGAACGTGGCGCGACAGGCCGCCCCATCTCACAGATTCGTGATCGAAATGGCGGCGGCCGGAAACGCCCCGCGAGGCCGCCACTAGCGTTACGCTATAACCCTCTGAATCGAGGATGCTTTTGGCGGGACCGGAGGATTTCGCCCGGAATTCCGTCCCAAATTTCGCTCCGGATTCGGCCCGGGCGAGCAGGCGCCTACGCGGTCTCCGGGAGAGGCGGTCCGGGCAGCGCGGGCGGGGATGGCGGCAGATCCGGCCGTCCTTCGGGCTCGCCATCTCCCGACAGCAGTATGGCGATCCAGCGCGAGCCCTCGAACTGGGCCAGGATAGTGATGGCGGTGACGGTCAGGGGCGTGGACAGGAACATGCCCGGCAGGCCCCACACCGCTCCCCACAGCGCCAGGCTGAGCAACACCACCACCGGGTCGATGTTCAGGCTGTCGCGCTGCATCCGGGGCTGGAGGACGTTGCCCACCACGAAGCCGATCACCTGCAGGGCGGCGAACAGCGCCACGGCCCGCCACAGGTTGGGGAACTGCATCAGGGCGAACAGCGGCGGCAGGAGGCTGCCGATGGCCCCGCCGATCACCGGCACAAAGCTCAGCACCAGGATCAGGAAGGCCCAGAAGATCGCGTTGGACAGGCCCAGCGCGTACATCGCCACCGCCGACGCCCCCGCGATCATCAGCCCCGTCACCGTCTGGATCCATAGGTAGCGCTGCAGGGAGTCGCGGATGCGGTAGAACACCGTCGCCGCCCCCTCGCGCTCGCCCAGCGTGGGGAACAGCGCGCGGGCCTTGCGCTGGAAGCCCTGGCGCGAGGCGATCAGGAAACCGAGGTAGACCAGCACATAGACCGCGCCGGACGCGAAGCTCTGCAGCGCTCGCGCCACGTCGCCCACATAGCGGCTGGGATTGAGCTGGTTGATGATCTGCGAAAGCGTGGGCGGCACCCGCACGCCGAAGGCGCCCGCCAGCTTGGCGATCAGGCTGTCGAACCGCGCGGTCTCGGACAGCATCTGCGAGGCGAAGCCCGCCGCGTTCGCCGCCACCGCATAGACCACAAGCCCCGCCACGATCACCGACAGCAACAGCGCCAGCGGGAGCGGCGCCCAGGCCGGCATCCCGGGAACGCGCTGGGCCAGCAGGCGCGCCAGACCATCGACCATGGCCAGCAGGAAGAGGGCGAGCGCCAGCGGCGTCAGTATCTCGCGCAGCCAGTAGAGGGCGTAGACGCCAAGGATGGCGGCTATGACCACCAGCGCGTTGCGTGCGACGCCTGAATTGGTGGCCATGGTTCCTCCCGACGGACAGCTTTGGACCCATGACGCCGGCCCGTCCAGGCTGCTGGCTTCGCAAGTCGCGCCTGTATCGCGGATGAACGCACGAAGGCGGTCGGCGTGGCGTCCCGGGCGCAGTGGAGCTATGTGGGAACCATGAGCCAGAGTGGAACGGCGAACCTCCCCGCCCCCGCATCCCCTATCCCGCCCGCAGCCCTCGCGGCCATTGCGCCCGACTGGGTGGACCTGCAGGAACAGGCCCTGCTCGACCATGCGCTGGAGCTGACCGCTTCGGCCGGCTGGGGCGAGGCGCTGTTCGCGCGGGCGACCCGGGCAGCGGGCATGTCCACGGCCGACGCCGCCCTGCTGGCCCCCAACGGCGCGCGGGACTTGGCGGCGCTGCTTTGGCGGCGGCACGACCAGGCGGCGTTCGCGACGCTGGCGATCTACGATCTGAAGCGGCTCAAAGTGCGCGAACGCATCCGCCTGGCGGTGGACGTGCGCATCGAGGCCGCCATGGCCGACGAGACGGCGGTGCGGGCGGCGAGCCTGTATCTGGCGCGTCCCGCCAATGCGCCCACCTCCCTGCGGCTCGGCTGGGAC
>JBARAK010000303.1:0-10675 GCA_049791955.1 Caulobacteraceae bacterium
TTCCTCACCCGCGCGGCGGGCCGGCCGGACGCGGGCGTGGGACCGCGCGAGCCGGCGTCGACCAGGCCGCGGAACCACTTGCGATGGTGCCGCCACGCCCATCCCGGCGTGACGTAGCCTTGGGTCATCGCCCCTATGGAGCCGCGGATCCAGAGGGCGGCGTAGACGTGGGTGATCCAGACCAGGATCGCGGCGATGGCGCAGAGGCTGTGGACCAGCACCGCGATCCGCTGGACCGGGATCGGGGTGAGGGCGCCGAAATAGACTTCCCAGATCACCAGGCCGGTGAAGAACAGCACCGGGACCAGCAGGGCCATGGCCCAGAACACGAACTTCTGGCCGGCGTTGAAGCGGGGGACCTCCGGCGCGTGCTCGTCGTCGTTGACGATGACGTGGCCGATGGCGAGGCTCCAGGCGGTGTCGTCCGCCGTCCACAGGTTGTCGCGCCAGAACTGGATGATCAGGCCGGTGTAGCTGATCAGCAGCACGACCCCGATCCAGGGATGCACCGCCCGCATCCACTGCCCGCCGCCGAACAGGGCCGACAGGAAGAACAGCATGGGATGGAACATGGCCAGCCCGGACAGCATCAGCAGCACGAAGCAGAGCGCGGTGATCCAGTGGTTGATCCGGGTGATGGTGGCGTGGCGGACGATGGAGCCTTGCGGGTACTTCATGGTGCGTCGCCCGGCGGCTGGTTAGGTTGGCTCGGCCGGTCCGGCTGGTCGGGGTGGTGGAGCAGCTTGTCCGCCGCCGCCTCGTCCTCGGGGGTCACGTCCTCGGGGCCCACGGTGATCCAGTGGAAGAAGCCGGCGATGGCGGCCAGGGCGATCCCGGCCACCGCCAGCGGCTTGACCGCGCCCTTCCACAGCCCGACCCACGGGCTGATGCGCGGATTGTCGGGCAGGCCGGCGTAGAGCGACGGCTTGTCGGCGTGGTGCAGCACGTACATCACGTGGGTCCCGCCCACGCCCTGCGGGTCGTACAGCCCGGCGTTCTCGAACCCGCGGGACTTGAGGTCCTCGATCCGCTCGCCGGCCCAGTCCGTCATGTCGCTCTTGGAGCCGAACATGATCGCGCCGGTCGGACAGGCCTTCACGCAGGCCGGCTCCAGCCCGACGGCGACCCGGTCCGAACACAGGGTGCACTTGTAGGACTTGTGGTCGGTCTTGCTGACGCGCGGGATGTCGAAGGGGCAGCCCTTGATGCAGTAGCCGCAGCCGATGCAGGCGTCGCTGATGAAGTCGACGATGCCGTTGGCGTACTGGACGATGGCGCCGGGAGCGGGGCAGGCCTTCAGGCAGCCCGGGTCCTCGCAATGCATGCAGCCGTCCTTGCGGATCAGCCACTCCAGCCCGCCCTCTTCCGGTTCGTGCTCGGTGAAGCGCATCAGCGTCCAGACGCTGGGCTCCAGGTCCATCGGGTTGTCGTAGCTGCCCTCGAAGTGGCCGATCTCGGGCCGCAGGTCGTTCCACTCCATGCAGGCCGACTGGCAGGCCTTGCAGCCGATGCAGCGGGAGACGTCGATGAGCTTGGCCACCTCCTGCTCGTGGTCGCGGATGGCGGGCGGGGTCAGGGTGCTGGCTGAGCGCCGGATGTAGTCCTGGGACTGTAGCTCCGACATCGCCTCTCCTTCAGCGCGCGGGCGCGCTGGTGCTTTCGATGTTGACCAGGAAAGCCTTGAACTCGGGGGTCTGGGTGTTGGCGTCTCCGACCGAGGGGGTCAGGGTGTTGGCGCCGTAGCCCTTCCTGGCCTGGCCGGTGAAGCCCCAGTGCAGCGGCACGCCGATGACGTGGGTCTCATTGCCGTCGACGGTCATGGGCTTGATGCGCTTGGTGACGTAGGCCTTGCAGATCACCTCCCCGCGCTTGGAGGTGACCTTGACCCAGCCGCCCTGGACGATGCCCTTGCGATGGGCCAGCACCTCGCCGACCTCGACGAACTCCTCCGGCTGGAGGATGGCGTTGATCAGGGCGTGCTTGGTCCAGAAGTGGAAGTGCTCGGTCAGGCGGTAGGTGGTGGCGACGAACGGATAGTCGTGGGCCGTGCCCATCATGGCCTTGTCGGCCGGGAACACCCGGGCGGCGGGATTGGTGCTCACCTTGGGATGCAGGATGTTGCGCGAGGGCGACTCGAACGGCTCGTAGTGCTCGGGGAACGGACCCTCGACCATCTGGTCGCGGGAGAACAGGCGCGCCATGCCCTCAGCGTTCATGATGAAGGGGCCGGCGGGGTCGCCCGGCTTGAGGGTGGGGACGAAGTCCGGCACGTCGATGCCGACCCACTTCTCGCCGGTCCAGTGGATCAGCGGCTTGGCCGGGTTCCAGGGCTTGCCGTCGATATCGGCGCTGGCCCGGTTGTAGAGGATGCGCCGGTTGGCGGGCCAGGCCCAGGCCCAGTTGGGGGCGATGCCCTGCTCGCGGGGGTCGGACGCGTCCCGGCGGGCCATCTGGTTGCCCTTCTCGGTGAAGCTGCCGGCGAAGATCCAGCAGGCCGAGGCCGTGCTGCCATCGTCGGTGAGCTGGCCGAAGCCGTCGAGCAACTGGCCCGCCTTGGCCGTCACCGCCCCGGTGGAGTCCTTGAGGTCGGCCAGGGCGCGGCCGTTCATCTCCTTGGCCAGGTCTTCCGGGTCGGGGTCGACCGGGTTGGTGTAGGGCCAGGTGAGATTGAGGATCGGATCGGGGAAGGCGCCGCCTTCCTTGCGGTACATCTCGCGCATCCGGTGGAAGATGCCGCTCATGATCCAGATGTCCGACTGCGCCTGGCCGGGCGGGTCGGCGGCCTTCCAGTGCCACTGCAGCCACCGGGCCGAATTGACCAGCGAGCCGTTTTCCTCGGCGAAGCAGGTGGTGGGAAGCTGGAACACCTCGGTCTGGACCTTGGCGGGGTCCGACGGGTTCTGCGGGCCGAAGTCCTCCCAGAACCGCGAGGTCTCGGTGTCGAGCGGGTCCATGGTGACGAGGAACTTCAGCTTGCCCAGGCTGCGGCGGATCTTGCCCCGGTCGGGGAAGGCCTGCAGCGGGTTGAAGCCCTGGCAGATGTAACCCGTCATCTTGCCTTCATCCATCATCTCGAAGGCGCGGATGATGTCGTAGAGCGGCACGTCGATCTTGGGCAGGTAGTCGTAGGCCCAGTCGTTCTCGGCGGTGGCGGCGTCGCCGTAGATCGCCTTCTGCAGGCTGACGAAGAACTTCTTGTAGTTCTGGTAGTAGCTGACCTGCCCGGGACGAAGCGGCTTGAACTGCTTGGTCTTCATGTAGTCGTCGAGCGTCGTCTCGTGGTCCTGGGGCATGGCCAGGTAGCCCGGAAGCTGGTTCGAGAGCAGGCCGACGTCGGTCAGGCCCTGGATGTTGGAGTGGCCCCGCAGCGCGTTCATGCCGCCGCCGGCGATCCCGATGTTGCCCAGCAGCAGCTGGACCATGGCCATGGCGCGGATGTTCTGGGCCCCGACCGAATGCTGGGTCCAGCCGAGCGCGAACAGGCTGGTCATGGCCTTGTCGGGCGCCGCGGTGGTGGCGAACAGCTCGCAGACCTGCAGGAACTTGTCCTTGGGCGTGCCGCAGATGCTGGAGACGATCTCGGGCGTGTAGCGCGAGACGTGCTTCTTCAGCAGGTTGATGACGCAGCGCGGGTCCTGCCAGCTGTCGTCGACCTTGGCGAAGCCCTGGTCGTCCAGCTCGTAGTCCCAGCTCGACTTGTCGTAGCTGTGCTTTTCCTCGTCGTAGCCGCTGAACAGGCCGTCCTGGAAGTCGAAGCCGTCCTTGATGATCAGGCTGGCGTTGGTGTAGGCGCGCACATAGGCGTGCTGGATGTGGTCGTGCTCCAACAGGTAGCGCATCACCCCGTTCAGGAAGGCGATGTCGGTCCCCGGACGGATCGGGGCGTAGTAGTCGGCGACCGAGGCGGTGCGCGTGAAGCGCGGATCGACCACGATCAGCTTGGCCTTGTTCTCGATCTTGGCTTCGATCACCCACTTGAAGCCGCACGGGTGCGCCTCGGCGGCGTTGCCGCCCATGACCACGACCACGTTGGCGTTCTTGATATCCTGCCACGTGTTCGTCATCGCGCCGCGGCCGAAGGACGGGGCCAGACTGGCCACCGTAGGTCCGTGTCAGACCCTTGCCTGGTTATCGAACACCAGCATCCCGAAGGATCGGGCGACCTTCCAGGTCATGATCGCCGTCTCGTTCGACGAGGCCGAGGCCGCGAGCATACCGGTGGAGAGCCACCGGTTGACCGTCGTCCCCGACGCATTCCTGGCGATGAAGTTCTTGTCCCGGTCTTCCTTCATCAGCCGGGCGATGCGGTCCAGCGTGAAGTCCCAGGACACCTCCTCGAAGTGGTCGCTTCCGGGCCTGCGGTAGCGCGGCGCCCTCAGGCGCGTCGGCGCGTGCACGATGTCCAGCAGCGCCGAACCCTTGGGGCACAGGGTGCCGCGATTGACCGGATGGTCCGGGTCGCCCTCGATGTGGATGATGTCGGAGCGGGCGTTCTTGGCCTTGTCGCCCAGGCTGTAGATCAGGATGCCGCAAGCCACCGAACAGTAGGTGCAGGTATTGCGCGTCTCGGTGGCGTGGGTCAGCTTGAACGGGCGCACCGCCGCTGCCAGCGCCTGCCCGCTGTCGCCAAAGCCCAGCGCGCCGAGTGTAGAAACAGCCAGGCCCGCGCCTGTCAGCTTGATAAAACCCCGGCGGCTGAATTCCATGCCAGCGCCCTCGCAAGCTCAGCCGGGCGTAGGATCGAACGCCGCGGTTCTCTCACCTTATGATTTACACTAACGGCTCCAAACGATCTTGTCTTTCAAAATCGGTACGCTCTAGCTTGACCAGCATAGGCGCGCGATAGGGCCCATTGTGGAAGAACTATGCTGGTAAACTTCATATCGTCCTGAGCGGAGCATCTGCCGAGCCTGCGGGGCCGCCGAGCTGCGCTGGCCTGACCCCTCGGCGTGGCGCATCCTGGCGTCGTGGCGAGCTTGAAAGGTTTCGAAATGAATTCGCGCAGACCCGGGCGGCGCGCCAAGTCGATGCGGGTGCGCCAGGTTCCGTTCGATCTGCGCAAGAGCGGCGTGGCCCGGCTCGACCTGCGTGATCGCTATCACCTGGCGGTGGCGGCGCCATGGCATGTCTTTGTCCTGGCGGCCTTTGTCTTCGTCATAACGCTGAACCTGATCTTCGCGCTGCTCTATGCACTGCGGCCGGGCGCGGTGCAGAACCTCGCCGCCGGCGACCTGCTGCACGCCTTCTTCTTCAGCCTCGAGACGCTCGCCACGGTGGGGTATGGCGAAATGGCCCCGGCCAGCCTGTACGGGCACGTTGTCGCCTCGACCGAGATCCTGTTCGGGATGACCTTCGTGGCGATCTTCACCGGCATCCTGTTCGTGCGCTTCTCACGGCCCCAGGCCAAAATCCTGTTTCCGGACAATATCGTGGTCACAACGCATAATGGCGCGACCACCCTGATGGTGCGGATCGCCAACGGCCGGCTGACCCTGCTGACCCACGTTTCGGCCAGCCTGACCCTGATGGCGAACGAGGCCACCCATGAGGGCCGGCCCTTCAGGCGCGTGTGTGAACTGGCCCTGGTGCGCGAGACCCTGCCGATCTTCCCGCTGACCTGGACCCTGATGCACGTGATCGACGAAGCGAGCCCGCTGCATGGGCTCGGTCCCGAGGACCTGGAGGCGCGGCAGGCGCGCATCTTCCTGGCCATCGAGGCGCGCGACGCGGCGATCGGCGCCCAGGTCCAGGACGTGTTCGGGTTCGACCCGCAGCAGATCAAGTTCGGGAAGCGATACACCGACGCCGTGGAGGCCGGCGAGACCGGCGGTTTCGTCGCCGATATCTCCAAGCTGAGCATGGTGGAATAGCCGGATGAATGTCAGCCTTTCTCTTGCCGACGCCCAGGCGCTCGACGCGCAGGGGTGTCTGGTCGTCCGGGGTGCGATCGCGGGCGACGCGGTGGCCGTCCTGAGCGATGTGTTCGACCGGAGCGTCCTTGCGCCGGAGCAATGGCCCGCGCCCAAGGGGCCGGGGTGGCGGTACGCCCAGGTCGATCTCCATCCTCTTGTGCAGGACATATGCCGCCTGCCTGTGGTGCTGGATTGCGTGTGGCGCCTGCTCAAGGTTCCGTTCTTCCTGGCGCAGGTGGAGGGGCGGGAGCCGCTTGATCAGGGCGGCGCTCAAACCCTGCATCGCGACATCGCGTCCGAGGCGGCCAGCGTCGTGTCCGTCCTGGTCTATCTGGATGCTTTCGGCCCGCATAACGGCGCAACGCGGGTTGTCGCGGGTACGCACATCCGTTCCAGCGACGTCCAGGATGAGCCCGTCACGCTGATGGGGGAGGGCGGCGATATCTTCGTGTTCGACGCCCGGCTCCTGCATGGCGCAACCCGGAACCAGAGCGGCGACCGGCGCCGGTCGCTGTTGATCTCCTATGTCGAGGCCGCCCAGATCGACGACTACCGGCGGACGTCCGCCCTGCGGGGCGTGCGCATGGGGGGCGACGAGATCTTCACCGGCGGCTTTTGAAGGCCGGCGACGCAGCTCACGGGCGCTCGCGCTTTCCATCGAAGCGAAATAGGAAGGGGCATGATCAAGATCGCTCCCGACCTCGTACGTGAGCTGGCCCCCGGCGGCCAGCTCAAGGCTACCATCAACCTGGGCAATGTGGTGCTGGCGCAGCGCCACCCGCAGACCGGCGAGCTTGGCGGCGTCTCGGTCGAACTGGCCCGGGAACTGGCCATGCGCCTGGGGGTGGAGGCGGAGTTGCATCCGTTCGAGACGGCTGGCCACGCCTTCAAGGCGCTGCAGTCCGGCGCCTGCGACGTCGGCTTCCTGGCCATCGATCCCAAGCGGGCCGAGGACCTCGACTACACCGCCCCGTACGTGATCATCGAGGGGACCTACATGGTCGCCGACGCCTCGCCCCTGCGCGAGGTGGAGGACGTGGACCGGGAGGGCGTGCGGATCGCGGCTGGCGAGAACACCGCCTACGACCTGCACCTCACCCGCGCGCTCAGCCACGCCAAGCTCGTGCGCTACCCTTCGTCGGCGGTGGCCATCGACGCCCTGTTCGCGGGCGAAACCGATACGGTGGCCGGGGTGCGCCAGGCGCTCGACCAGGCCCTCTCCAAGCACCCCGGGTTCCGGGTGATGGAGGGCCGGTTCCTGGTCATCGAACAGGCGATGGCGCTGCCGAAGCACAGGCCGCAAGCGCACGCCTTCCTGCGCGACTTCATCGAGGAGATGAAGGCCTCCGGCTTCATCGCCGACGCCCTGGCCCGCAGCGGCCAGGGAGAAGCGACCGTCGCCGGCCCGGCGCTGCGATAGGGCTCCTTCTTCTCCTCCCCTGCGAAGCGGGGGAGGAAAACCACGCGCAGCGTGGTGGAGGGGGCTCGTGGAGAGCGAACCTATAGGCTGCAACGATCCGCGGCGCTCTACGAGCCCCCTCCGTCGGCTTCGCCGCCACCTCCCCCGCTTCGCAGGGGAGGAGAAGCGGTGTCTTACTCCGCCCCGACTTCGGGGCCGCCTTGGGCGCAACGCTCATCTCTCCATCCGCCTCCGAAATCCGGTGTCTTGAGAAAGCATTTTCCGCGGCAGGAGCAGCCTGCCGGCCCATGCTGGCCGCCGGACCAGCTCTCGGTGCAGTACAGCTTTTAGTAGCCGAAAATGATGTCCCTAAAATATGTCCGGGCCTGCTTCCGCATGTCCTGTGAGGTGGCGTTGCGATGAAATTCAACCTGGGGGGTGTGGGGCTCCTCGAAATTTGATCACCGGAAATCTTGGTGGTTGAACCGCTATGAGTCGTCGTACATAACGCCCCCGGGGTTTTGGAGGGGCATTGTGAAACAGGGTATCGGTCGCGCGTCGGCCATGTGTTCGCTGATCGTGGCGGCCGGTGTTCCGTTCGCCGTCCAGGCGCAGCAGGCGCCGGAGGCCCAGACCGCGCAGCAGACGCAGCCCGCATCGCAGACGCAGGGATCGCAGCAGACGCAGCCGGCCCAGCCGGCCCAGCCGGCGACCGAGGTGAAGGAAGTGGTCGTGAACGGCATCCTGCCGTCGATCGACAACACCTACCGGGTTCCGAGCGTGGAAGTCGGGCCGCTGGGCGACAAGCCGCTGCTCGACACGCCCTATTCGATCAGCGTGGTCCCGGTCCAGCTGGCCGAGAACCAGCAGCTGGAAAGCGTGCGCGAGCTGTTCCGCTACATCCCCTCGGTGCAGGGCGAGAACATCCGGCCCCAGTCGCGCGGCCTGCAGGCCGGGGTGGTGCAGAACACCCGCATCGACGGCCTGAACATCGCCGCCACCACCGACTACGCCATCGAGCAGTTCGATCGGGTCGAGGTGCTGAACGGCCTGGCCGGCGCGCTCTATGGCCCCGCCAGCCCCGCGGGCACCTTCAACTATGTGTTCAAGCGCCCGACCGCCGATCCGCTGAACGCGGTGACCCTGGCCTACGCCTCGCAGAACTCGCTGATCGAGCACGCCGATATCAGCCGGCGGTTCGGGCCGGACGACATGTTCGGCGCGCGGATCAACCTGCTGAACCAGGCGGGCGAGAATTACGTCGACGACAGCGGGCTGAAGCGCCGGCTGGCGAGCGTGGCCCTGGACGCCCACATCTTGCCGGCCACCCGGCTGGAGTTCGACTTCAGCACCTACCGCTACATCGACACGGGCTTCCCCGGGACCTTCTCCCTGGCCCAGGGCGTGCCGTTCCCCTCGTCCGTCCCGGACGTGACCAAGGTCGGCTACGGCCAGCCGTGGGCGGGGGACAACAACGAGACCCACATCTTCGCCGGCCGAGTGTTCCAGGACCTGGCGGCGAACTGGAAGCTGACCGGCGGTCTGCTCTACATGACCAACGACCGGGCCTCGACCGCGCCGACCGACACCATCACCAGCACGAGCGGCGCCTATACCGCCACCACGGTGAACACCACCTTCGCCCTGGACCGGGTGCTCAGCAACAATGCGGCGCTGAACGGCAAGGTGACCATCGCCGGCTTCACCAACGACCTGTTCCTCGGAACCACCGGCTTCTTCTGGCAGCGCTACACCCCGTTCCAGACCGGGGCCATCACGCTCGGCAAGTCGAACCTGGCCAACCCGACCGTGTTCGCCGAGCCGGTGCTGCCGAACTTCCAGAACCGCTTCCGTTCCCAGGTCACCGACCAGCAGTCGCTGAACTTCGGCGACACCCTGGAACTTGGCAGCCAGTTCTCGATCCTGGCGGCAGCCAGCCAGAGCTGGATCAACGCGACCAACATCAGCAAGACCGGCGCGATCACCTCGCAGTACGCGGATGACGGGCTGAGCCCCACCGCCAGCCTGATCTACAAGCCGCTGGCCAACATGACGGCCTATCTGACCTACGCCAACAGCCTGCAGCAGGGCGACAACGCGCCGGCCGGCGCCACCAACGCCGGCGCCGCGCTCGCCCCCTACCGCAGCACGGAGTGGGAGCTGGGCTACAAGGTCGACCTCAGCCGGGTGAACCTGACCGCGGCGCTCTACCAGATCACGCGGCCCTACGCCTTCACCCAGCCCGACATGACCTTCGCGCTGGGCGGCCAGCAGCGTAACCGCGGCCTGGAGCTGACCGCCAACGGACGGGTGACGCCGGACCTGAACGTGTTCGCCGGCCTGTCCCTGCTCGACCCCAAGCTGCTCGACACCGGGTCCGTGGCCACCTCGGACAAGGACATCCTGGGCCTGTCCAAGGTGACGCTGGACGTGCTGCTGGAGTACCGCGTGCCGGTGCTGCCGCAGCTCACCGTCAGCACCAACGTGCAGTACGCCAGCCGCCGCGCCGGCAACTACACCAACACCGACTATGTCGACGGCTACACCGTGGTCGACCTGAACGCGCGCTACCAGATGCATGTCGCCGGACGGCCGGTGGCGCTGCGGCTGGCGGCTGACAACGTGGGCGACGAGCGCTATTGGGCCAACATCGCGCCGGTGGGCCAGAACGGCTACACCGGGACCGATAGCGGCACCGGCACCCTCGGCGCGCCGCGTACCTTCCGGTTCTCGATCGAAGTGGGGTTCTGATGTCGATCCGCGCGCTCGCCCTGGCCACGGCCCTGCTGTCCGCAGGCGCGGCCCAAGCCCAAGACCAGCCTCAAGCCCAGCCTGGGGCCGCCTCGCCACCGCTGGTGGTTTATTCGGCCGGCAGCATGACCGGGGCGCTGGGCGCGATGCTGAAGCGCTACACCGCCGAGACCGGACGCAAGGTCGACATGCAGACCGGGCCGGCGGGGCTGCTGCTCGACAAGATCGAGGCCGGCGATGCGGTCGATGTGTTCGTCTCGGCCAACATGACCCATCCCCAGCGCCTCACCGCCGAGCACAAGGCCACCGCCACGGTGGTGTTCGCCCGCAACCGGGTCTGCGTCTCGGCGCGTCCGGACCTGGGCCTGACCAGCGCCAACATGCTCGACAAGCTGCTCGATCCCGCGACCCGGATCGGCACCTCCACGCCCAAGGCCGACCCCGGCGGCGACTACGCCTGGGCGCTGTTCGACAAGGCCGGGACAGTCCGTTCCGGCGCCGCAGAGCGCCTTAAGGCCAAGGCGCACCAAGTCGTCGGCGGCAGCGTGGAGCCTGCGCCCCCCAAGGAAACCGCTCCGGCCACGGCCTTGGCGTCCATGGACCGGTACAAGAT
>JBARAK010000304.1:0-2182 GCA_049791955.1 Caulobacteraceae bacterium
CGCCTACGCCGATCCGCTCGGGGTGTTCGGGGGCGTGCATGCGCGCGTGGCCGAAGCGCCCACGCGTCAGGTCGGCCGGCTGGAACGGCGGGCGCTCGAGGAACTCGACCTGGACGAAGGCGCCGACAGCGCCACCATCCGGGTCCGCTACCTGGAGCTGGTCAAGCGTTTCCACCCGGACTCCAACGGCGGTGACCGGTCGACTGAACAAAAACTCACCAAGGTGCTTAAGGCCTATAAGACCCTGAAGGCATCGAAACTGGTCTGAGAGGCCCGCATGGGACCGATCCTGATCGTTGGCGCCGGTCCCACCGGACTGGCCGCCGCCCTGTTCCTGGCCGCCGAGGGGATCGGTTGCCGGATCATCGACAAGGCGGCCGAGCCGACCTCGCAGTCGAAGGCGCTCGCGGTCAATCCACGCACGCTGGAACTGCTCGAGACCACGGGCGTCACCGCCAGGGTGCTGGCCGAAGGCCGCCCCATCCGCCGCTTCCAGCTCCAGCGGGGCGGGGAGGCCGTGCTGACGATGGAACTGGATGAGCTCGGCGCGCGGTTTCCCATGACCGCCCTGCCGCAGGCGCGGACCGAAGCCCTGCTGGCCGAGGCCCTGGCGGCCTACGGCGTACATCCCGAGCGTAGCATCGCCCTGGAGGACCTTTCGCAGTCCCAACAGGCGGCGACCGCCACCCTGGTCCATGCGGACGGGCGCAGGGAGACGGTGGACGCGCCGCTGCTGTTCGCCGCCGATGGGGCCCACAGCCAGGTGCGCCACCTGCTGGGGATCGACTTCCCGGGTTCCAGCTTCCCTGAGCCCTGGCGCCTGGCCGATGTGCTGCTGAAGGCGCCGGTCGAGGCGCCGGAAGGCTATGTCGAACTGCACCCGCACGGGCTGGTGTTCGCCCTGGCGTTCAATCCGGCGCACTGGCGGATCATCTCCACCGTCGGGGATCCGCTGGATCACCTGCCGGCGGGGGCGGTGGTCGCGGATGTGCCCTGGACCTCGGACTTCCACATCTCCCATCGCATCGCCGCGACCCTCGCCGTCGGGCGCGTGGCGCTCGGCGGCGACGCGGCGCACCTGCATTCGCCGGTGGGCGCGCGCGGCATGAACTTGGGGATCGAGGACGCCTATGTCTTCTCCAGGATCGCCAAGGACGTGCTGGCCGGCGCGCCGGAGCGGCTGGCGGACTACGGGCGGCTGCGCCACGCGGCCGACAAGGGCGTGGTCCAGAGGATCGAGGCCATCAGCCGGATGGCCCGTGGTGAAGGGCTCTGGAGCGTCGTGCGCGAGGTCGCGCCCCACCTTGCCGGCTCGCTGCCGCCCCTCCGCAAGTTGATGGAGGAAACGGCGACGGGGCTGGATCATCCAGTGCGGCTTTCCTAACTGCACGAGGTTCCTTAAACAGGCCGGGTCATGGCGCTCGACATCCCCTTCGAAGACACGCTCCTTTCCGCTCAGCCGGATCATCAGGTCTCGGTGCGCGACGCCTTTGGCGTCGACTCCGACATGGTGGTCCCCGCGTTCCGCGACGCTGACGCGCACGTGCCGGAGGTGGACCCCAACTACCGCTTCGATCCCCAGACCACCCTGGCGATCTGCGCGGGCTTCGCCTTCGACCGGCGGGTGATGGTCCAGGGCTACCACGGCACCGGCAAGTCCACCCACATCGAGCAGATCGCCGCTCGGCTGAACTGGCCGCTGGTGCGGGTGAACCTGGACGCCCACGTGTCGCGGATCGACCTGGTGGGCAAGGACGCCATCGTCCTGAAGGACGGCAAGCAGGTCACCGAATTCCGCGAAGGCATGCTGCCCTGGGCGATCCAGCGGCCGATTGCGCTGGTGTTCGACGAGTACGACGCCGGCCGTCCCGACGTGATGTTCGTGATCCAGCGGGTGCTGGAGGCGCAGGGCAAGCTGAACCTGCTCGAACAGAACCGCGTGATCCGGCAGAACCCCTATTTCCGGCTGTTCGCCACCACCAACACCATCGGTCTGGGCGACACCACGGGCCTGTATCACGGCACCCAGCAGATCAATCAGGGCCAGATGGACCGCTGGTCGATCGTCACCACCTTGAATTATCTTGCCCACGACGTGGAAGCCGAGATCGTCCTGGCGAAGGCGCCGAACTACGCCAAGACCCCGGAGGGTCGGCGACAGATCGCCGCGATGGTGCGTGTC
>JBARAK010000305.1:0-6200 GCA_049791955.1 Caulobacteraceae bacterium
GCGCCTGACCGTCCACCGGCGCCGGCGGGGCGGCCTGGCTGGCGGGAGGCTGGGCGGTGGCGACCGCCTGCGCGGCGGCGTTGGATCCGGCCAGCACGGCCCCGATGATCGCGGTTGTGGCCAGCAGGGCGTGCAGGCGTCCTGGAGACGTTGTGTTCGGGATCATGCGCCCAGCGTTCCCGGGACGAGCCGACAGCAATCGGCGATCCCATCAATGGCCTTGGTCATCAGCATCGGCTTCAAGGAGGTTGAAATATAATGCGACGCATTTGCATCGTTGGGTGGCAAGAGAAGAAAGAATGAGGAGGTGAAGTATCCGAGTGAGGATGTAATTCGAGGTCCGTTAGAAAGAGAGTTGGATTGAGAAAATTCCAGACCGTAGTCTGGAAGTTTTATCGTTTCGCCTCTTCCTGCGAAATCCGGACAAAAGTTTCCGAGAAATCTTCTTATGTAACAATATCTACATATTTTCCTCGACGGCTGTTACCGCCACGCTTCATTACTGTTGCTGCACCATTACGGAGGGTGTCGGAGTTTTGCAAGTGATTTTCAGATGCATATGGCGTCGATTGGCGACGCCACGCGGAACCAATACATTTCACGAGCATGGGCGGCTCGCCGGGGTTCCGGGCCCGGCTGACTGAAAGCTCCATTCGAGTTGGGTGGTGGTTAAATCCCGATAAGGTTGTATAGGTAATATTTCCCGCTATTGTTTTAGAGTCGCTCGAGCGGCGCCCTTGGGGGGCGGTGCGGGCAGCGGCTGTTCCCATCGACGGGATGGGCAATGGGAGGGACGCTATGACCATTTCTGCGCGGATCTACGCGAGCGGGGCGCTCGCGTTCGGCGGCCAGCCGGCGATCGACGACCTGCTGTCGGCCGGCTATTCGGCGGTGATCGTCTGGTCGGTGCACGTGGCGTCGGACGGGACGCTGACCTTGAATGACACCCAGATCGTCTCCAAGGGGGTCTATCACGAGGCCCAGCCCATGGACCTGCCGGAGCGGCTGGCGCAGCTGCGGCGGGCGGGGGTGCAGATCATCTTCTCGGTCGGAGCCGGCGGGGTCAGCGACTACCAGCACATCGGCGCCCTGCTGAAGAAGGGGACGGGCCCGACCTCGCCGCTGTACGAGAACTTCAAGGCGTTGAAGGACGCCATGGCCAAGGCCCAGGGCGGCGGGATCGACGCCATCGACTTCGACAACGAAGACGACATGCAGACCAGCATCATGGTCGGCTTCGGCAACCTGCTGGCCAGCATCGGCTATCCCAGCGTCACCTTCTGCCCCTACTACACCAGCCCGGTGTGGAACGAGACCTATACCGAGCTGCTGAAGGCGCACCACAAGGGGTTCGTCAGCGCCATCCACCTGCAATGCTACTCCGGCGGCCAAGGCGCCTCGCCCAAGCCCTGGGGCGAGATGATCGCCAAGCACGAGGGCAAGACCCTGCTGGTTCCCGGGCTGGCGACCAACCAGGCCGCGTCCGGCCCGTGGTGGAGCGGCGGCGCGCAAGGGGGCAGCGTGGTCAAGAGCCCCGGCGTGGCCATGTACGGCGGGGCGGACTGGTCGGGCCGACTGGTGCGGCGGGGCAACTATCCCAGCGCCCAGGCGGCGATGCAGAGCGCCAACAGCGGTGAGAACTTCTTCTTCTACTGCAACGACTTCATGAGCCTGGGGCCGGACAAGGTGTTCCAGGCCGGGGATGCGGCGTTCTTCTCGGGGATTCCGCAATGGGGCTCCGCGCCCCAGGCCGACGGCTATGCGCTCAGCGGCGGCTGCAGCAACATCTACAACAGGGGCGGAGCCTGTCCGTCGGACCTCCAGACTCAGTACGCCACCTGGGCCAAGGAGCCGCATCCGCCGACCGGCGGCTTCATCTGGCTCTACGACTCGGTGGTGAGCTGCCTGCTGTCGGGCTGCTGTGGTGGAAAGGAGAACGTCCCGGTCACCACCGCCCTGGCCTATCGCCAGGCCATCACCAACGGCCTGGGCTAAGTGAATTCCTGGAGCGTGGTAGCCGCGAGTCGAACCGGCTGCGGCGGCTATCACGCTCTATCTTATGATTTCGAGCCCACCCCTCGCTCCCAAGACGGCGTGGGCGGGGCAGGTCGCTGTCGCCCGCACGTAGCGGTCGTGGCGCAGGCAGAGGCCGTCGTCGCCGCGGCTGGAGCCGTGGGCTGAGCTGAGCGATGCGAGCGCCGGCAGGCCTTGCTCGATCACGGCTGGGCGGTTTTCGAAGGACCGGCAGGTTCGGCAGGCTCGTTCGGTGGCCGCAGTCCCGTTCATGGGGCGAGCTTGGCCCAGTAGCTGGCGAACACCAGGGCCGACAGGGCGAGGCCCAGCAGCACGTTCACCACCACTCCGGCGCTGAAGGCGATGACCGGGCGTGCGCCGACGCCGACGAGGTCGCGCAGGCGCGTGGTCAGGCCGATGCTGAGGAAGCCGAAGGCGAAGGCCCAGGTGCGCAGGTTCTTGATCGGCGTGACTAGGCCAGGCATGGCCGACTTGCCGTAGGCGGCATGGCCGGCGCCCTGCGCGACCAGGGTGATGACCAGCGAGGCGATCAGGAAGCCGATCACGAACTTGGGGAAGCGCCGCCAGATCTCGGCAGGGCCGGCGCGGTTGTCCACGCCATTGGTTTCCCAGCGCGTCGCCGCCACGATCGACAGGACGATCGCCCAGATCCCGATCCACATGTCGCGCCCGACCACCTTCATCAGGGTGAAGGCCGCGACGGACTGGTCCGCGGCGCCGGGCAGGGCGCCCGGCAGCCTGGCGGCCATGTCGCCATAGGCCTGGGCGGCGGCCAGACCTGCCGCGTCGGCGAACTCCGACGTTCCGATCCACGCGCCGCCTATGCCGGCTGGCAGGTGCAGTCCCGCTGCGGCGAACGGCAGGACGAAGATCATGACGATGGCCCAGAGCACCACGATCGAGATCACCGCCGCCGCGTCCTGCTTGCGCGCGCCCACCGCCGAGGCGATGGCGATGGCCGCCGAAACCCCGCACACGGCTCCGCCCACGCCCAGGGTGGCCGCGAACCGGGGCTCCACGCCCAGGGCGCGCGCGACGCCGAAGATCACGCCGAAGGTGACCAGCGATACGATGGTGGCCTGCAGCAGCGCCACCGGGCCGGCCCAGAGCAGCAGGGTGAAGGGCAGCGTCGCGCCGAGCAGGACCACGCCGAGCTTGATGTAGAATTCCACCCGGAAGCCCTCGTCGAGCGCGCGGGGCAGCACGTTCAGGTTGGCCAGGGCCAGGCCGATCGCCAGGGCCACCAGCGGCGGCTCCAGGTTGAACTTCACCGCCTGGTCCCACTGGCCGAGCACGAAGATGACCACCGAGACCAGGTACAGGAACAGGAAGGCGGGAACGGTGTTGCGCAGCCGGTAGCCGAGGCTGGTCAGCGCGGCGGAGACCAGCGCCAGCCAGAGCGCGAACTGCACGATGTAGCGCGGCCACTTCCTGGCGAAGTCCCCCAGAAGCTGGCTGAAGGTGGTCCATTTGGCCGGCGTGACGGCGATCCAGTCAAGGCTCGATCCGCTGGCGAACAGACCGTAGCCGAGCGCGACCAGGCCAAGACCAAGCAGGACCGCCCACCAGTCCTCCTTTTTCCACCAATGGCCATGGACGCCAGGCGCCGCGGAGACGCCAGCTCCGCCTGCGCCGATCGTGTTCTCGCTCATCGCCGTCACCTCTGGGCGCCAAGCTTAGCGGCGCCCGCGCTCGCCTTCGTCCACCTTGTCTCTGGGATAGGCGTTCGAATTTGAGGAGTCGACGAAGGTGGCGGCCAGAAATTCTGGCGATCAATGCAGAAAAGGCGAGCAGTACAGGATGGTGAGGACCTGAGGCTATCCTTGTGGCGGCAGATGAAAACCCGTCAGGCCAGGCCGGACCGCACCCGGGCGCGCAGGACGTCGATCGGCGCCAGGCCCCGGTCGGTCTTCATGTGCCAGAAGGTCCAGCCGTTGCAGGCCGTGGCCTCGTCGACCAGCGCGCCGAGCTTGTGGATCGAGCCCGACAGTTCGCCGGACACCAGGCTGCCGTCCGCGCGCACTCGCGCCGAGCGCTTGCCCTTGGGGCAGTAGAGCTCGTCGCCGGCGTGCAGCAGGCCGGCCTCCAGGATCATGCCGAACGGCACCCGCGGCTCGGACTTCTTGCTGCCGGTGACGGCGAGCTGTTCGGGCGGGGTGGCGATCACCTCGGCGATGCGGGCCTTGGCGACCTCGACATAGTCGGCCTCGCGCTCGATGCCGATGAAGCGCCGTCCCAGCCGCTTGGCCGCCGCGCCTGTGGTGCCGGTGCCGAAGAAGGGGTCGAGCACCAGATCGCCGGGGCGGGTCGAGGCCAGCAACACCCGGTGCAGCAGGGCCTCGGGCTTCTGGGTCGGGTGGGCCTTGGCCCCGTCGGTTCCCTTCAGCCGCTCTTCCCCGGTGCAGATCGGCAGGGTCCAGTCCGAGCGCATCTGGACGTCGTCGTTGAACACCTTCAGCGCATCGTAGTTGAAGGTGTAGCGGCGCTGGCCCTGGGACTTGGCGGCCCAGATCAGGGTCTCGTGCGCATTGGTCAGGCGGGTGCCCTTGAAGTTCGGCATGGGGTTGGTCTTGCGCCAGACCACGTCGTTGAGCAGCCAGAAGCCTAGGTCCTGCAGCGCCGAGCCGACGCGGAAGATGTTGTGGTAGCTGCCGATCACCCAAAGCGCGCCTTCGTCCTTCAGCACCCGGCGGCTTTCCTTCAGCCAGGCGCGGGTGAAGCGGTCGTAGGCCTCGAAGCTGTCGAAGTGGTCCCAGGCGTCGTCCACCGCGTCGACCTTGGAGTTGTCGGGCCGGTGCAGGTCGCCGCCGAGCTGCAGGTTGTAGGGCGGGTCGGCGAACACCAGGTCGACCGACTTGTCCGGCAGGCCCGCCAGGATCTCCAGGCAGTCGCCCTGCAGGATGGTTTCCGCCGCTTCGACCATCACGTCCTCCGCATCAACGATGCGACCGCAATATCTTACCGTCGGCTCGGCGGGGGCGACAGCGGTATCCCGCTCATGGATCGTCCCGGACCGAGCCTGACGATGGACATGGCCGTCGCAGGAACTCGGCGCCGAATCTGTGAGCGCTGTGGTTAAGGGCGATTCACCAAGCGTGGTTGAGGAAAGATTAAGGTGTGCCGACCACGTGGCGGCTGGCGTTGTTCAGGGCTTCGGCGTAGCGGCGGGTGGCGTAGGCTTCCTTGAGCAGGCCGACCACCTTCTTGGTCTCCGGACCGTCCACCACCGCCAGGGTCTCGGCCTCGGCCATGCCGAAGTTGTCCATGGCCTGCTTGACGTTCATGTCCGGCAGCAGGGCGGTGTCCTTGAGCTTGGCCAGGTCGGAGATCGGGCGGGACAGCTTCTCGTCCAACTCGGCGGCGAAGGCGGCGGCGGTGGGGAGCAGGCCGGCGTAGCGCTCCTCGCTGTCGAGCACGACCACGAAGTTGCGCGAGCCCAGCGGATAGCGGCGGCGGAACTCGGCGATGGTGGCGCTGTCGGCGATGGTGGCGGCGTCCTTGCGCATCAGCCGGCCCACGGTCAGCGAGCGCACCCAGCCGACGTCGGCGGCGCTGCGGATGGTCTCGCCGCGCAAGTGCAGCCGCCAGGTCGAGAACGAGTAGCCGAAGGTTTCGCGCACCGTCAGGCTGGTGGCCACGCAGGCGGCCAGCACCGCGCCGGTCAGGGCGAAGTCGCCGGTGGTCTCCAGCACCAGGAACGACATGGTCAGCGGGCCGCCGACGATGGCCACCGCCATGGTGCCCATGCCGGCCAGGGTGCAGGCGTAGACGTCCAGGCCGAAGTTCGGCAACAGATGCTGGAGCCCGATCCCGTACAGCTTGCCGAGCAGGGAGCCCACGAACAGCGAGGCGAAGAACAGCCCGCCCCGGAAGCCCGACCCCAGCGAGATCAGCGAGGCGGTCAGCTTCATCACAATCAGGGTGGCCAGGGTGGTCATGGACAGGTCCAGCGGCCAGTCCAGCTTCAGCGCGCCGTGGCCCGCGCCCAGCACCTGGGGGGTGACCAGGGCCATGCCGCCCACGAACAGCCCGCCGATGGCCGGGCGCAGGGGCGCCGGGGCGCGCGAGAACTCGAAGGCGCGCTCCACCAGGGCGACGGCGCGCATGACCAGCACCCCCAGGCCGCTGGCGATCAGCCCCAGCAGCACGATGGCGAGGTAGTGGAC
>JBARAK010000306.1:0-3748 GCA_049791955.1 Caulobacteraceae bacterium
AGGTGGCGCTGTGGGACGAAAGCGTCGACGCCCGCGCCCGCGCCGCCGCCGACGGCCTGCCGCTCGCCGACCTGTCGCTGGCCGACTTCTCCCAGTTCGACGCCCTGATGGTGTCGCCGGGCGTGCCCCTGACCCATCCCACCCCGCACTGGACGGTGCAGAAGGCCAAGGCCGCCGGCGTCGAGGTGCTGGGCGACATCGAACTGTTCGCCCGCACGGTGAACGCGGCCGACCAGTGGAAGCGGCCGAAGATCGCCGCCATCACCGGCACCAACGGCAAATCCACCACCACCGCCCTACTCGGCCACATCCTGAAGTGCGCCGGCAAGGACGCGCATGTCGGCGGCAACATCGGCGCAGGGGTATTGGGACTTGAGGACATGCACGGCGGCGCGGTCTACGTGCTGGAGCTGTCGTCCTACCAGCTGGACCTGACCTCCAGCCTCAAGCCCGACGCAGCGGTGCTGCTGAACATCTCGCCCGACCACCTGGACCGGCACGGCGGCATGGAGGGCTATGTCGCCGCCAAGCGCCGCGTGTTCCTGAACCAGGGCAAGGGCGACACCGCCATCGTCGGGGTCGACGACGCCTGGGGCCAGAACATCTGCACCGAGCTGCTGGCGCGCAACGGCCGCACCATCATCCCGATCTCGGCCGGCCGGGCCATGGGCCGAGGACTCTACGCCCTGCAGGGAATGCTCTACGACGCCACCGGCGAACGGGTGATGGAGGTCGCCGACCTGACCCGCGCCAAGAGCCTGCCCGGACGCCATAACTGGCAGAACGCCGCCGCCGCCTACGCCGCCGCCGTGGCGCTGGGCGTCTCGCCCAAGGACGCCGCCGACGCGCTGATGACCTTTCCCGGCCTCGCGCATCGGATGGAGAACGTCGGCTCGGTCGGCCGCGTGCGCTTCGTCAACGACAGCAAGGCCACCAACGCCGACGCCGCTCGCCAGGCCATGAGCGCCATACCCCGGTTCTACTGGATCGCCGGCGGACGCCCGAAGGCCGGGGGCATCGAGCCCCTGCGCGACCTGTTCGACCGGGTCGAGAAGGCCTACCTGATCGGCGAAGCCGCTGGCGATTTCGCCCGCACCCTGGACGGCGCGGCTCCGGTGGAGCAATGCGGCGACCTGCTGCGCGCGGTGGACGCCGCCTACCACGACGCGGCGGCCAGCGGCCGCGACGCGGTGGTGTTGCTCTCGCCCGCCTGCGCCTCGTTCGACCAGTTCCCCGACTTCGAGGTTCGTGGCGACGCTTTCCGTTCGCTGGTCGATGGACTGCACGCCACCCAGCGGCAATCGGCAGGCTGAGCCTCAACCCCCTCTTAACCACGCCCCCAGCAATGTAGGCCCGACTCCAAGCGAATCGCGCCGCCTCCCGCCCGTCTCGCCGCCCAAGGCCCGCCCACGCGCCCATGACGTTCACGCCCCACGCCTTCGCCCGGACGGACCGCTCGCGCTTCGGCCAGTGGTGGTGGACCACCGACCACCTGCTGCTGGGCTCGGCCGCCATCCTGATCGGCCTGGGCGTGATGCTGTCGTTCGCCTCCAGCCCGGCCGCGGCGGCGCGGATCGGCTATCATGATCCCTTCCATTTCGCCGTGCGCCAGTGCGTCTACGCCGCTGGCGGCGCCGCGATCCTGCTGACGGTCTCGACCCTGTCCACCCAGGGCATCCGGCGCATCGCCTTCGTCATCTACGGCCTTTCGATCCTGGTGATGATGGCCCTGCCCCTGGCAGGTCACGCCGCCAAGGGGGCCCAACGCTGGCTGGAGATCGGCGGCTTCTCGCTGCAGCCATCCGAATTCCTCAAGCCCGCCTTGATGGTGCTGGTCTCGTGGATGTTCGCGGAGGGCCAGAAGGGCCAGGGCGTGCCCGGCGTCTCCATCGCCTTCGGTCTCTACGCCCTGTCGGTGGTGCTGCTGCTGATCCAGCCGGACGTGGGCCAGACCGTGCTGATCACCGTCGCCTTCGGGGCCGCCTTCTTCATGGCCGGGGTGCCGATCCGCTGGATCCTGGGGCTGGGCGCGGTAGCCTCCACCGGCATGGTGCTGATCTATCTGACCTTCCAGCACGTGGCGGCGCGCTTCCACAAGTTCCTCAACCCCGAAGCCACCGACACCCACCAGGTGGACAAGGCGGCCGAGGCGATCCGCGCGGGCGGCCTGTTCGGACGCGGCCCCGGCGAGGGCGTGATGAAGCGCCACGTCCCCGACCTGCACACCGACTTCATCTATTCGGTGGCGGCGGAGGAGTACGGCCTGATCTTCTCGCTCTGTCTGATCGGCCTGTTCGGCTTCCTGGTCGTACGCGGCCTGTACAAGTCCATGAAGCTGGCCGACCCATTCGAGCAGGTGGCGGCGTCAGGCCTGTTCGTGCTGGTGGGCGAGCAGTCGTTCATCAACGTGGCGGTGAACCTGAACCTGATCCCCACCAAGGGCATGACCCTGCCCTTCATCAGCTATGGCGGCTCCTCCATGCTGGCCATGGGACTGACCCTGGGCATGGCGCTCGCCCTCACCCGCCGTCGCCCTGGCGCCTACGCCAGCGCCGAAGGCCCAGCCCCCGCCGGATCGGCCCTGATCTAAGGCGTTAACGGACGACACGAAGATGAGTCATCCTGGCGTCGTCGCTTAGCGATTCGACGCACAGGTAAGGGGTTTTGCTGTCGTGACTGCGTCCAACCGCGTCGTCGTCGTCGCCGCCGGCGGCACCGGCGGCCATCTTTTCCCAGCTGAAGCCCTGGCCCGCGTCCTGACCGAACGCGGATGGCGCGTGGTGCTGGCCACCGACTCCCGGGGCGATCAGTATGCGGACGGCTTTCCCGCCGAGGAACGGCTGGCGCTGGAAGCGGCGACCTTCAAGATCGGCGACCCGATCGCCATGCTGCGTGGCTGGCTGCGCATCCGTGCGGGGGTGAAGCGCGCGCGGCGGGCCTACACCCGCCTGCGCCCGGCGGTGGTGGTTGGTTTTGGGGGATACCCGTCCCTGCCGGCGCTGATCGCCGCCAAACAGGCCCGCATCCCGCGTCTGATCCATGAGCAGAATGCGGTGCTCGGCCGGGTGAACCGCTATCTGAGCAAGCGCGTCGACAAGGTCGCCTGCGCCTTCCCGATCCTGAAGAAGGCGCCGTCCAGCCTGAAGCCGGAGGTGGTGGGCAATCCGGTGCGCCCCGACATTCGCGCCCTCTATGACGAGCCCTACATCCCGCCCGGCGGCACCCTGCGCCTGCTGGTCACCGGAGGAAGCCAGGGCGCGAAACTGCTGTCGGAGACCGTGCCGGCGGCGGTGGCGCAGCTGCCCGAGGCGCTCCGGTTGATCCTGCGGGTGGAACAGCAGACCCGCATGGACTCGCTGGACTTCGCCCGTCGCACCTATCAGCAGGCCGGGGTCGAGGCCGAGGTCGCGCCCTTCTTCCGCAACATGGCCAAGCGCCTGTCCTCGGCCCAGCTGGTGATCGGGCGCGCCGGCGCCTCCACCGTCTGCGAACTGGCTGTGGCCGGCCGTCCGTCGATCCTGGTCCCGCTGGCGATCGCTGCGGACGACCACCAGACCTACAATGCCGAACTGCTGGCCGACGCGGGAGCCGCGGTGATCCTGACCGAGAAGAAGTTCACCGCCGCCAAGCTGGCCGAGGTGCTGGAGGGCCTGCTGACCACACCCAATGTCCTGGCCAAGATGGCCGCCGGGGCCCGCGACGCCGCCCGCCCCGACGCCGCCGAGCGCCTGGCCGACCTGGTGGAGGC
>JBARAK010000307.1:0-2280 GCA_049791955.1 Caulobacteraceae bacterium
ATCCGCCACCCCCGCCGAAATTGTCGTCGCTTCCGCCGCCTCCGCCGCCCCAGTCGTCGTCGCGGTCACGGCCGCCGAGGGCGCCGCCCAGGAACATCATCGGCAGCACCCAGCCCATGCCGCCGCCGCGCCGGCCGCCCCGGAAGAAGGCGGAGATCACGAAGATGACCAGCAGCAGCGAGAAGATCGCCCCGACGGTCTCATGCCGCCGCGGGGCCGGGCGTCGCACAGCCTCCTGCACCTGCTGCTGGGCCTCTGCGTCGCTGAGCCCGAGCTGCTGGACCAGGGCGTCGGTCCCGGCCACGACCCCGCCGGGGATGTCGCCCTGCCGGAAGCGGGGCAGCACCTGGGTCTGCAGGATCACGCTGGACAGGGCGTCGGTCAGCACCGGCTCCAGACCGTAGCCGACCTCGACCCGCACCTTCTTCTCGTTGGGAGCGAGGATGAACAGGGCGCCGTTGTCCTGGCCCTTCTGGCCGATCCCCCAGGCGCGGCCGAGCTGGTAGCCGTAGTCCTCGATGTCGTCGCCCTGCAGCGACGGCAGGGTGACCACCACCAGCTGACGCCCGTTCTTGGCCTGCAGCGCGGCGAGCTTCTGGGTCAGCTGCGCCGTCACCTCGGGCGAGAGCACGTGTGCGTCGTCCACCACGCGACCGGTGAGCGGTGGGAATTTCAGGTCGGCGGCGGCGGGGCCGGCGAAGGCGAACAGCAGGGCGAAGGCGGCGAACAGGATCGCCGCCGCCCCACCGCCCCATCGCCGCTCCCGGACGGGGAACACCCTACTGCGCCGTGTTCGAGGCCGGGGCCGTGCCGGCGTTCGGAGCCGCGGGCGAGGTGGCGTCGAAGTTCACCGTGGGCGCGCTCTGGGCCGCCTCGCTGGCCTGGAACAGGGCCATCGGCTTTTCGGCGTGATAGAGGGTCGAAGCCCAGACCACGCCGGGGAAGGTGTGCAGGGTGGTGTTATAGACCCGAGCCGAGTTGTTGTAGTCGCGCCGGGCGATGGTGATCCGGTTCTCCGTCCCCTCGAGCTGCGACTGCAGGGCCAGGAAGTTCTGGTCCGACTGAAGCTGCGGATAGCGCTCGCTGGCCACCAGCAGCCGGCTCAGGGCGCCGCTGAGGCCGTTCTGGGCGGCGGCGAACTTGTCGATCTGGGCCTGGTCGTTGACCGCCGTGGGATCGACGTGGATCTGGGTGGCGGAGGCGCGGGCCTGGGTTACCTCGACCAGCACGCTCTTCTCCTGCGCGGCGTAGCCCTTGACCGTGGCGACCAGGTTCGGGATCAGATCCGCGCGGCGCTGGTATTGCGCCTGCAGGTCGGCGAACTTGGTCTTGGCGATTTCTTCCTGGGTCGGGATGGTGTTGACGCCACAGCCGCCGAGCACCAGCGGAAAGGCGAGGACGACGGCGATCTTGGTGAAACGACGCAAGTTGAGCCCCTTTTCGCGATCTGCGACGGTCATGCATAGCATGGGGTGGTTGAGCCGCGCACCTTAAGCGTCCCTCATCCACTGGGCGCCTACCACCGCCGCCGCCCGGTCACCGTCTCGCCGAACAGGCGCAAGTCGCCCATCAGGCTGAACAGCGGATACTGGAAGGTCGCGGGCCGGTTCTTCTCGAAGGCGAAATGCCCGAGCCAGGCGAAGCCGTAGCCGGCGACAGGCGCCAGCAGGACAAAACGCCAGTCCACAAGGACAGCGGCCAGGATACAGGCGAGGGCCAGACTGGTCCCCACCACATGCAGTCGCCGGCTGACCCGGCTGACGTGCTCAGTGAGGTAGAAGGGATAGAAGTCCCTGAAGGTCCGATATCGATGCGCCGACTCGGTCATCGCCGATAGATGCCCCCGGCCCGGCGCCTGTGCAAGGCGGCCTCCATCCCGAAAGCTTGGCCGCCCCTGTTCGACCTCGCCCCGAACTGCTCTACAGGCGAAGCAATGATCCAGCGCCTTTCCATCGAGGCGCTCGCCCTCGTGCGGGGGGAGCGTCCACTGTTCGACGGCTTCGACCTGACCATGCACGCGGGCGAGGCCGTGGCGCTGACCGGCGCGAATGGCGCGGGCAAGACCAGCCTGCTGCGCGCGGTGGCGGGACTGCTGCGCCCGGCGGCTGGACGGATCGGTTTCCAAGGCCAGGACGGCGAGCTCGATCCCGACGAGGCGCGCTCCGGGGGTCTGCACCTGCTCGGCCACCACGACGGGCTGAAACCAGGTCGCACGGCCGCCGAGGAGTTGGCGTTCTGGACCCGCTGGCTGGGCGGCACGGCGCGGGACCAATCCAGGGC
>JBARAK010000308.1:0-3584 GCA_049791955.1 Caulobacteraceae bacterium
GCTCAGGACGGCGCGCATCCGGCGCTCGGCCTGGGCCGGCTCGCTGGCGAGCAAGCTCGCGGCCCGAGCGATTTCGGTCTCAGCTTGCAGCGGCAAATCCATCACCTTGGCAGCGCATGACGGGCGATTTGGCGCGCCAGCGACGCTTTCCGGGCGCGCGCTGGACGAGCGGGTCATACCAAGCCCTTTTACCTATCGTCTACTTCACTCGCTGCGGCGCCCTGATTTTAACAGCACTCGCCCAAATGCTGTGCGGCGCGTGGATTTTCTGTCGCGCGCATAGATCTCGGCCGGTGACATCTTGGTTCGGATCACCCGTTTGATATGTTCCGGGACATGGCGCTCACCCCGCCCGGAGCCTCCAACCCGACGCCTATAAGCGCTCGGCGAGCTTGCACACCTAAAATCACCGATAGAATAGATTTCATCCACCCCACCATGCCTCGCCTTGGCGTGGCCGATTGATGATTTTTTTACGTACTTATAATATTTCACCACCTCCACATACTCCACGATTTAATCAATTTTCGCCCGATTATTGTGCTCATGTCGGATAATCGCGATTACATCCTTGGCTTTTGATTCCGATAGCTTGGAGGTCCGGTTGCATTTGGTATGGCTGCCCATGACGCGGATGTAGCGCGCCACGATGAATTTGGTGAGGGGAAGGGCGTCGCGATGATCGATTCTGTGGCCATGCCGTTGAGCCGCCGTACATTCCTGGAACAGCTCGGAGGGGTGGGCGGCTCGGCCCTGGTGATGGCCGGGATGAGCGCCCTGGGCTTCGGCATCGAGTCGGCCGCCGCCGCTCCGCCCAAGCTTTCTGGCGGGGGCGGCAAGAAGATCGTGGTGCTCGGCACCGGGGTCGCCGGGCTGACCTCGGCCTACGAGCTTTCGAAGGCCGGCTACGACGTGACCGTGCTGGAGGCCCGCGACCGGGTCGGCGGCCGATCCTACACCGCGCGCCAGGGCACCCGCCTGACCGAGCTCGGCGGCGAGCCCCAGGTCTGCAGCTTCGACGAGGGCTACTACATCAACCCCGGTCCGTGGCGGATTCCGTACCACCACCATGGCTACCTGCACTATGTGCGGACCTTCGGCGTGCCGGTGGAGCTGTTCAACAACGACAACGACCACAGCTATGTCTACTTCGACAAGGGCTCCGGTCCGCTGGCCCGCCGGGCCGTGCGCAAGCAGGAGATCGCCGCCGACGCGCGCGGCTACGCCGCCGAGATGCTGGCGAAACAGGTCAACCAGGGCGCGCTCGACCAGCAGCTTTCGGCCGGCGACCGCGAACTGTTCCTCGAATACCTGCGCAGCGAAGGCTATCTCACCGGCAAGGACTTCCGCTACGTCGGTTGCGCCGGGCGCGGCTTCGACGTCAATCCCGGCGCGGGGGTCGACCCGGGCCCGGGCAAGGACTCCACGCCCTATGCGCTCGGCGACGTGCTGCGCTCGGAAACCTGGAGGACCCTGAAGTCGGTCTCCGACTTCGACCAGCAGCGCACCATGTTCCAGCCCGCCGGCGGCATGGACCGCCTGCCCGCCGCCTTCGTGCGCAACATGAAGCCGGTGATCCGCTTCGAGCACGTGGTCGAGAAGATCGGCCAGAGCGGCGACCAGGTGCAGGTCACCTACGTCGACGCCCAGGGTAAGCGGGGCGTGGTGGTCGCCGACTACTGCATCTGCGCCATTCCCCTGTCGGTGCTGCGCACTATCGACCTGCAGGTTTCCGACAGCTTCAAGAAGGCGATCGGCGGCGTCTCCTACTCCCTGGTCGGCAAGATCGGCTTGCAGATGAAGCGGCGGTTCTGGGAAGAGGACCACGCCATCTACGGCGGCCACATCTACTTCGACGATCCGGAGGTCGGCAGCATCGCCCTGCCCTCGACCGGCTGGCTGGGCCGGAAGGGCGTGCTGCTGGGCTACTACCAGTTCGGCGCCGCCGCCGCGAAGGTCAGCGCCAAGAGCCTGAAGGACCGCGAGGCCTTCGCCGCCGCCGCGGGGCAGAAGGTGTTTCCCCAGTATGCGCAGAACGTGGAGTCGAGCTTCTCCATCGCCTGGCACCGGGTGCCCTTCAACATGGGCGGCTGGGCGCAGTGGAGCGAGGAAGGCCGCAAGGAAGCCTATCCGATCCTGTGCGAGCCCGACGGCCGCGTCTACCTGGCCGGCGAGCACCTCAGCTACCTGACCGGCTGGCAGGAGGGCGGTATCGAGTCGGCCTGGCAGCAGATCGCCAAGCTGCACAAGCGCGTCGTCACGGCCTGATATGGTCGCGCCTTCGCACTGCTACGATCATCCAGGAGACGACCGACGAATGCCGCTTTCCCCTATCCTGCTGGCCGGCGCCAGCGCCGCGCTGATCTCCGCCGCCGCCCCAACGATGAAGGGGCCGGCGATGAACGGTCAGGCGCTGTTCGCCGAGAACTGCTCGGCCTGCCACCAGGTCACCGGCAAGGGCGTCCCGGGCGCCTTCCCCGCCCTGGCCGGCGACACCTTCGTCCAGGGACCGCCCCAGCCGGTCGCCGCCACGGTGCTGAACGGGCGCGGCGGCATGCCGACCTTCCGCAACGACCTCTCCGACGCCCAGATCGCCACGGTGATCACCTACGTGCGCTCGGCCTGGGGCAACCATGCCCCCGCAGTGGACGCGGCGACCGTGGCGCGCGTACGCGGCGTGGACAAATCCGAAAACGCCGGGGCCTCGCTCCAGGCCCACTGATCCGAACCACCGAGCTCAAAAAATTGCAGTCCCAGCCCTACCGCCCTCGAACCATCGCCCGATAAGATGGCGGGACCTCCAAGGAGAATTCAGATGAAGATGATCGCCGCCCTCGCCGCCACGGTCCTGATGTCCACAGGCGCGGCCCAGGCCCAGGTGGTGGTGAAGCATATCCAGACGGAAAAGGCCGCCATCGCGACCGGCGTCTGGGCCGGCGACACCTTCTACCTCAGCGGCCAGCTAGCCGATCCCGTCACCCCGGAAGACGCCTCCAAGGGCGCGCCGGCGGAGTACGGCGACACCAAGACCCAGGCCGCCAGCGTCTTCGCCAAGATCCAGAAGGCGCTGCAGGCCCAGGGCCTGGACATGAAGGACGTGGTCAAGCTGACCGTGTTCCTCGGTCCCGACCCCAAGACCGGCAAGCTCGACTTCGCCGGCATGCAGTCGGAATATGTGAAGTACTTCGGCACCGCCGCCCAGCCCAACAAGCCCGCGCGCTCGGCCTTCCAGGTCGCCGCCCTGGCCGCGCCCTGGGCCCTGCTCGAAGTCGAGGCCATCGCCGTGCGCGGCAAGTAGAGCGTTTTTGCGATAATTGTTGGAACATCCCTTCCCTCCTTCCGGGGGGAAGGGCCTTAAAGTCAGTAACCGCCAGTCATCGGAACACGCGTCGCCCATCCATCACCGCCCAGCGCAGAGGACCTTTCATGAGAAGCGAAGATCTTTCCGTTCCGACGAACGATCGCCGCACGTTCCTGCGCTTCGCCGCCCTGGCGGCCGCGACGCCGATCCTGACCGAGGCCCACCTGGCGATGGCCGCCCAGGCCGGGACCTCGCCGCGGGGCATGGCGCTGCACGGCCAGGG
>JBARAK010000309.1:0-7035 GCA_049791955.1 Caulobacteraceae bacterium
CCCGCACGCCGGACGGCCGGGTGGCGGTGCTGGTCTGGCACTACCACGACGACGACGTCGCCGGGCCGGACGCCAGGGTGCGCGTGACCCTGTCCGGCCTGTCGGGCGGCGCCCACACCCTGACCCGCTGGCAGGTGGACAAGGCCCACGCCGACGCCTTCACGGCCTGGAAGGCGATGGGCGCGCCCCAGTCGCCCGACTTCAAGCAGTACGAGGCGCTGGAGGCTGCGTCCAAGCTCACAGCCGCCGCCCCGCCCCACCCGGTCCAGGTCTCGCACGGCCAGGCGGTGGTGGACTTCGTCCTGCCGCGCCAGGGCGTGGCGCTGCTGACGCTGGATCCTTAGCGGCGCCTCAGGCCCGCAGCTTGTAGCCCGTGCGGAACACCCACCAGATCACGCTCAGGCACGCCAGCATGAACACCAGGGTCATGGCGAGGCTGACGCCGATCCCGACGTCGGAGACGCCGTAGAAGCTCCAGCGGAAGCCCGAGACCAGATAGACCACCGGGTTGAACAGGGTGACCTTGCGCCAGATCGGGGGCAGCATGGCGATCGAATAGAAGCTGCCGCCCAGGAAGGTCAGCGGCGTGACGATCAGCAGCGGCACGATCTGCAGCTTCTCGAACCCGTCGGCCCAGATGCCGATGATGAAGCCGAACAGGCTGAAGCTCACCGCCGTCAGCAGCAGGAAGGCCACCATCCACAACGGGTGCATGACGTGGAACGGCACGAACAGCCGCGCAGTGGCCAGGATGATCAGCCCGAGCCCGATCGACTTGGTCGCCGCCGCCCCGACGTAGCCCGTCACCGCCTCGATCCACGACACCGGCGCGGACAGCAGCTCGTAGATGGTGCCGGCCCACTTGGGCATGTAGATGCCGAACGAGGCGTTGGACAGGCTCTGGGTCAGCACCGACAGCATCATCAGCCCCGGCACGATGAAGGCGCCGTAGCTGACCCCGCTGATCGAGGCCATGTGCGAGCCGATCGCCGAGCCGAACACCACGAAATACAGCGAGGTGGAGATGACCGGCGCCAGGATGCTCTGTGTCAGGGTGCGGAACCAGCGCGACATCTCGAAGATGTAGATCGCGCGCACGGCCTGGAGGTTCATACTGAAGCCGCTCATGACTTGGCGCTCACCAGGCTGACGAAGATGTCCTCCAGCGAGCTCTGCTTGGTGTGGAGGTCCTTGAAGTCGACGCCCGAGCCGGCGAGCTGGCGCATCAGCCCAGGGATGCCGGTGCCCTCGTGGCGGGCGTCGAAGGTGTAGAGCAGCTCGGTCCCGTCCGCCGACAGCTCCAGCTCGAAGGCGGCGAGTTCGGGCGGGATGGCGGCCAGCGGCGCCTGGAGCTGAAGGCTGAGCTGCTTCTTGCCCAGCTTCTCCATCAGCACCGCCTTGTCCTCCACCAGGATGATCTCGCCCCTGGAGATCACCCCGATGCGGTCGGCCAGTTCCTCCGCCTCCTCGATGTAGTGGGTGGTCAGGATGATGGTGACGCCGTCGTCGCGCAGCTTGCGCACCATCTCCCACATGTCGCGGCGCAGCTCGACGTCGACCCCGGCGGTGGGTTCGTCGAGGAACAGGATGCGCGGTTCGTGCGACAGCGCCTTGGCGATCATGACCCGGCGCTTCATGCCGCCGGACAGGGTCTTGATCTTGGCGTCCTTCTTGTCCCACAGCGACAGCGCCCGCAGCACCCGCTCGATGTGGGCCTTGTCGGGGGCCTTGCCGAACAGGCCGCGGCTGAAGCTGACGGTGGCCCACACCGTCTCGAAGGCGTCGGTGGTCAGCTCCTGCGGCACCAGGCCGATCTTGGAGCGGGCCGCGCGGTAGTCGAGGGCGATGTCGTGGCCGTCCGCGACCACCCGCCCGGTGCTGGCGTTGACGATGCCGCAGATGATGCTGATCAGCGTCGTCTTGCCGGCCCCGTTCGGGCCCAGCAGTGCGAAGATCTCCCCAGCCTGGATCTCCAGATCGATGGTCTTGAGCGCCTGGAAGCCGGACCCGTAGGTCTTGGACAGGCCGGTGACGGATATGACGGGTGGCACTGACGATCCAGGTTGGCGAGGCGACTCGGGCGCGCGGCGGAACCTACCTCAACCGTGGCCCGATCCATACCCGGTTCAGTTCGCCGGATAGGGACCGAAGCGTTTCAGCACCTCGCGCCGGTCATTGGTGTCGTCGAGGATGAACACCTCGTAGCTCGCCCCGCCCGGAGCCACGCGAATGACGACATGGCCCTCGTAGCTCCGATAGATCTGGTCCATGAGCGGACCGATGGCGGCGCGGGTTTCCGGGCTCATGCCGGTCGAGAACACGTCCCGCGGCCCAGGATAGAATTCGTGGGAGGCCATCCTCACCACCACCTCCTCGCCGGGCTGCGCCGAGAGCCAGTTCTGCTGGACGATGACACGCGGCCTCAGGGCCCGCAGGATGGCGCCGTTGACGGTGTCGCGGTTGCCATGGTGATCCAGGGTCATGGCGTCGACCGGCCCGACCACGGCCGCGACCGGCGTCTCGACATCGCGCCAGAAGGGCTGAGTGTAGTCGGGCACGCCGGGAATGTCCCCGCCGGAATAGTAGTCGAATTTCCCGTAGCTGATCTTGATGACGTTGCTGAACGGATTTTCGTCGAAGTGGCAATCCTTGACCGCGTCGATCGGGATGTACTGCTGAACCTCCTCGCCGCGCCCGGTCCAGATCACCCCGCTCGACGCGATATTGCGGATGTGGAAATCGGGGAATTTCTGCGGCTGTTCCAGCCGGATCTGATCGAGCCGACCCGCATGCAGGCCGACCACCGGCTGGCCCTGCCGCTCACGGTAGGCGACCATCTTGAGATAGTTCTGGAGCGACTTCTCGTTGTTGCTTTCCCTGCACATGCGCAGGTCGACCGGGACCTTGTAATCCGGCGCCGCGCGATCGACGAGGGTCTTGATCGGGATCAGGTCGGCGACTTCGGTGATGCCGACCTCTTGGTAGGCGCCTGTCGGCGACATCGGGCTGGAAGCCAGCAGCGTACCGATATGGTCGGTGTGGAAATGGGTGATCAGGGCGTAGTCGAGCGCCACCGGCCGGTCGCGCGGGGCGAACTCACGGATATAGTCGGCGATCCAGTACCCGGCCGAATGGTCGGCGTTCGGCCTGGCTGGAAACGCCTTCAGCGGCGCCACGGCCTTGATGAATTCCTGGTCCGCTTCGCCCGCATCGATCAGCATGCTCGTTCCGTCGGGCATGACGATATAGGCGGCGTTGCCGCGGCCGGTGCTGATGTGATGGATGTCGAGATAGCCGTTCGACCAAGGCGGCAGCGCCTGGTGCTGGCCCTGGACGACGGGGGCCTGGACGACGGGGGCCTGACGCTCGGGTTCCGCCGCCCCGGCCCGCAAGGGGACCAGGGCGAGGAGGCCGGCGAGGGCCAGGACGCAACGGGCGGCTGCGGCGCGGCGGCTGCGGAGATTTGAGGCCATTCTGATCACCAACGGTAAAGCACGGAGGCGGTGAATTCACGGCCGAAGATCGGGCGGCCGACGGTGGCGTCGCCAACCGTTCCCACGTTGAGGACCGAGGCGCGGGCGTTGCCTTCGGTCAGGCCGGCGGAATTGGTCACGTTCGACACGAACAGCCGCAGCTCGATGTGCTCGCTCGGTTTGGCGGTCACCCCGAGGTCGAGCGTGGTGTAGGCCGGCAGGACGCTGAGGTTGGAGTCGTCCTGGAACCTTTGCCCGACGGTGTAGATGTCGGCGAAGGCCCGGCCGCGCCAATGGCCGAACTCGAAGATGTAGGCCGGCTCTATGGAGACCGAGTAGGTCGGCACGCGTGGGATGGTGGCGTTGACCGCGCTGGCCGCCGACAGGCCGGTCAGGGTCTGCACCGAGTCGATCCTAGGGTTCTGGGCCGTGAAGCTTCCGGACAGGTCGAAGAAGCGCACCGGCCGCCAGTCCGCCTCGCCCTCGACCCCCACCGTGGTGGAGTCGAACACGATGCTGGAGTTGGTGATGCTGCCGTCCGCGGCGGCCACCTGGGTGGTGGTGCTGAGCTGGGTGAAGCGGGCGTAGTAGCCGGTGATCGCCGCCTGGAAGGTCGAGGTCTTGAACTTCAGCCCTCCTTCCGCCTGGTTGACGGTGGACACCGGCACGGGCTGGCCGTTCGGCAGCAGGGCGCCGCTGATGATGGTGGTGAACTGCGGGAAGCTGTAGGCGTGCGAATAGCGCACGAAGCCGTTCAGGTTCGAGAAGATGTCGTAGGCCGTGCCGAAGCTGTAGGCGGTTCCGTGCAGGTCTTCGTGGTGCGGCGTATAGCTGACCACGCCCTGGACCGATCGGGCCGCCAGCGGTCCGGTGGTGCTGAGCACCTGGGTCCCCAGCACGCCCTGCTCGCCCTGCTGCTGGCGGGACTCATAGCGGACGCCCGCATCCACCTGCCACTTCGGCGTGAGGTGCAGCGTATTATCGACGTAGCCGGCCAGCGCCGTCCCATCGAGCGAGCCCGAGTTGCTGCCGGAGCCGTAGTTCAGGAAGCCGTTCTCGGTGACAGTGCCCAGCACCGCGCCGGAGGCGCTGAGCGCGCGGATATCCAGCGCATTGGGGTTGTTCTGCACGTTCTCCAGGATGGAGTTCAGCAGCTCCTGGTGACCGTAGTGGTAATAGCTCGAATAGAAGCCGAAGCTGACGTCGTCCTTGACGGTCTCGTTCAGGTCGAAGGTCTTCTGCAGGCGCACGTCGTTCAAGACATCGCGGATCTGGGTGCGGATCGAGTCGTAGTTGTTGGCCATCACCAGGCCGGCGGTGGTGGCGGGGTTGTATTCCGTCCCCGATCCGACCACCGAATAGTCCAGCGACGCCGTGCCGGGGAACGCCTTCTGGGCCGCCGGCAGTTGCGAGGCCAGGAAGCTGGAGGCGCCGGTCGGGCTCGCCGCGTTGAAGATGCCGTCCAACCCGATGCGCCCGTTCACATAGCGCGCCCGGTCGGTGATCTTCCATCCCTGGCCCAGGTCGTAGTCCCCGCCCACGGTGAAGGTCGCCACGTCCGGATGCACGCCGTCGGACAGGTTCCTTGAAACCACCGCCCCACCGGGGGTCCCGTTCAGGGTCCGGATCTGGACGTTCTCGAAAGAGCTGCTGGTCAGGGTTCCGTAGTTGGGGTTGATCAGCTTGCTGAGCGAGCCGCCGGTCAGCGGATTGGTCAGGGGGATATCGGTGTAGATGGCGCTCTCGTCGTTGATGTATTTCACATCGGCGAACAGCTTGCCCCGGGGAAGCAGATAGGTGGCGCCGGCCTGGAACTGGCCGCCGTTGTCGCCCGGGCTGAAGTGTTCGTCGCGAAGACCATCATCGCGGCGATAGGACCCGCCGACGCTGTAGAGCAGGTTGTCGGTGATCGGGCCGGATTGGTATCCGGAGATCTTGAACAGGGAATCGCTGCCGCCCTCGACCTGGATCGCGCCCTCCGGCGTCGGCGTGCCGTGCCGGGTGATCAGGTTGACCACGCCGCCCGACGCGTTGTTGCTGAAGATCGAGGCGGTGCCGCCGCGCTCGACCTCGGCGCGCTCGGTCATCAGGTCGACGCGGAAGATCTCGTCGATATTCAGGAACCGCTCATAGTTCGATTCGAACAGCGGTATTCCGTCCTCCAGTACATCGATCAGGCGGAAGCCCGCATAGGGCAGACCGCGGATAACGATGTTCTCATCACCGCCCTCCCCGCCCGAGTTCTCGACGTTGATCCCGGGCTGGCCGCGCAGCAGGTCCACCAGGCTTCGCGGCGACTTGTCCAGGATGGCTTCTTCCTTGAGCGTCGAGATGGCGTATGGGGCGGTGAACTTATCGGTCTGGCCGGCCGTGCCGGTCACCACGACTTCCTGCACCGCGAACACGTTGTTGGTCGACGCCGCCACGGTGTCCGCGCCTGCGGCGGCGTCCTGGCGAGACGCCTGGGCCCGCGCGACGCGCAGGGTGATGACGCCATTGGCGTCGGATGCGATCTCCAGCGGCGTATGGGCGAGCAGCACCCGCAGTGCGGCGCGGGCGTCCTGCACGCCATGGATCGCCGGGGTCCGCACCCCGTCGAGCGCGTCGGAAGGGGCGATGATCTGCAGTCCGGACTGCTGAGCGAACAGGGGGATGGCGCGGTTGGCCGGCATCGAGGCCAGGTCGAACGTGCGCGTCTGCGCGGCGGCGGCGCTGCTATAGGCGACTATACTGGTGGTCGAGATGAAGGCTAAGGCAATAGTCTTCCAAGACATGAGATCCCCCGCTGCTCAGTGCATTCAGGTGGATGCGTGGCGCCCGGAAGTTCCGCCATGTCTGAACACGAAAGTTTTGCGACAGCTGAGCCGATGATCTGCAGCCTGAGGTTTCCCATTGAACCACCGGGTTAAAATCCGCTCTTCCCCGCGAAGGCGGGCCCCCAGATTCAGTCTCACACGCCAGCGGATTTGATCTGGACCCCGCCTTCGCGGGGAAGAGCGGACAATAAAAAAGCCAGCGAATAAAACGGGTTGCTCACCTTCTCGTCGCAAGGGAGAGGGAAGGCGCGCGATCTACCGGTACAGCATCCCAGACGTCGGCCCCAGCTCCACCCGGATGCCGAGGCTGACGGCGGCGGCGGTGGCGAAACCCTTCGGATCGCTGGCGGAGAACCGGCCGGTGATCCGTTCGCCGGCCACGTCCGGGTCGACGGTCAGCGCATAATCGCTGTAGCGGGCGAACTCGGCGGCGGCCTGGCTGAGGCTGGTGGTGTCGAAATCGATCATGCCGTTGCGCCAGGCGAGCTTGCGCTCGACGTCCTCAGGACTGGCCACGGCGGGAACCATGGGGGCCGCGCCTGCCGCCTGCACGGTCATGTTGGCCGCAAGCTTCAGCACCTGGGGCGGCGCGCCCGTGGGCTGCCGGGTGACCTCGACCACGCCCTCGCGCACCAGCACCTGCACCGGCGCATCCGGCAGCAGCCGCACCGAGAAGCTGGTGCCGACCGCGCGCACCTGGGTGTCGCCGGCGAACACCACGAACGGACGCGCGGCGTCCTTGGCCA
>JBARAK010000310.1:0-1962 GCA_049791955.1 Caulobacteraceae bacterium
CCCAGGCCCTGGGCCCAGGCGCCCCAGAACCCGTCGTCGCTCAGCGCCCGCAGCCAGGCTCCGCCCCCGGCGATGCGGCCGGCGCCGAACAGGCTGTCCTGGCGCATGAACTCGGCCAGGGTGGGGAACAGGCTGGAGACCCCCGCCACGGGGACCAGTCCCCACAGGCGGTAGGCCACCCCCGGCCCCGCCAGCCGGCGCACCGGTCCGCGCAGCGCCGCCACCGCCAGGATCGCCAGCGAGGCGGCGATCTGGGCGCGCAGCAGGGTCAGGACCAGCAGCTCACTTATCGTCGGATCGGTCATCGTCCAGCTCGTCCAACAGGCGGCGCAGGCGCTTGACCTCGTCTTTCGAGAGGGCGCGATGTTCGGCGAAATGGGCGACCAGCGGCGTCAGCCGGCCGCCGAACAGGCGGTCGAGCAGGCCCTGGCTCTCGGACTGGAGATACTCGGCGCGCTGGAGCACCGGCACGTAGCGGACCCGGCCGTCGATGCGCTCGGAGCGGATCGCCTTGCGCTTCATCAGGCGGTGGACCAGCGTCTTCACCGTCGCCCCGCCCCAGCCCTGGCCGGCGACCTCGGCGACGACATCCTCCATCGCCAGGGGTCCACGCCGCCAGAGCGCGTCCATGATGTGGCTTTCGGCGTGGGTGATGCTCATCAGCTTACATCCGTAGGACGCTCACGCTACGCTCGTAAACCGCGGAGTCAAGCCAGAAGGGCCGAACGCGCCTTCTCCCCTTGCGGGAGAAGGAGGGGACCCACGAAGTGGGGAGGATGAGGGGTCTCGCGACGCCAGCAGCTGCCAATCACAGCGCGGCCCCTCACCTTCCCATCGCTTCGCGACGGGCCCCTTCCTCTCCCGCAGGGGGAGAGGGGTCTATGTCCCGAACACCGCCGCGATATCCGCCGCGCTCATCAGGCGATGCTTGCCGGGTTCGAGGTCGGCGGGGAGATCGAGCGCGCCCATGCGGTCGCGGTGCAGGGCTTCGACGTGGTTGCCGACGGCGGCGAACATGCGGCGCACCTGATGGTAGCGGCCCTCGGTGACGGTCAGGCGCGCGACGGTCGGCGACAGGGGTTCCAGCACGGCGGGAGCCAGGGGCTTGTCCTCGCCCTCCAGCATCAGCGCGCCGGAGGCGAACTGCTCGGCCTCGCCGCCTTCCAGCGGGCGCGCCAGCGTCGCCAGGTAGCGCTTGGCCACGTGGCGCCTGGGCGAGATGATCCGGTGCAGCAGGGCCCCGTCGTCAGTGAGCAGCAGCAGGCCGGACGTCTCCTTGTCCAGCCGCCCGACGGTGGAGATGGCCGGCTCGCGCATCCGCCAGCGCGAGGGCAGCAGCTCATAGACCAGGGCGCCCGTCTCCTTGTGCGAACAGGTGACGCCCAACGGCTTGTGCAGCATCAGGGCCATGCCCGGCGGCGGGTCGAGCCGCGCGCCGTCGATGCGCATCCGCTCCCGCAGGTCCGGGGTCGCGGCCAGCCGCATGTCGGCGTCGTCCACCCGCGTCCCGTCCAGGGTCACGGCCCCGATCTTCACGAGCTGCTGCACTTCCCGGCGCGAGCCGTAGCCCATGTTGGCCAGCAGGCGGTCGAGCCGGATGGTCGCGCTCATTTCTGGGCCTCGTAGACCTTGAAGCCGCCGCTCTCCGCCCGCAGCGTGGTCTTGGCGAACAGCGGGGTCAGCACGCCCTCATAGGGCAGGTGCCGATTGGCCACCAGCCAGACGCTGCCGCCCTTGCGCAGGAGCTGATGGCTGCGCCGGACGAAGGCCTGGCCCAGGCCCTTGTCCTCGGCGCCGCCGTCGTGGAACGGCGGGTTCATCACCACGAAGTCCAGCCCCTCCAGCGCGGGCGCGCTGCGGGCGTCGGTCCAGTGGAAGGCGGCGCGGGGGTCGGCGACGTTGCGGCGGGCCGCTTCGATCGCCCGGCGGTCCACATCGATCAGATCGAGCCAGGTCACGCCG
>JBARAK010000311.1:0-4743 GCA_049791955.1 Caulobacteraceae bacterium
TGGTCTCGCCCAGCGGCCTGCCCGAGGGTTTCTGGGGCCAGTTGCAGGACAACAACGCGAAATTCCAGTTCGGCGTCGACGTGCTGATCGTCTCGGGACAGGTCCTGACCGCCGTGCCGCGCTCGTCGCAAATTCAAATCCAGGGAGGCTGACCATGGCTTATGTGGCTGTGAAGGGTGGTGAGAAGGCGATCACCAACGCCCACAAGTGGCTGGGCGAGGAGCGCCGCGGCGATCCGGCGGTGGCCGAACTCGAGGTCGCCCAGGTGCGCGAGCAGCTGTCGCTGGCCGTGGACCGGGTGATGGGCGAGGGGTCCTGCTACGACCGCGACCTCGCCGCCCTGGCGATCAAGCAGGCCCGCGGCGACCTGTCGGAGGCGGTGTTCCTGATGCGGGCCTACCGCACCACGCTGCCGCGCTTTGGGGCGTCGGAAGCGTTGGACACGGTCAACATGGCCGTCCGCCGCCGCGTGTCGGCGGCCTTCAAGGACATCCCCGGCGGCCAGGTGCTGGGGCCGACGTTCGACTACACCCACCGCCTGCTCGACTTCGCCCTGGCGGCCGACGGCGTCGTGCCGCCCCAGGCGGTGGTGGCCGAGGAGCCCCAGGCCTATCCCATGCCGACCATCGGCTCGGTGTTCGCCCATGAGGACCTGCTGGAGACCGACGAGCCGACCGCGGACGCGCCCGAGCCGTTCGACCTGACCCGTGAGCCGATGAGCTTCCCCGCCGGTCGCGACCAGCGGCTGCAGGCCCTGGCCCGCGGCGACGAGGGCTTCCTGCTGAGCCTGGCCTATTCCTCCCAGCGCGGCTGGGGCAACACCCACCCCCTGTGCGGCGAGATCCGCATGGGCGAGGTCGCCGTCGAGTTCGTCCCCGAGGAGCTCGGCTTCGCGATCGAGATCGGCGAGATCACCGTCACCGAGTGCCAGATGCTCGGGGGCTCCAAGGCCTCGGGGGAGAAGCCGCCCCAGTACATGCGCGGCTATGGCCTCGTGTTCGGCCACAGCGAGCGCAAGGCGATGAGCATGGCCATCGTCGACCGGGCGCTGCGCGACAACGTCGCCGCGTCCGGCCAGGTCGCCCCGGTGCAGGACGAGGAGTTCGTCCTCTACCACTCCGACAACGTCGAGGCCTCGGGCTTCGTCCAGCATCTGAAGCTGCCGCACTACGTCGACTTCCAGGCCGACCTGCAGACCATCCGCCGCCTGCGCCGGGAGTTCTTCGAGCGCCAGGCCCTGAAGGAAGCCGCCGAATGAGCGTCCAGACCGGCTCCAACAACGCGCCCGAGCGCTACTACAACTACGCCTACCTCGACGAGCAGACCAAGAGGATGATCCGCAGGGCCATCCTCAAGGCCCTGGCCATCCCCGGCTACCAGGTGCCGTTCGGCTCGCGCGAGATGCCGGTGCCCTATGGCTGGGGCACCGGGGGCATCCAGCTGACCGCGGCCATCATCGGCCCGGACGACGTCTACAAGTGCATCGACCAGGGCGCGGACGACACCACCAACGCCGTCTCGATCCGCCAGTTCTTCGCCAAGGTGGCCGAGGTCGAGACGACCGAGGAGACGGGCGAGGCCACCATCATCCAGAGCCGCCACCGCGTGCCGGAAAAGCCGCTGAAGGCCGGCCAGGTCATGGTGCTGCAGGTGCCCCAGCCCGAGCCCCTGCGCTCGCTGGAGCCGCGCGAGACCGAGACCCGCGCGATGCACGCCTACGAGGAATATGGCCTGCAGTACGTCTCCCTCTACGAGAGCGTCTCGCGCCACGGCCGCATCACCTCGGGCGCCAACCACCCGGTGATGGTGCAGGAGCGCTACCTGATGTCGCCTTCGCCGATCCCGAAGTTCGACAACCCGAAGATGGGCCACAGCGAGGCCATCTACCTGCTCGGCGCCGGGCGCGAGAAGCGCATCTACGCCGTGCCGCCCTATACCCGCGTGCGCAGCCTCGACTTCGAGGACCATCCCTTCGAGGTCCAGACCTGGGACGAAAGCTGCGCGCTCTGCGGAGCCAAGGACGCCTACCTGGACGAGGTGGTCCTCGATGACCAGGGCGCCAAGATGTACGTCTGCTCCGACAGCCACCACTGCTCTGAGCGGCGGGCGGCGGGCCATGCGGGCCCGATGGCGGGCCATCAGCTCGACCAGACCGAGAAGGAGCCTGTCCAATGAACGCCCTGGCGAAAGTGGCGGCCAACCCGACCGAGGAAGGCCCGCTGCTCAAGGTCGATGGCCTGTCCAAATGGTACGGTCACGTGCTGGGCTGCCGCGACGTGTCGTTCGAGATGCGTCCCGGCGAAATCCTCGGCATCGTCGGCGAGAGCGGCTCGGGCAAGACCACCCTGCTCAACTGCGTCTCGGGCAAGCTTCCGCCGAGCTCGGGAAGCATCCAGTTCGACACCAGCCGCTTCGGCATGACCGACATCTACGCCCTGTCCGAGCCGGACCGGCGGCGGATGCAGCGCGAGGACTGGGGCTTCGTGCACCAGAATCCGCGCGACGGCCTGCGGATGCGCGTCTCCGGCGGGGCCAACGTGGCCGAGCCGCTGATGAACCTCGGCCAGCGCCACTACGGCAAGATGCGCAAGGCGACGATCGACTGGCTCGAGCGGGTCGAGCTCGACACCCGGCGCATCGACGACCGCCCCGCCAACTTCTCCGGCGGCATGCAGCAGCGCATCCAGGTGGCGCGCAACCTGATCCACGAACCGCGCCTGGTGTTCATGGACGAGCCGACCGGCGGCCTCGACGTATCGGTCCAGGCCAAGCTGCTGGACCTGTTGCGCGAACTGGTGCGCGACCTGCGCCTGGCCGTGATCATCGTCACCCACGACATGGCGGTGGCCCGGCTGATGGCCGATCGCCTGATGGTCATGAAGGGCGGCTATGTGGTGGAAACCGGGCTGACCGATCAGGTGCTCGACGACCCGCAGCATCCCTACACCCAGATCCTCGTCTCCTCCGTGCTCCAGATCTGAGACCAGTCATGACCGAAGCGAACAAACCCCTGATCGTGGTCGAGGACCTGGCCAAGACCTTCATGCTGCACGCCGCCGGCCCGGCCATCATCCCGGTGTTCGAGCGCCTCCACTTGGAAGTACAGCCCGGCGAATGCCTGGTGCTGGCCGGCCAGAGCGGCGCGGGCAAGTCGTCCCTGATCCGCTCGATCTACGGCAACTACCTGCCGACCACCGGCGCGGTGAAGGTGCTGCATGACGGCGCCTACGTCGACATCACCAAGGCCGGCCCGCACGAGGTGCTGGAGGTCCGTCGGCGCACGCTCGGCTACGTCAGCCAGTTCCTGCGCGTGATCCCCCGCATCCCCACCCTGCAGCTGGTCATGGAGCCCCTGCTGGAAAACGGGGTCGGGCGCGAGGAGGCGCACGAGCGGGCCACGGCCCTGCTCACCGAGCTGCGCCTGCCCGAGGCCCACTGGGACCTGCCGCCCGCCACCTTCTCCGGCGGCGAGCAGCAGCGGGTCAACATCGCCCGCAGCTTCATACGCGAGTATCCCATCATGCTGCTGGACGAGCCCACGGCCTCGCTCGACGCCGAGAACCGGGCGATCGTGGTGGACCTGATCAAGCAGGCGCTCGGTCGCGGGGCGGCGATGATCGGCATCTTCCACGACCAGGACGTGCGCGACGCGGTGGCGACGCGCCTGTTCACGGTGGCGGACTTCAAGACGGCGGCCTAGGAGGCGACCAGACCATGCGCGAGACCCGTATCTTCAGTCAGCGGATCGTCACGCCGGAGGGGCTCGTGCACGGCGAGGTCGTCGTGCGGGACTCGGTGATCCTGGCCGTCGAACCCCGGGCTTCCTCTTCGCCCGGAGCGCTCGATTGGGGTGCGGACATGCTGACCCCGGGCCTCGTCGACGTGCACACCGACAACTTCGAAAAACACTACCAGCCCCGGCCCGGCGCCTTGTGGGACGCCTATGGCGCGGCTCTGGCCCACGACGGCCAGTGCGCGGCGGCCGGCCTGACCACGGTGTTCGACAGCCTGGCCCTGCACGGCAAGAAGGATGGTCTGGACCGCAAGGACGCCTTGGCGCCGATGATCTCGGCCATGGACGCGGCCCGCGCCGACGGCGCCCTGCGGGCGGATCACTTGCTGCACCTTCGCTGCGAGATCACCGACCCGCAACTGCTGGCCAACCTCGAGCCCTATGTCGACCATCCCCGGCTGAAACTCCTCTCGGTGATGGACCACACGCCGGGCCAGAGGCAGACCGCCAACCTCGACCGCTTGCACGAGCGGATGGCGGCCAACGGCCGCTCTTCGGCCGAGATCACGGAATTCCTGGAGAACCGCACCTTCAAGCGCGATCAGGAAATGGCCGGGTCCAACCGCCGCAGCGTGGTCGGCTTCGCTCGCGAATACGGCCTGCCGCTGGCGGCCCACGACGACGCCAACGACGAACAGGTGGCCGAGGCGCATGAGGACGGCTGCGTCATGGCCGAATTCCCGGTGAGCCTGCAGGCCGCCCGCGCCGCCCGCAGCTACGGCATGTGGATCGTCATGGGCGGACCGAACTTCGTGCGCGGCGGCTCGCATTCGGGCAATCTGTCGGCCAGGGAAGCCGCCGAGGCCGACCTGCTCGACATCATCGCCTCGGACTATGTGCCGCTCTCCATGCTCCGCTCCGCCTTCCTGCTGATGGACGACTACGGCTGGGCGCCGCAGAAGGCCCTGGCGACGGTGGCGCACAATCCGGCCCGCAGCGTGGGGCTCGAC
>JBARAK010000312.1:0-2313 GCA_049791955.1 Caulobacteraceae bacterium
GCCCTGGATGGCGCGCCCCTCACCCTGCCCGTGCGGCGCGAGGTCCGCCGGATCGTGGTGTTCGGCGACACCGGCTGCCGGATCAAGGGGCCGCTGGTCCAGGCCTGCAACGATCCCAAGGCGTGGCCGCTGGCGGAGGTGGCGCGCCACGCCGCCGAGCGCCATCCGGACCTCGTGATCCACGTCGGCGACTATTATTACCGGGAGTCGCCCTGTCCGGTCGGCGACGCGCGCTGCGACGGCAGTCCCTCCGGCGACCGCTGGGACGCCTGGCGGGCGGATTTCTTCGATCCGGCGGCCCCGCTGCTGAGCCGTGCGCCGTGGGTGTTCGCGCGCGGCAACCATGAAAGCTGCAAGCGCGGTGGCAAGGGGTGGTTCCGCCTGCTGGACGCCGCGCCCGAAGCCAAGGCCTGCCCCGACGCCGCCGCCGATCCGATCACCGTCCCGCTCGGGGGGCTGAACCTCTATCTGGTCGACAGCGCCGACACCGAGGATCGGGATACGCCGCCCGCCCGTGTCGCCGCCTTCTCGGCCCAGCTCGACGCCCTCGGCCCGCAGCTGGCGAAGTCGCCGGGCTGGATCGTCACCCACCGCCCGGTCTGGGCGCTGACGCCGGTGCTGCGGGTCGGTCCGGTCGGTCCGCTCAACGTCGCGCTGAACCTGACCGAGCAGGCGGCGGTCAGGGGCCACGACCTGGATGCGGTGCGGATGGTGGTGTCCGGCCACGTCCACGACTTCTCCAGCCTCGACTTCGGCCCGACCCGTCCGCCGCAGCTGGTGGTCGGCACCGGCGGCGACGTGGGCGAGCCGGCCGATTCCCCGCGCATAACCCGCGACGAGGTGGTGCTGGACGGCATGGCCGCCGCCCGGCTGGAGTTCGATCGTTTCGGCTACCTGGTGCTGGATCGCCAGGGCGACGGGGCCGACGACTGGGCGGGCGTGTTCTACGACGCCGAGGACCGGCCGGTGGTGCGCTGCCGCCTGTTCCAGCGTTCGCTGAGGTGCGAGCCGGCGCAGAGGTGAGGGGCCGCCCTATTTCTCAGGGTGGCTGGCGTAGGGCTTGCCGTCGCTGGAGAGCAGCACCGCGATGGGGCGGCCGCCGCTGAACTCGGCAAGGATGGCCATGGCCATCACCGTCAGCGGCGTGGACAGGAACGCTCCGGTCACGCCCCAGATCGCGCCCCAGAAGGCCAGGGCCAGCAGCACCACCAGCGGGTCGAGGTTCAGGTTCTTGCCCTGCATGCGCGGCTGGATCACGTGGCTGACCGCGAAGTGGATCGCCTCCAGCCCTACCAACAGGGTGATGGGCTTCCACAGCTCCGGGAACTGCACCAGGCCGAACACCGGGGGGAACAGCACCCCGATCGCCGCGCCGATGGCCGGGATGTAGTTGGCCAGGAAGATGATGAAGCTCCAGAACATCACGTGCTTGAGGCCCATGGAGAACATCAGGGCCGCGGACGCCGCGCCGATGATCAGCCCCACCACCGTCTGCACCCAGATGTAGCTCTCCACGCCCTTGCGGATGCGGTCGAACACCCGGTTGGCTTCGACCATCTCGGTCGGGTCCTGGAACATCTCCGCGGCCTTGCGCGAGAAGCCCTGGCGCGAGGCGATCAGGAAGCCGAGGTAGATCAGGACGAAGACGGCGGCCTCGCCGCCCCGGCGCAACGCCTCGGCGATCCGGCCGGCGTAGCTCGCCGGGTTCATGCGGTGGATCAGCTGGTCCACCGTGGGCGTCACGGTCAGGCCCAGTTTGCGCGATCCCTGCTCCAGCAGCACGTTCAGCCGCAAGGCGTAGTCGTGGGACTGGGCCAGGAAGTCCGAGGCGTTGTCCACGATCATCCAGATGGCCACGGCGAACAGGGCCACGATCAGCACAATGGCCGTCGGCAGCGCCGCCCTGCCCGGAAAGCCCTTGATGCGGTCGCGCAGGGCGCGGGCCAGGCCGTCCACCATCAGCAGCAGGAACACCGCCAGCATGAAGGGGGTCAGGATGTGGCGCAGCGCCCAGAGGGCGAACCCGGTCAGGATCACCGCCATCACCACCACGGCGGCCTTCAGCGTGGACAGCTCGCGCGGGGGGAGGGCGACGATGGCGCGTTTGAAGGTCACGGCGTCCTCGATTCTGATTTGGCGCAGCATGGCATGGATATGAGCGGAGCGGACAGGTTCGTCCGCGCGGTCCAATCAGGCGGTGACCGCCGCGGTGGCCTGGGCTGCAGCCTCCTGCAGCCAGTCCGGCAGGGCCAGCCGCACGGCGCGGCCGTCGACCTCAAGCGCCACCCCCACGGCGCGGTCGAGGCGCAGCAG
>JBARAK010000313.1:0-4156 GCA_049791955.1 Caulobacteraceae bacterium
GACACGACCGGCAAGGTGGCGCTCTCCGACCAGATCTCCGCCTACCAGACGCTTTCGGCCTACAGCGCATTCGGGACCGACTATGGGCCCGCCCGCTCCGCCGTGACCGCCAGTTTCGGTCACTCGCCGTTCATGGCCTACATGTCGAATCTACAGGACACCATGTCGAGCGGCCTGCTGACCCCGGGGCTGGACGTCCCCCAGGCCCAGCTCAACCGCTTGGACAGCCTCTCGGCCAACGACCAGCAGGCCTATCTGGGCTCGATCAACGCCGACGGGACCGGCGGACAGCGCTTCGCCTCGCTCGACGGCCTGAAGGCCAATCTGACCGCCCAGAGTGGGGTGCAGACCCTGGAGAACAATCTCCTAGGCGCATACGGGGTCGACGGCCTTTCCCAGATCACCGACCCATCCCTTACCGGCAACCCCGCCTTCCAGGGCTTGTTGGGCCTCTTCAGCTCCCCCGATTGGATGAACGACGCCTGGACCCAGAAAGCGCAGCAGGTGCTCGACGGCTTCAAGTCGATCGACCTGGCGGGGCCCGGAGCCGATCCCACCACCACCGATACCGCGACCGCGGACGCCGACAGCTCGGCCGCCCGCGCGCTCAAGATCCTAACCTCGTCCCCCACCCCCACGTCCTCCGCGGATATCGGGCTCGCCGTGCTCCAGAACACCGCGAAGGCCGACAGCGCCTACAGAGGCGCCGGCAAGGGCGCGGCCGGGTCGATCGCCCATCCATCTTCGGCCCCGCCCACCCCTGCGCCTCCCGCGCCCGTTTCGGCCGCCCCAAGCCCCCCCAACGTGAAGAGCGCGGGCTACCAGACGGGAGACAGGGTCAGCGTCCTGGCCTGATCCGGGCCCCTTCTGCTTCGACCTACCGCGACCGCCCCGTGAGCCCGTCGCCGGCCTGTTCGTGGAACTTCAGGTTCCAGATCGTCGCCGCCGCCGAGATCGCGGTGACCACCAGGAAGGCCAGGGTGAACTGGTTCAGCCCCGGCGTGGTGCGGTGGGCGGCCAGCTCGCCGACCCGCAGCGCCGCCGCCCCCACGCAGATGCCCAGCGACAGCATCAGCTGCTGGAAGGTGGCGTAGAAACTGGTGGCCGAGCTCATCCGCTCCGGCGGGATCTCGTCATAGGCGATGGTGTTGTAGGCGGTGAACTGGAACGACATGAAGAAGCCGCAGGCGGACAGCACCACGAAGATCGCCGCGATCGGCCAGCTTGGCCTGAACAGGCCGCACACCGCATAGCCGGCGCTGGCGATAAGGCCGTTGACGGTCAGGCTGGCGCGGAAGCCGAACCGCCGCAGCGCCCGCGGCGCCAGCCACTTCATCGCCAGCGAGCCGATGGCCCCGGCGATGGTGATCGAGCCGCTGGCCGCCGCACTCATGCCGAAGCCGAGCTGCAGCATCAGCGGCAGCAGGAACGGCTGCGCCCCCTGGGTGATGCGGGTCAGCGAGCCGCCGATCACCGACAGGCGGAAGGTCGGCACCTGCATCAGCGACAGGTCCAGGATCGGCGACGCGCGCCGCCGGGCGTGCAGGATGTAGAGCGCCCCCGCCACCAGGCCGACGCCGATCAGCACCAGCGCGCGCTGAAGTTCGCCCGCCCGGCTGGTCATCTCGAACCCGAACAGCAGACAGCCCAGCGAGATCCCCGACAGGACAAAGCCGGTGAAGTCCGACTGCGGCGGCCGGTCGCCGCGCACCTGCCCGATGAACCTGGTGACCAGCGCAACCCCCAGGATGCCGACCGGCAGGTTCAGGTAGAAGATCCAGCGCCAGTCCAGGTAGGTGACGATGAAGCCGCCCAGCGGCGGCCCGACGATCGGCCCGATCAGCGCCGGCATGATCAGCCACGACATGGCCTGGACCATGTCCTCCTTGGCCACGCTGCGCAGCAGCACCAGCCGCCCGATCGGGATCATCATCGCCCCGCCGATCCCCTGCAGGAACCGCGCGCCGATCAGGAAGCCCAGCGACCGCGCCTGGCCGCACAGCAGCGAGCCGGCCAGGAACAGCAGGATGGCCAGCCGGAACACGGTCTTGGAGCCGAACCGGTCGGCCAGCCGGCCGCTGGCGGGGATGAAGATCGCCAGGGCCAGCAGGTAGGAGGTCAGGGCCGAGCTGAGGCTGGTGGCCGGAACCCCGAAGTCGCGCGCCATGGTCGGCAGGGCCGTGGCCAGGACGGTGGCGTCCATCTGCTCCATGAACAGGGCGCAGGCGATGATCAGGGCGATGGTGCGGAAGTTGCGCTGGACCGCCACGCCTGCGGGCGCCTGCGGCTCGGTCAGCGTCAGCCCGTCGGCGGCGGGCACGATGCCGTCGCGGATCTCCGAATTGATCGACGCCAGGCGCCGCCGCCGGGGCTTCAGCATGCGATCTCCCGTTGAACCCAGGCCCGCACTTCGCACGCCCGCGCCTGTCCCGCCAGAACGCGACGGCGGGTTACGACATGATCCGCATCCCACCGCTACAAAACGCCATGAACCGGAAGCGGGCGGAGTGCGCTATGCCGGTCGCGACTTCGGACCTCCCGCCGGACCTCGCCAACACATGCTGATCAGCCAGGGTGATGCGCGCAGCATCGATGTGGACCGCCGCCTCGCCTGGATCCTGGCGGCGGTGGCGGGCGCGCTGAACGCGGCGGCGTTCCGGGCGGTGGGCTTCTTCTCCGCCAACATGACCGGCAACGTCTCCTCGCTCTCGGCCCATCTGGCGGCCGGCGACCTGGTCATGGGCGCCTTCTACCTGGCCATCGTGGTGGCGTTCATCCTGGGGGCGGGCTTCTCGACCCTGCTGATCAACCTGGGCCGGCGGCGGCGCATCCACGCCATCTACGCCTTCAGCATCCTGGCCGAGGCGACCCTGCTCGCCCTGCTCGGCTGCGCCGACTTCTGGCTGCCCGCCGCCTCGCGGGGCGCGGTGCTGGTGCTGGGGCTGAGCTTCCTGATGGGGCTCCAGAACGCGGTGGTGACCCGCATCTCAGAGGCCCGCGTGCGCACCACCCACGTCTCGGGCATGGCCACCGACATCGGCATCGAGCTGGGCATGCTGCTGGACATCGCCCGTGGCCGCGAGGGCCCGGCCGAAGCCGCCCCCGTCCGCGCCAGGCTGCGGCTGCACGCCCAGACCGTGCTGGCCTTCCTGGCCGGCGGCGTGGCGGGCGTGGTGCTCTACCGCTCCATCGGCGGCTTCCTGCTGATCGCCGCCGCCGCCGTGCTGTTCGGCGTGGCCCTGTCCGGCATCATCCGCCTCCGCCGGCTGCAGGACGCGCTGTCCGCCTGATCTCCGCTCATCCTGGCGTTCGCCGGGATGAGCGGAATTTGGGGGAAATCCAATGCCCCAATACCTTACGACCCCGTCGCCCCCGCCCAGAACGCGCACCGGTGGTCAGTGGAGAACTGCGCGTCCGTCATGGTCGTCGATGCCGGCAGGGTCTCGGAGAGATACAGGCCCGGCCCGCCCGCCGCCGGCTTGAACACCGGCCACTCCGGCGCGCCGGGGCCGTTCGGGTCGCCGCTGCGGGCGAAGTTGGTCCAGGCCCGCACCAGGGCGTCGGACAGGGCCTGCTGCTGCGCGTTCAGCGGATGGGAGATCCCCTTGGGCCCGCCATGCCACAGCGGGAACAGGTACTGGATGTCGGCGGTGTGGTAGGCCATCGGCTCGAAGCCGGGCATGTCGGGGAAGAAGAACGGCGCGGTCGCGTCGTTGAACTCGTAGGCATAGACCGGGACCTGCGGAGCCAGCACGCGGTTCAGCGTCAGCTGCGGGCAGACCAGGCCATCGGTGCCGGCCGCGTTCCAGGCCCGCTGGGGCGTGGCGTAGTCGGCCAGCTTGTATTCCTGGAACACCTTGCTCGCCACCGCCCCCGGATAGTTGCCGACGACCAGGGTGTGGAAGTCGTCGGCCGTGATCGCGTGCATCGGCGGGCCGGAGAAATACTCGGTGATCGCGGCGATGAAGTTCAACTCGTCGTGCACGGTGCCGCTCATGACCGGCATGTGGGTGAAGGCGCCGTTGCGGAAGGCGGCGAACAGGCCGTCGGCCGGGACGATCTGGCCGTCGGCGATCAGGATGCTGATGTAGGGCGCAGGCGTGGACTCCGTGCCGCCGAGCTGGACCACCCGTTCGGCCGGCAGGCGGCGCAGGCA
>JBARAK010000314.1:0-1538 GCA_049791955.1 Caulobacteraceae bacterium
GGCGAGCCCCGCCGCCGCCAGGATCGCGGCGACCGAGGCGCCGTTGTTCAGCGCCCGGGCGCGGGTGTGTCTGCGCAGGGCGAAGCTCGCCCGCGTGCTGGCTGATCTCGTCATTACCCCAGTCCCCTGCAGTCCGCCTTCGACGCCCGGGCCACCATGCCCGGCTCGGTGGTGCACGCGCTCAGATACACGCCCGACGACAGCCGTCTAATCACGGACTGGTAGCCGAAAGGTTTCCAGAGGTTGCAACGAAGATAATTTATACCGTCTGGGTGTTGGAAGTTCCAGTGAAAATAAGCTGACGTATGATTATTGATATTATTGATTTGTTTACTGTGAATTTGAACCCCGGGATGTGGCCGGAACTTATGGATCGCGGGATGGTGGACGCTTTTCTCCTCCCCTGCGAAGCGGGGAAGGGGACCCCGAGTAGCGGGGTGGAGGGGGCACGAAGGGCGCCGCCTTCTAAGACGTGATCCCCCGCCGCTCTCCACGGGTCCCCTCCGTCGGCTTCGCGGCCACCTCCCCCGCTGTTCGCAGGGGAGGAGAAAGAGGCGTCAGAACGGCGAGTATTGGGCGACCAGGGCCTGGCCGGCGGGGGTCTTCTGGACCTGGGTGATCTGGCCCTTGCCGCCGTAGGACACCCGCGCCTCGGCGATCTGGGTGTGGTTGATGGTGTTGGCGCTGCTGATGTCCTCGGGCCGCACGATGCCGGCCACGGTCAGTTCGCGCAGCTCGTTGTTCACCCGCACTTCCTGGCGGCCCTGGATGGTCAGGTTGCCGTTGGGCAGCACGCCGGTGACCACCGCGGCGATGGTCATGGTCAGGTTCTCGGAGCGCTGCACCGTGCCCTTGCCGTCGTGGGTCAGGGTGGAGCTGGTGTTGACCAGGTTGGTGGAGCTGAGCCCCGGCAGGGCGTGGGCCAGGATGGTCTCCAGGCCGAACAGGTTGGCGAAGCCGACCTGGGCGGTGTCGGCCCGGTTGGCGGTGGTCTCGTTGGACAGCTGGGCGTTGTCGGCGATGGTGACGTTGATGGTCAGGATGTCGCCGACCTTGGAGGCCCGCTGGTCGTGGAAGAAGGTCCGCGCGCCGTTGCGCCACAGCGAGTTGGCCGAGGCGGGACGGGGGCTGTCGTCATGGGTGCCCAGCGCCTCCTGGACCTTGGGGACCAGGGCGGCCGGATAGGTGATCGGGCTCATCTCGGGCGTGGCGGTGGCGTTCTTCATCGCCGAGCAGGCGGCCAGCGGGGTGAGGGCGACGAGGGTGATCAGGGTGCGGCGGCGGGACATCGGGAGCCTCGGTACGGTTCTGGGCTTGTCAGCTTCGGGTCAGGGTTGCGGAGATCAGGGCAGGGCGGCGGTGCGGAAGGCGGGGCCGGCGTGGGCCGGCTCGGCGGCCGGGCCGATCGAGGCGTGGCCGGGTCCGACGGCGATGGCCTGGATCACCTTCTTGGAGCTGGTGTTCAGCACCTCGACCGGCTCGCCGACGGCGGCGTCGCCCATCGCCTTGCCGATCAGGCTGAGCACCATGCCCTCGCC
>JBARAK010000315.1:0-5794 GCA_049791955.1 Caulobacteraceae bacterium
GAGCTTGACCCCGCTGGTGGCGGCGATGCGCAGGCGCAGGCCGGCCTCCGCCGCGATTGCGCCGGACGGCAAGTAGGGCGCCACAGCCGCGCGGGAGGGCAGGTATTCGGCCTCGACCACGCGCAGCGGCCACAGGGTGGTCTCGTGGCCGGTGGTGAAGGTGACTGGCGAGGCGTCCCGATCGTCGGCGAGGGCGCGCAGCTTGGTCTGGCGCGGAACGACCACCCCGTCGGCCAGGGCGGTGTCGCCCTCGCGCGGCTCGAAGGCCACCACGCACATGGACGGGGTCGGCGCCAGGTAGTGCGGCTGGATGGCGCTCAGCAGATGCTGGGTCAGGTCGGGGAACTGGTCCTGCAGCTTGAGGCGCACCCGCGCGCCCAGGAACGCCACGCCCTCGAGCAGCCGCTCGACGTGGGGATCGACCTCGGTGGGCGCATCCAGCCCCAGCCGGCCGGCGACGGTGGGATATTCCTCGCCGAACTCCCGCGCGGTCTCACGCAGATAGACCAGCTCCTCGTTGTAGGCGTGGAGAAGGCGGGGATCCATCACTCGCCCCAGAGCGTCGCGGCGCCGGTGTCGATCTCGATGTCCGTGCGGAACTCCACCGGCAGGGCGCTGACTGCGGTGGAGACGTCGCCCCGGATCACGAAGGTGACGCTGTTGGCGCGATCGCTGCGCACGCCGGGCTCGACGTCCAGGGTGCGGGGTTCGACCCGCGGCTCGAAGCGCCAGATGGCGTCGCGCATCTCCCTGGCCCGCGCCTGCAGGCCCGGCCGGTGGAGCAGCTTGCCGGCTAGGTCGCCCAGGCCGTAGTTCAGGGTGGAGACGGCCACCTCCGGATAGGCGTCCAGGTTCTGGACCGCCGACAGGTTGGTAGTGTTCAGCAGCCAGTTCAGCTCGCGCAGCACCGTGGCCCGCAGCGCCGCCTCGTTGAAGCGTTCGATCCGCGGCACGGTGTAGTAGCGCAGGGACGGCGGCTGCCCCTCGCCGGCCAGCTCGGCATCATCGCGCAACCCGTCCAGTTCGAGGTCGGCGACCAGTTTGTCGAACAGGGTCGGGTTGATGCGGCTGGTCATGGCCGCGCCGCGAAGCGGAGGTTGCGGAAGGACAGCATGCCAACGTCCTGGCCGTCGCTGAGCGTCCAGACCCGCTGGCCCTGGCCATAGACGCGCTCGCCCTGCTCGCGCCAGCTGGTGCAGCGGCCGAGCAGCAGGGCCGCCTCGTCCTCCTGCTCCGTGCCGGGGTAGCGGGCGGGCAGCAAGGCCGCCAGGGTGCGTCCGTCCAGCAGCATGATTTCCGCCGGCAGCCAGACCAGGTCGCGGAGGTCGACCGGACCGGGCGACGAGATTTCGCGCACCACGCAGAAGGGGATCAGGCCCCAGCGCCCCGCGACCATGGCCTCGAAGCAGGGACCGAAGCGGGCGTCGCCATCGAAGATGAATTCGAACGCCCGCCCGTCGACCTCGCCCGACGCGTTAGGACTGGCGTCGAAGGCCCGGGCGCGCAGGATGGCGCCCTCGGCAAGCTGGCCATTCCCATCCGCCCGCAGGGCGGCGACCAGGTCCTGGGCCCATGGATCGGAGTCGACCAGGAGGGGGGCGTCGATCCGGCCCGCCATGGCGTCGGCGCGGCTCCGCTCCGCCTCAATGGCCTGGCCGTAGGCGATGGATAGGATCTGCGCCTCAGGCGAGACCTGGGCTAGGGCGCGCAGGTGGGTGTGAGCCTTGTCCCACTGACCTTCCACGCACATCAGCTGGAACAGGAACATGCGAGCCTCGGCGTCGCCGGGGGCGTCGCGCAGGTGACTGACAAGAGCCGCCCGGGCCTTGTCGATGTCGCCCGCTTTCAGATCCTGGTGGGCAAGTTCAGAAATTGCCGAGATTGGCTCTCGCATATGCATAACCGCCTCTGTTAGCCAAAATTCCGATGCTTATTCGACATCAATCAAAATTCCCTTTGGAAGACCCACGACTAACCGCCACCCTCCTTCCACGGAAAGCGATTGCAGGTTATATATTTTATGATTTTACCGCGCCGATCTTGTTGGGCGGAATCAACGAGAACTCAGCTCATTGTCGATCAAGCATCAGGCAATGGACTTGAGTTCAGTAACCCACATCTTTTTGCCTTTTTTTGATGGGACCTGCTCGACTTCTTGCCATTCCGCTTTCGGCAAATTACCGGCCTCAAGTCGCATGGTTCCGCTTCCGGTGTCCGTGAAGCCCAGGAAGGTGTAGGCCGCGCCCCCGTCGCTGCTGCTATTCGTGAGCGTGACGGCGCCGCGTTTTCCGCCCTTGAGGGACATATTCACGGCGCGGGTCACCAGAGCCTTGAGGGCGCCTTTCCTTTTGATTTGATCTGTGTGGGTGCATATCCCCTCAATCTTTACGCTTTCCGGCATGGACTTTGTGACCATCCACCCGCACAACTCAAAGGTATTGGAGTATGCTACGAAGTAAGAGACGCCAGCTTCGTACGGAAACTGTTCATCCGAAAAATCGTGCTGGCTAGATCCCGACGGAAGAGTCGCTCGGAAACTGGTTCTGCAATTATTGAAATCAGTAACATCTGCTGCTTCCGAGACGATTGTCATCGTTATATTCGCCTTAAAAGGGTTAGCCAACCCGACGAAGGGGATTAAGCGGCCGACGTTAATTCGACGCGTTCTTCAGGATGCTCCAGTTGAACGGCGTATCGCCTTCGGACGTGCCCGAAGCCGATTGGGTCTTGTAGTCGACCTTCAGGCTCGCGAAGTTGAGGCTGATGGATTCGGTGGTGCGTTCGTCGCCCATGCTTCCGCCATGCTGGATATTGGAAACCAGCACCTCGCTCATGGTGATGACGAGGTATTCCAGCGGCGTGCCGCCGGCCTTGCGGCAGGTCAGGGTCGCGGTGGCGATGTGCTTGCCGGTGGCGCAGGCCTGCATCAGCGAGGTGCTGGCCTTGTCCACGAACTTGGTGAAAGACAGGTCGTGGAAGTTCGCCTTGCCGGTGCCGGCGCCGCTGCCAAGGTGGGCGGTGCCGGTGTTGCTCATGCCCCAGTTCCAGCCGAGCACGTCGATCTCGTTGGAGTGCACGCTGTCTTCCGACTCGCCGTTGATGCCGGCGAGCTTCATGAACATATCAACTGCCATGGTGGTCCTCTTGCTCTGATCGGATATTCAGGTCTGGGGCGGAACTACTTGTCGCCCTTGGGCAGGCGCGACACCATGCTGAGAGTCACGTCCATACCTTCGAGCTGGTAGTGGGGGATCATCTTGAACAGGCCACGGTAGTAGCCAGGGTTCTCCGGATCGGGGATCACCTCGACGGAGGCCTGCTTCAGCGGCTTGCGGGCCTTGGTCTCCTCGGTGGAGAAGTCAGGCTGGATATCGACGTACTGCATGATCCAGCTCTGCAGGTCGCGCTGCAGCTGCGGCGCCTCCCGGGTGCCGCCGATCCAGTCCCGCACGATGCACTTCAGATAGTGGGCGAAGCGGCAGCTGGCGAAGATGTAGGGCAGGCGGGCCGACAGGTTGGCGCTGGCGGTGGCGTCAGGGTCCTCGTAGGCCTTGGGCGCGTGCAGGGTCTGGGCGCCGATGAAGGTCGCCTGATCGGTGTTCTTCCGATGCACCAGGGCCATGAGCCCGGCCTTCGAGAGTTCCCCCTCGCGCCGGTCCGAGATGGCGATCTCGGTCGGGCACTTGACGTCCAGCCCGCCCTCGTCGGTCGGGAAGAACGAGGTCGGCAGGTCCTCCACCGTGCCGCCCGACTCCACGCCGCGGATGCGGGTGCACCAGCCGTAGGTCTTGAAGGCCTCGGTGATGCGCACGCCCAGGGCGTAAGAGGCGTTGAGCCACAGGTAGTTGTCGTGCTCGCCGTCGACCTCTTCCTCGAAGGCGAACTCCTCGACCGGATCGGTCTCGGCGCCATAGAGCGGCCGGCCCAGGAACCGCGGCAGGGTCAGGGCCATGTAGCGGCTGTCATTGGAATTGCGGAACGAGCGCCAGGCCATGTAGTCGGTGGCGTCGAACTGCTTGGCCAGGTCGCGCGGATTGGCGAGCTGGCGCCAGCTTTCCATTCCGAGCAGCTGGGGAGAGGCCGCGGCGATGAACGGCGCGTGGGCCGCCGCCCCGATCTTCGACAGTCCCTTCATCACCTCGATGTCTGGTCCGCCGTGGTCGAAGCTGTAGTCGCAGATGACGGCCCCATAGGGCTGGCCGCCAAGCTGGCCGAACTCGGCCTCGTAGATCTTCTTGAACAGGGGGCTCTGGTCCCAGGCCGCGTCGCGGTACTGGCGCAGCATGCGCCGCGTCTCGTCTTTGGAGATATTCAGTACACGGATCTTCAGATCCTTGCCGGTCGAGGTGTTGCCGACCAGATACCACAGCCCCCGCCACGCCGATTCCAGCGTCTGGAACTCGGGATGGTGGATGATGGCGTTGACCTGCTCGGTCAGCTTCCGGTCGATCGCCGCCTTCAGGGCGTCGACGGTGAGGAACACATCCTCGCCCACGACCGTGGCGTCCTCCAGGGCGCGCTGGGCCAGGGTCTGGACGGCCGCCTCGATGCGGGCCTGCTTGGCGTCGGTGTTGGGCTTGAACTCCTTCTGCAGGAGCTTGGCGAAGTCGTCGATCGGCGCGTCCGTCGTCTCAGCGTCGGGGACGGACGTCTGCAGGGCTTGCTGGGCCATGGGTATCTCCGGAATGCGTCTGAACGGGAGGGAAGGCGGCGGTCAGTCCGCCGCCTCGTCCGGGGCGGCCTTGGCCTTGGATGCGGCGAGGGACTTCATCAGCTCGGGGTCCTTCAGGACCTTGTCGAGAAGCTCCTGGGCCCCGGCCTTGCCGTCCATGTAGAGCATCAGGTCGTTGAGCTGTTCACGCGCTTCCAGCAGCTTCGCGAGGGAAGGCACGTTGCGGGCGATGCGACCCGGGTTGAAGTCCTCGAGCGAGGAGAAGGTCAGGTCCACGCCCAGCCGGCCCTGGCCGGTCAGGGTGTTCTCGACCGCGAAGGCGGCGCGGGGCGCGATCCGCTCCATCCGCTCCTCGAAGTTGTCCATGTCGAACTCGAGGAAGTCGCGTTCCTCCAGCACCTTCTTGTCGACACTGGACTTGCCGGACAGGTCCGACATCACGCCCATGACGAATGGGATCTCGACCTTCTGGCGTGAGCCGTAGGTCTCGACCTCGTATTGAATGTGGACGCGGGGCGCCCGGTTTTCCTTGATGAAGCGCTGTCCGCCCTTCGCCGACGCCATCTCGACCTCGCCTGTGATGCTCAGCGGACCATCTGCATGCCCGCTTCGGACCAAGGGTTAAGTCGCTCCAGCTTCATCGCCGTTTCAGAATCCAGGCGGCGGGTTACAGGTGACACATGCCAGGCTTCGAGGGCCGAAACCCCTTTCCCCGCTTGGTAAATCCAGGCGCGCGCGCACGTTTCAGACGAAACGGAGTTTCGATGTCACGTAACGGGGGGGGCCGGTAAGCTGGACCTCATCATCCTTCAGCTTGGGCATGACAGACGTGATCTGGCGCAGCGCTTTCCGCTTCGCTCCCGTACCGCGCTTTTCCCCCGCGATACGCAGGGAAGCCTCAGTTTTCGCCGCGGCGGAGCTTTAGGATATGCTGCGCATCCGCGATCGCATTGGGCGAGATGTCCTCCAGCACCGCCATGAAGTCGAGCGGCGCCCAGGCTCGCGCGCGCTGCAAAAGCAGCGGGATCGGGCTGCTCGGCTCGCGGCGACGGTAATAGTCGATCACCAGGTCCAGGACACGCACGACGTCCTCGCGACTCTCCACCCGTCCGGGCGCCCCGC
>JBARAK010000316.1:0-14402 GCA_049791955.1 Caulobacteraceae bacterium
CCGTAGGCCTTGGCCGCCAGCATCGCCATCAGCATCGCGCTCAGCACGAAGCCGGCCCGCCCGCACAGCCGCCGCCAGTCGGTCTTCAGCCAGGCCATGCCGGCCAGCCCCAGCGCGGCGACGGCCAGCGAGGTGGGCAGGTTGGAGCCGTGGAAATTGATCGAGGCCGCCAGCAGCGCCCAGAGGCCGGCCTTGGTCCAGGGGCCGAAAGCCCCGCCATAGACCACCGCCAGCACGGTCGCCACGGCGGCGAAACCGGCGAACACGTCGGGCATGGCGAAGCCGGTGAACACCGGAAGGCTGCTGCCGAGGCAGAGCACGGCCATGATCGCGAGGTAGCCCCGCTCCCGCCCTTCGGGACAGACGCGCCGCCACAGCAGCCGCACCACCGCCGCCGCCGCCAGGGCCTGGGCCGCCGCCAGCAGCCAGAGCGAGCCCACCGCCTGGGTCGCATAGAGCAGCAGGCCATAGTAGACCGAGCGCGCGCCGTCCTGGTTATGCTCCGGCTCCTCGTCGGCGCCATCGGGATTGGTCAGGCGGTAGCGCGCGTCGGCGATGTCGATCGGCGCCTTGCCGCCCCGGACCCAGCGCTCCAGCGCACGTACGACGCTGTGACCTTGGCCGTAATAATCGTCAGTGTCACTGAAGACAGTGGGCCGGCCGATCAGCACCGTCACCGCCAGCAGCATCAGTGCGCCAATCATGATGCTTCTGAGCGTGGAAAGTCGTAGGACGGCGGCAAGGCTTCGTGGCGCGCGAATCATTCCAGCCGGCGAAGTTGTTTCCGTCCGGATAAATATGTGGCGACTCGGAGGCGCGCTTGTCTCTGACACCGCTTGATGCAACTTCCGGAACGTTTTCGACTGTATTAGCCCAACACCTGGACGCAGCGCCGGCGTGGCCGGCGCACGAAGACTGTAGAAGGGCAGACGAGCCCGCGTAACCTCATTCCGTCCGGCGGTCGCCTGCGATAATTTGGCATAGGGGGCCAAACCGTTGGGTTAGAAGGATTTTCTTCGGACGCGCACGAGCCTACAATGTCGTAAGGTGCGCGGGGCTGGTTCCGAATGACTGGACGCTTAGTCTTTGCGTGGACCTGCGCGTAGCGAGACCATGACAAACCTAGTGTTCCATGATCCGTCCGGTCGAAGGGCGCGCCGGGCGGGGCTTGGCGTGGGGCTGATGCTCGCCGCGCTGTTCGCGATTCTGGGCGCCTTCGTCGCGACCCTGGCCATCGCCCCGCGTATCCCGGGCGTAACATTCGTCAATCCGCACGTGATCCACGCCCTGGACGGCCGCGTCGAGGTGCTGCCCAAGCACCCGGCCTGGACCCGCCGGCCGCATCGCCCGACCGGCGCGCGCGGTTCGCGCGCCAGCGCCCTGTCCATCGGCTTCTACGTCAGCTGGGACGACATCTCGCGCGAATCGCTGGCCGACCACGTGGCCCAGCTCGACATCGTCTCGCCCCAGTGGGTCCGGCTGAAGGACGCCGGCGGGGGGCTGGACGTCACCACCGACGTGCGCGCCGACAAGCTGATCGCCGCCGCCCCGCACCGTCCCTCGGTGATGCCGCTGGTGCACAACGGCAGCAACCGGCTGTTCGACGCCAAGCTGGCCGACCGGCTGCTCGCCGCCCCCGCCGCCCGCCGCGCCCTGATCGGCAACCTGCTGGCCCTGGCCAAGCAGCGCGGCTACGCCGGCTATGTCTTCGACCTGGAGAACATGTCGCCAGCCGGGCTGAAGGCCTATCCGAGCTTCATCGCCGAGGCCAACGCCGCCTTCAATCCGAGCGGGCGCGAGATCTGGGTCACCGCGCCGTTCGACGATCCCGACTGGCCGATCAAGGCGCTGGGCCAGGCCGCCGACACCCTGGTGCTGATGGCCTACGACGAGCACTACTGGACCGGCGAGACCGGCCCGGTCGCCAGCCAGGGCTGGTTCGACCGGCACCTGTCCGAGAACATGGCCATGCTCGATCCGAACAAGACCGTGCTGGCGCTCGGCGGCTTTGGCTACGACTGGCGCAAGGGTGCGAACGCCGACGCGGTCTCCTTCCACGAGGCGACCCTGACAGCGCAGGACGCCGGCTCGAAGATCCGCTTCGACCGCGCCGCCCTGAACCCGACCTTCGACTACGCCGACGAGGACGGCCAGCCGCACACCGTCTGGTTCCTGGACGCCACCACCTTCTACAATCAGGTCCACATGGCCGACGCCTGGCGGCCGCGGGGCTACGCCCTGTGGCGGATGGGCTCGGAAGACCCATCGGTGTGGAAGGTGCTGGGCAAGCCCTACGGCGCGGCCAAGGTCGACGACCTGCGCGCCATGGCCCCCAGCCCGGACGTTGACTTCAACGGCACCGGCGAGGTGCTGAACCCCACCGCCACGCCCGAAGCCGGCTCGCGCACCCTGACCACCGATCCGTCGATGGGGCTGATCACCGACGAGCAGTTCGACAAGATCCCGACCGCCTACGTGGTCCAGCGCATCGGCGCGCACCCGGGCGAGATCGCCCTGACCTTCGACGACGGTCCCGACCCGCGCTGGACGCCGCAGATCCTCAAGATCCTGAAGCAGAAGAACGCGCCCGCGACCTTCTTCGTGATCGGCGAGAACATGGAGGCGTGGCCGGACCTGGTGCGGCGCGAGGTGGCGGCCGGCCACATCGTGGGCAGCCACACCTACACCCACCCCAACATCGCCGCGGTCTCCAACGCCCAGGTCAGCCTGGAGCTGAACCTGACCCAGCGGCTGTTCCAGGTCATCACCGGCCACACCATGCGGTTCTTCCGGCCGCCGTACCTGGGCGACGCCTCGCCCTCGACGCCGCGCGAAGTGGCGCCGCTGCTGATCGCGCGCGACCTCGGCTACCTGAGCGTGGGCCTGCGCATCGATCCCGACGACTGGAAGCGGCCCGACTCCAAGCTGATCGTCCAGCGCACCCTGGACCGGCTGAAGGATGTCAATCCGGAGACCGCCGGCCAGGTCGTGCTGCTGCACGATTCGGGGGGCGACCGCACCCGCACCATCGCCGCCCTGCCCAACCTGATCGACGCCCTGCGCGCCCGCGGCTACCGCCTGGTCACCGTAGCCGACCTGGCCGGGCTCAGCCCCGCCCAGGCCATGCCGCCGACCCGCGAGGAACAGGGCCAGCTGCTGCTCGACCGCACCGCCTTCGGCATCGTGCGCGACTTCGACAAGGGCATCACCGTGCTGTTCGTCAGCGCCATCGTGCTCGGCCTGGCGCGGCTGCTGTTCCTGGCCACCCTGGCCATCGTCCACCGGGTGCGCATGCCCAAGCGGCCCGAGCCGGTCTACGGCGAGGACCATCCCCGCCCCCTGGTCAGCGTGCTGATCCCCTGCTTCAACGAAGAGGCGGTGATCGTCGCCTCGGTGCGCCGCATCCTGCAGTCGTCCTGGCGCGAGCTGGAGGTGCTGGTGCTGGACGACGGCTCCAAGGACGCCACCGCCGAGCGGGTGCAGTCCGCCTTCGGCGCCGATCCGCGGGTGCAGCTGATGAGCTTCCCCAACGGCGGCAAGGCCCTGGCGCTGAACCGCGGCCTGAAGGCGGCGCGCGGCGAGATCATCGTGGCGCTGGACGCCGACACCCAGTTCCCCACCGACACCATCGGCCGGCTGGCCTGCTGGTTCGACCACCCCAAGGTCGGCGCGGTGGCCGGCAACGCCCTGGTCGGCAACCGCATCAACCTGATCACCAAGTGGCAGGCGCTGGAATACGTCACCGCCCAGAACCTGGAGCGGCGCGCCCTGTCGGCGCTGGGGGTGATCACCGTGGTGCCCGGCGCGGTCGGCGCCTGGCGGCGCAGCGCCATCGACGCGCTCGGCGGCTTCCCCGACGACACCCTGGCTGAGGACCAGGACCTGACCCTGGCGGTGCAGCGCGCCGGCTGGGCGGTGATGTTCGATCCCGAGGCGCGCGCCTACACCGAGGCGCCCCAGACCATGAAGGGCCTGCTGAAGCAGCGCTTCCGCTGGTCGTTCGGCACCCTGCAGTGCGTGTGGAAGCACCGCGCCGCCATGCTGGAGATCAAGCGCCCGCTGCTGGGCCTGGTGGCCCTGCCGCAGGTGTGGGTGTTCCAGATCTTCCTGGCCCTGGTCGCGCCCCTGGTCGACGCGGCGGTGCTGTTCAGCCTGTTCTGGGCCGTGCAGGACTGGTTCTCGCACCCCAACGAGTGGGACCACCAGCTGCTGAGCCAGACCCTGCTATACTGGGGCGCCTTCGTGCTGGTCGACCTGTCGGCGGCGGCGCTGGGCATGGCGCTGGAGCGCGACGCCCCCTGGGGCAGCCTGGGCTGGCTGCCGGTCCAACGCTTCGGCTACCGCCAGCTGATGTACCACGTGGTGATCAAGGCGGTGGTCACTGCCGTGCGCGGCCCGATCGTCGGCTGGAACAAGCTCGACCGCAAGGCCACGGTGAACCTGGACGCCGGCCGCGCGGGGGAATCCCCGAACCTCGGCCTGGCGGTGGAAGGGCACCGGAGCGCCTGACGCGCCGCCCAGCTCTCTCCGCCCAGGCGGGTGGGCTGGCGCACCCCGTCAGAAAGTCGCACCGATACCTCTTGATTTTGGTCGACCATCAGACCAAATACATGAGCGCCCAGTTCCTGGGCGTTTCCTCCCTATGAACTTGCCCCGCTTCGGCGGGGCTTTTTTTTGCGCCGGCCACAGCTGAAGCCTTTTGGCCAAGCGTTCAGGCGCCGAACAGGGCCGCGTAGGCCTCGGGCCTGAAGCCCACCCGCAGCTCGCCGCCCACGTCCAGCACCGGACGCTTGATCATCGAGGGCTGGTCGAGCATCAGCGCGATGGCCTTGGCCTCGTCCAGGTCCGACCGGGCCGCGTCCGGCAGCTTGCGGAACGTCGTGCCGGCGCGGTTGAGCAGGGTCTCCCACCCGATCACCTTCGCCCAGGCCTGGAGAGATGCACGGTCGATCCCCTGGGTCTTGTAGTCGTGGAAGGCGTAGACGACGCCGTGGTCGTCCAGCCAGGTCCGCGCCTTCTTCATCGTGTCGCAGTTCTTGATGCCGTAGATCGTGATCGGCGCGTCGGCGGCCATGCTCACGCAACTCCTGTCTGACTAGATGCCCACGCGCTCTACCGGCGCTTCAGCAAAACTGGAAGGCCGTCGCGAACTCCTGGTTTGTCGTCCGCGACCTGCGCGTGCGGAAACTTGCCTTGCGCCACCCTGGCGCGGGGCGATCAGGCATGTGGGCGGTGGCGAAGCAATGGCGTATCGGCCCGCTGGCGGCGGCGGGCCTGTTCCTGATCACGGCCCTGCCCGCCCACGGAACAGCCGATGGCGCGCGGGCGAAGGACGGCCTGGCCGGCCGCTGGCAGGGACAGGCGCAGTTGAACGGGGCCGAAATCCCCTTCCGCCTCGACCTCTCCGCCCGCGGCGGCCAGGTGCGCGCCACCTTCTTCGACGGCTCGCGCCCGACCAATCCGTCTGCGCCGGGCGTGGTCTCGCCGTCGGGCCGGCTGCAACTGAGCTTCCCGAGCTACGCCGCGGTGCTGGACGCCTCGGTGACCGACCTTGGGCTGGAGGGGACCTACACCCGCGGCCGCAGCACCCTCCCGATCACCGCGCGAAAAGCCCCGCCGCCCGCGCCCGGCCAGGGCGCCCCTTCGATCGCGGGCGAATGGATCATTCCGGGCGTCACGGCCAAGGGTGAGAAGGCCTGGCGGCTGATCGTGCACCAAGCGGGCGGCCGGGCCGAGGCGACCATCCTGCGCATCGACGGCGACACCGGGACGCTGAACGGCGTCTACGCCGACGGGGCCTTCCGCCTGTCGCACTTCGCGGGCGAGCGGCCGGCGCTGCTTGAGATCCGCGCCCCCTCGCCCCGGCAACTCAAGCTGTCGCTGACCGACGGCGAGGGCCACAAGGACCTGGTCGCCGTGCGCCCGCGCGAGGCCCTGGCCCAGGGCGTCGCCCCGTCCGACCCCACTCGCTTCACCAGCGTCGCCGATCCCGCGGCCCCGTTCAGCTTCGCCTTCCCCGACCTGTCCGGCCGCACGGTGGCCAGCACCGACAAGCGGTTCCGCGGCAAGGTGGTGCTGGTCGACGTGATGGGCAGCTGGTGCCCCAACTGCCACGACGAGGCGCCCTTCCTGCAGTCGCTCTACGCCCGGCATCACCGCCAGGGACTGGAGGTGGTGGCGCTGGATTTCGAGCAGTCCCCCGAGCAGGTGGCCGATCCCCAGCGCCTGAAGGCCTTCGTCCAGCGCTATGGCCTGACCTACAGCGTGCTGCTGGCCGGCGAGACCAAGACGGTGCACGAGAAGCTGCCCCAGGCGGTGAACCTCAGCGCCTGGCCCACCACCTTCTTCATCGGCCGCGACGGCCGGGTGAAGGCCGTCCACGTCGGCTTCACCAGCCCCGGCAGCGGCGCCCGCGATCGCGAGACCCGGGCCGAGGTGGAAAAGCAGGTCGAGGCGCTGCTGGCGGGGGCGAAGGCGGGTTAGGGCGCCTCCGCCTCTCCTTGAATCCGCTCGTTCCCGCGAAGGCGGGAATCCAGATCAAATCCGCCGACGCATGGGAATGAATCTGGGTCCCCGCCTTCGCGGGGAAGAGCGGATTCAAGAAAAGCGGGAGCGCCTTTCCCCCCAAGTGAAAGCATTGGCGCTACTCCCCCGGGTGGTAGCTCCGTTCGGTGTGGCCGGTGAGTTGGTCGGGGTAGAAGTAGACCTCGCGCAGCGCGCCCTGGCTGTAGCGCTGCGCCTCGTCGTCGAAGTGCTTCGCCCCCGGCTTGCCGCTCTCGCCGCCGGCGGTCACCGCCACCGCGCGGACCCGGGGGCCGAACTCCACCACCGCGACGAAGCTGTTGCCGCTGGTCCCGTAATACTTCTTCGTGCCTGGATAGCGCCTGGCCCCGAACGAGGCCAGCGAGCCCCACTGGCTGGAGGTGAAGGGGATCGGGATGCTCGGCTCCGCGTCGTTGAAGCTGGACTGGATGTCGTCGTTCACGCGCTGGAAGCGGTTGATCCGCCCCCACGGCGTGCGCCAGTCGCCGAAATCCTTGACCAGCCGGTCGGACGCCTCGGCCAGGGCCTGGAGCTTCTGGGCGGCCGTGGCGTGGTCGGCCATCCAGTCATAGACCGACATCCGCCCCGCCTTGGCCGGCCCGGCCGAGACCTTCCACATCGCCTCGCCCCAGAACACCGCCAGCGAGGTCTCGGTGGACTCCAGCCCCCAGCGGTCGTCCCATTGGCGCAGCGCCGCGACCTGGTCCTTCAGCCGCGCCTTCAGCGGATCGCCGTCCGGGGTTGCGTCATAGGCTTGGACCAGGGTCGGGATCAGGCGGGCGAAGGCCGGCAGGTAGGGATCGAACGCCGCCTTGTTCAGCGCCTCCAGGCTGAAGTCCCGACGCCCGGTCAGCACCCGCGTCGCATGCAGGCCGCGCGGCGTCTCGCCCACCGTATCCATGTAGCGGGGGAAGTCCTTCTGCTTGGGGCTGTATTCGCCGGCCGCCGAATAGGGCCAGTTGTTGGTGTTCATCACCCAGCCATTGGGCGGGTTCAGCAAGTGCGGCCGCTGGTCGAACGGCGTCAGTCCGTTCCAGTCGGTGGCGGGATCGGAGCCGTCGACCGGCTGGATGTAGTCGAAGCGGTCGTCACGCCGGGGGATGAACTGCGGATGCAGGTAGGCGATCTCGCCCTTGTCGTCGGCGAAGATGGTGTTGTTCGAGGAATTGGCCTGATAGCGCTCGGCGATCTGCACGAACGAGGCGTAGTCGCTGGCCTTGGTGCGCAGGTAGGACTGGCTAAGCGCCTCCACCGGCTTGTTCATCAGAGCGATGCTAATCCACTTGCCGTCGGCCTGGCGCACGACCGGGCCGTGATGGGTGCGGTAGACGGTGAAGGTGCGCGAGGCCATCACCCCGTCGGCGGTGCGATAGCGCACGGTGATCCGGGACACCCCAACCGGACGCCACTCGGTCCCGTAGCGATAGGCCAGGCCGCCGTCGCGCTTGGAGATGGTCTCGGCGAACTCGTCCACCGAATCCACCGTGCTGGAGGTGTGCATCCAGCCGATGTGCGGGTTGAAGCCCTGGTACAGGAAGAACTGCCCCCAGGTCGCCGCGCCATAGGCGTCCAGGCCCTCGTCGCTCGACATCTGCAGTTCGGAGCGGAAGAAGAACGAGGTGTGCGGGTTGATCAGCAGCAGCGCATGGTGGTCGACGGTGTTGGACGGCGCGATGGCGATGCCGTTCGAGCCGGTCGGCTCCACGAACCGGGTGGGATCGGCCTCGGCCATGGCCAGCGGCGCGGACCGGCCGGCCCCCCGGCCGATCCGAGACCCGTCATAGAAAGCCTGCAACTCCTTCAGCGACACCCGCTCGACGTCGCCGCCGATGCTACCTTCGGTGAAGCTCAGCGCCATCCAGGGTTGGAAACGGGTGATCACGCGGGGTTTCACCTGCGGATGGGTGGCGAGGTAGAAGTTCAGCCCGTCGGCCCAGGCGTCCATCAGCGACTTCAGCCACGCGGGGCTGGCCGCGTAGTCGGCCTTCAGCACGTCCGGATCGACGAACAGCTTCATCCGCAGGTCCTGCCAGACCGCGCCCTCGCCTTCCGCCTCGGCCAGCCGGCCCATGGCGTTGATGTAGTTGGTCTCGACCCGGTTGAAGTCGTCCTCGGCCTGGGCGTAGGCCATGCCGAACACCGCGTCGGCGTCGGTGTGGCCGTGCACGTGGGCGATGCCCCAGTCGTCGCGCACGATGCTGACCCGGGCGGCCTCGCCCTTGAGCCGCGCCAGGTCGGCCGCCTTCGCCTGAGGCGCCGCGCCCAGAGCCAGTGTCGCCAGAGCCAGTGTCGCCAGAACCATCGCCGCGCCGAGACTACGCAAATCCGCCCCCATTTTCGTTTCCATCCGATCCATAGAGCCGGGCGGGCCGCCCTGGAAGCGCGAGAGGCGCTCGGCCTGTTGTCGGGCCGTACACGCCACTATGCTCGCCAAGGCGCTTCAGGGGGACGCGGATGCAAGAGCGGAGCGACGTCCGGCCAGCCATTTCCCTGCGGCTGGCCCGGCGCGCGGACACGGCGACGATCGCCGGCCTGATCGAACGGTCGGTCCGCGCGCTCCAGGCCGAAGACTACAGCCCGGCCCAGATCGAGGGCGCCCTGGGTACGGTGTTCGGCGTCGACACCCGCCTGATCGACGACGGCGCCTACTTCATCGCGGAGTGCGGCGGGGAGATCGTGGGTTGCGGCGGCTGGAGTTGGCGCCGGACCCTGTTCGGCGGCGACGCCGTCGCCGGAAAGGACGACAGCCTGCTCACCCCCGGCCTCGATCCCGCCCGCATCCGCGCCTTCTTCGTCGCCCCCGAATTCGCCCGCCGCGGGGTGGGCAGCCTGATCCTGAACGCCTGCGAGGCGGCGGCGCGCGCCCGGGGCTTCAGGGAATTGGAGCTGGGCGCCACTCTTACGGGCGAAAGGCTGTATCAGCGGCGCGGATTTTCCAGCGCAGAGCGTATCTCGGTCGAATTGGCGAACGGATGCAGCCTACCGATCGTGCGCATGCGCAAGCTTATTGATCAGCCGTCTCGCTAAATCCGACTGAAACCATGCAAAGCCCCCGAAATGGGGGTCCTCAAGCCGTCAATCCGCGCCTACGCCGGCCTCTCCCGACCTCCATGCTGCACGGCAGCACGCCACGAGCGCTTGAATGTTAAAGTTTTGTGCAGGGGCGCTCCATCGCTCTGAGACAACACTTTTACCTTGAGTCTTTCCACGTCTCTGCCCGTGATATCCATGTAATCGGGGGAAAGACCTGAAATGATCTCACCCATACCAGCAGATTGAGACTCGCGGCGCGAGTCATGGTGCCGAAATTATCATATAAATAAAGGCAATATGCGCGACGTAGCGCAGCATATACTGCTGCGTCAATCATATCGCTCCTTCCTTATCTTTGATCTATCGGACGGTTTCTTAGCCGCCGAAATCCATACCCGTGCGCCCGCACCAGCGACCTCGCACGCTCACTCTCCGGATGTCGGAGCTACCAGACACGGAAAAAACAAAACAAGACATTCGCACGGCGGAGAAAGCTCGAATTCAACTAACTGCAACCGAGGGGACTTATTGAATGACACGATTACTCTACAGCGTTAGTGCAATCGCTCTTCTTTCGTTGAGCCACACAGCCCAAGCTCAGACGGCTGAGCCGGCCGCGCCCCAGAAAATAGCCAGCACGGACGCCGCTCCCGCAACGACCGCCTCCCTGCCCTCGGATGCGCCCCTAAGTACGAGTGCGCTGTCGGAAGTCATCGTCACAGGCACGCGCCAAACCGGCATAAAGGCCGTAGACAGCGCCGCGCCTATCCAGGTGGTGGGGTCGCAGGCGTTCCAGCACGTCGGCCAGCCCAGCCTGCAGGACGTGCTGCAGCAGAACGTCCCCTCCTTCAACGTGCAGCAGTACGGCGCCGACACCGCGGCCCTGACCGTTCAGGCGGCGCTGCGTGGCCTGAATCCGAACGACACCCTGGTGCTGGTGGATGGTAAGCGCCGCAACGCCACGGCCAACCTGTCGGTGGATTCCGGCAGCCCCTATTCGGGGTCCGCGACAGTGGACCTGAGCCTGATCCCGGTCGGTGCGATCGACCATGTCGAGGTGCTGACCGACGGCGCGGCGGCGCAATACGGGTCGGACGCGATCGCCGGCGTCGTGAACATCATCCTGAAGAACGCCGACCATGGCGGTTCTATATCGGCGACCGGCGGCGAATACTTCGAAGGCGACGGCGAGACCGGCGCCGCATACGTCAACAAGGGCTTCAACCTGGGCGACAAGGGTTTCGTCAACGTCACCCTGGAAGACCGCTACCACGATTTCAGCCATCAGGGCGGCGCGGACCGGCGCCTGTTCAACCCCGACGGCAGCCTGCTTTCCAGCATCGCGGGAACGACGAACGCCGGCGTGCTCGGCTTTCCAGGCCAGCCGAACGTCAACCGAATCTACGGCGATACGCAGTACCAGCTCTACGATGGCTTTTATAACGCCGGCTATAACGTCAGCGACGCCCTGCAGCTCTACAGCTTCGGCAGCTACGCCAACCGGACCGCCTCCGCGTTCGAGAACTATCGCGTGCCGAACGTCGTCGAGGGCGTGACCTCCACCGGCCAGACCGTGATCCCGTTCCCCAACGGCTTCAATCCGCGAGAACAATTCAAGGAATACAACTATTCCATCACCGGCGGCCTCAAGGGCGACTACGACCAGTGGCATTACGACCTGTCGACGACCTATGGCGCGGACCACGACAGCGTCTACACGATCAACTCGGCCAATGCGGCGGAATTCCCGATCCTGCAGGCTGCGTCCGCCACGCCGATCACCCCGCAAAGGGACTTCTATGACGGCGCCTACCAGTTCTCGGAGTGGACCAGCGACCTCGACATAACCCGCGCGGTCAACCTCGGCTTCCTGGCCTCGCCGCTGAACGTCGCCGTCGGCGCGGAATACCGGCGCCAGACCTTCACCGTCTCGGCGGGCGAGCCGGCGTCATTCTTCGGTAGCGGCGCCCAGTCGTTCATCGGTTACACGCCGACCGACGCAGGGGTGAACGCCCGGGACAACGAGGCGGTCTACATCGATCTGTCGGCAGATCCGATCGAGCACCTGCATCTGGACATAGCCGGCCGCTACGAACACTACAGCGACTTCGGCGACGCCCCCATCGGCAAGGTCACCGCCCGCTACGACTTCACGCCGGCCTTCGCTATCCGCGGCACGATCAGCGACGGCTTCCGCGCCCCGACCCTGCAGGAGGAGTTCTACTCCGGCACCAACGTCGGGCCGACGTCAGCCTTCGTGCAGTTGCCCGCCAACGCCGCTGCGGCCCAGCAGGCCGGATTCCACCAACTTCAGCCCGAAAAATCCACCAACTTCAGCGGCGGCTTCGTAGCCCATCCGATCTCGAAGCTTCAGGTGACGGTCGACTATTACCATATCGACCTGCAGGGCCGTATCCTCAACAGCGGCTCGATCATCGGGCTTGAGGGCTCCGCGCCCAATCAGACGATCGTATCCCAGGGCGTGCTGAACGCCATCGGCGCACGGGGCATCAACCTGGATACCTCGACCCTGACCTACGCCGGCATCAACATCTTCAGCAATGCGGCCGACACCACCACCCAGGGCGTCGAGGCCACCGCCGCCTATGCTTCGGATTTCGGCGACTGGGGTCACGTGGATTGGACGGTCGGCTTCAACTACAACGAAACCACCCTGGATCGGGTCAACCCCCTGCCGGCCGCGGTGGAGAACGTCGCCCAGGGCCAGACCTCGATCCTGACGGCGGCGGCGGTGAGCGCACTGCTCACCGGAACGCCCAAGGAAAAGGCGGTGCTGAACGCGCTGTGGACCATCAACAAGTTCACCGTGAACCTGCGTGAGACGATCTACGGGTCCACCTCCGAGTTGATCAGCGTCGATGGCACCGGGACAGGAAATGGCGCGACCAACCTGGTGGTGGGCGCCGCCGCCATCACCGACCTCGACATCGGCTACAAGATCACGCCGCAACTTCGTCTCAACATTGGCGCGAACAACCTGTTCGACCTCAAGCCGCCGACGGTGCCGAACGCAGCTGTCGCCGGCGGCGGCGTCAGGCCCGCGGACGGTGGCAACGTCTTCGGCGAACCCGCGGTCTTCTCGCCCTACGGCATCAACGGCGGCTATTACTATGGCAGGATCACCTACAGCTTCTGATCTTATCGCTGTCCTATCCATGCAACAGAACAGACAGCAACTTGAAGGCCCCTCCCTTCTGGAAAGGGAGGGGCTTATCCTATCCACGCCAGGCTTCCAGGACCGGCCCCAGCACCGCCTTCGCCGGCCCAAGCCACGGCTCGTAACTTCGCCAGCGGTCCACCCCCTCACGGAAGATGGGACGGCGAACCTGCTCGGAGCTGACGGTGTTCACCGCACGCGCGTTCTCATGGAAACGCAGGCACGCCTCGTCGAACGGCAATCCGCAGTATTCGAGCAGCCTGCGGACCCGGACTTCGGTGTCCTGCACCAGGTCCTCGTAGATTACCCGATGCACCCTGCCGGGAATGACGGCGTCAAAGTGCGCCATCAGATCCACGTAGTCGCGATAGTACCGGGAGATATCCTCCTGATCGTAGGAGAAGCTGTGCCCCTGCGCGAAATGCTGCTTGAAGATGGAGAAGCAGGCTCCGAGCGGATGGCGGCGCACGTCGATGATCTTGGCGTGCGGCAGGATCAGATGGATCAGCCCCAGGTGCTGGAAGTTGGTCGGCATCTTGTCGACGAAATGAGGCCGGCCGAGCTTGCGATGGATGCGCGTGGTCTGCAGGTACTCCGCACCAAGCCCGGCGAGATCCTCAGCGTGGAGTTCGGTTACAGCTTCAGGATAGGACGATCCGGGCGAGGTCCAGCCCAGACGCTTGGCGATGAAACCGATGTCCGAAAGCTCCATGGTCCCCTCCACCGCCGGATGGCTGGCCAGGATCTGCTCCACCAGCGTGGAGCCGGAGCGCGGGAGTCCCACCACGAAGATCGGCGCGGTCGAGGTGTCCCCCGTCTGCACGCGCCTCTCGAAGAACCCCGGCGTGAACAGGGTCTTGCAGCGGCGCACGTAGGCGGTGAGCTCTTCAGGATCGTAGGGCGCGGTTTCCCGGCGAAGCCGAGCGCCGGCCTGATAGCGCCGGAACGCGCCCTCGTGCTCGCCTCGATCCTCAAGCGCCTTGCCCAGTGCATAGTTGAGGTGCAGCCGATCCTCGGCGCCAAGATCGGCGCGGTCCAGCTGAGCCGCCATCGCAGCGATCTCTTCCGCCGTGAAAGAGGCCGTCTTCAGATTGGCGAGACTCCAGTAGGCATCCCCCAGGCTAGGCGCCAGCGTTATGCAACGCTTGTAGACCGCGACGGCCTCGGCGCTGCGCCCCACGGTCCGCAATGCATGGCCGTAGTTCAGCCAGATCTGCGCCTGCAGCGGAAAATCGCGCAGCAGAGCTTCATAGATCGCGATGGCGGCGGCGTACTCGCCTACCAGGCTGAGGCAGCCCGCCCTCAGGTTGGCGTAGGCGGGTTCATTCGGGGCCAGCGCCGCGAGGGCTTCCAGATAAGGCAGGGCCTGGGCCGCCTTCTGCTGCTGGAACAGCACCTTGGCGTAGCTGAAGCGCAGGTCCGGCGCCTCGGGGGCCTGCTCCAGCGTGTGGCGCAGCAGAACTTCCGCATCCGCCAACCGGCCGTGGCGGACGGCGGCTTCGGCCAGCATCCGCAGCGCGACGATGTCGTTCGGGTTGGCTTCAAGATGCGGTTGCAGGACCTGCGCCGCGGCGTCGGGATCGCCCCTGAACAAAGCCTCCGCCGCCGGTTTCAGGCGCGGATCGGTGATTGCGGCGCGGGCATGCTC
>JBARAK010000317.1:0-2370 GCA_049791955.1 Caulobacteraceae bacterium
TCCCGCCTTCGCGGGAATGAGCGGATCTTGGGAGGCCGATAATACGTGGAGCTCTTCCGCAGAGCGGAGGAAGTCAGCCGAACATCCTCCGCGCGACCGCCTCGGCCACCTTGATGCCGTCCACCGCAGCCGACAGGATCCCCCCCGCATAGCCCGCGCCTTCGCCGGCCGGATACAGCCGCCCGGTGTTGATGCTCTCGAAGTCCTCGCCGCGCCGGATGCGCACCGGCGAGGAGGTGCGGGTCTCCACCCCGGTCAGCATGGCGTCGGGATGGTCGTATCCGGGGATCTGGCGGCCGAACGCCGGCAGGGCCTCGCGGATGGCGGCGATGGCGAAATCGGGCAGGCATTGCGCCAGGTCGGTCGGGGTGACGCCCGGCTTGTAGGAGGGGACCACCGCCCCGAAGGCGGTCGAGGGCCGGCCGGCCAGGAAGTCGCCCACGGTCTGGCCCGGCGCCGCATAGCTGCCGCCGCCCGCCGCGAAGGCCTGGGCCTCCCAATGCCGCTGCAGGGCGATCCCGGCCAGCGGATGACCCGGATAGTCCTCCGGCGAGACGCCCACCACGATGCCGGCGTTGGCGTTGCGCTCGTTGCGCGAATACTGGCTCATGCCGTTGGTCGCCACCCGCCCGGGCTCCGACGTCGCCGCCACCACCGTACCGCCCGGGCACATGCAGAAACTGTAGACCGTGCGTCCGTTGGAACAGTGGTGGGACAGGCTGTAGTCGGCGGCGCCCAGGTCCGGGTGGCCGGCGCACGGCCCGAAGCGGGCGCGGTCGATCAGCGACTGCGGATGCTCGATGCGGAAGCCGATCGAGAACGGCTTGGCCTCGATGTGGACGCCGCGGTCGTGCAGCATGTGGAAGGTGTCGCGGGCGCTGTGGCCCACCGCCAGCACCACGTGGTCGGCGCGGATGTGCTCGCCCCCCTGCAGCACCACGCCCCGCACCCGCCGTGCGCCATCCGGCCCCGTCTCGACCTCCAGGTCCTCGACCCGGCTCTGGAATCGGTATTCGCCGCCCAGCCCCTCGATGGTCGCGCGCATGCTCTCGACCATGGTCACCAGGCGGAAGGTGCCGATGTGAGGGTGGGCCTCGGTCAGGATCTCGGGCGGGGCGCCGGCGCGGACGAACTCGGCCAGCACCTTGCGGCCCAGGTGGCGCGGGTCCTTGATCTGGCTGTAGAGCTTACCGTCGGAGAAGGTCCCCGCCCCGCCCTCGCCGAACTGCACGTTCGATTCGGGCTCCAACACCCCGCGCCGCCATAGGCCCCAGGTGTCCTTGGTCCGCTCGCGCACCACCTTGCCCCGGTCCAGGATAATCGGGCGTAGGCCCATCTGGGCCAGGATCAGGCCGGCGAACAGCCCGCACGGCCCGGCCCCGATCACCACCGGGCGCGGATCGGGCGGCGTCGCGGCGTGGCCGACGAAGCGGTAGGCGGTGTCGGGGGCGGGCTGGACCTTGGGGTCGTCCTGGAACCGGGCCAGCACCGCGGCCTCGTCGCGCACGGTGACGTCCAGCGAATAGACCATCAGGATCGCCGACTTGCGCCGGGCGTCGTGGGCGCGGCGCGCCACGGCGCAGTCGATCAGGTCCTCCGCCCGCAGGTCCAGGCGTTCGAGGACGGCGGCGCGGATCGCCTCGGCCGGGTGGCCGAGCGGCAGTTTCAGTTCGGTCAGTCGCAGCATGGCGGACTTTTAGCGGCGCCCGCCCCCCGAACGCCACCGCCACGCTGACGCTGCCCGAACTTGCCTTACCCCTCCCGACGCCCGACCAGCAGCAGGTGGGTGGCGCGTTCCATGAAACCGAAGGTGCGCGCGTAGGTCTCTTCCAGCCGCTCCAGGTGGTCGTAGAAGCCGCGGTCCGCGGGCAGCGAAGGCGGGTTCCAGCGGCTGTCGGGGGCGAAGCGGCTGTGGAACAGGTCCAGCCCGCGCAGGTCCTCGATCACGAAGTGGCGGGCGAAGCAGCCCTGCAGCTCGGCGGCGTCGAACAGGTGGAACTTCATGGCGAAGAACCGCCCATTGCGCAGCTCGACCTCGCACTGGTCGTGCACGTGGTCGTGCTGGAAGTGGCGGGCCTTGTCGACCGAGTCCACGAAGATGGTCGGCGGGCTGCCGGCGGCGCGCACCGTGGTGATGAAATGCCGGCGGGTCACCCGCGCCATCTCGGCCGCCACCTGCGGCAGGTCCTCGAACGGCAGGTGGCTGAGCACGCTGTAGAGGCAGAGCACGATGTCGACCGAGGCGTCGGCCTCCGGCAGCGGGCCGGACAGGTCGCCCACGTCGAAGGTGAGCTCCATCCCCGGCAGCGCCGCCAGGTCGGCGGCCATGCGGCGGGCGGTCTCGACCTGGGCGTCGGCGACGTCGAAGCC
>JBARAK010000318.1:0-2172 GCA_049791955.1 Caulobacteraceae bacterium
GCTGAAGCCGTAGCCGGCCGGCAGGGTCAGGGCCACGCCCTGGACCGACTGGCCGATCTCGAACACCCCCGACAGGTTCAGGCCGGCGGCGAACATGATCAGGACCAGGACCGAAACCACGGCGGGCGACTGCAGCTGGAAGCCCCAGCCCACGGCCTCGCCGCCGGCGCGGGCGGCGATCAGCGCGCCGGCCAGGGCCAGGAAGGTCCCCATGGTCCCGACCATGAAGGCCAGGCCCTCGGTGCGGGCGCGGGCGGGGGACTCCAGGTGGCGGGCGATGGCGGTCGCCTTGATCGACAGCACCGGGAAGACGCAGGGCATCAGGTTCAGGATCAGGCCGCCGACGAAGGCCAGGCCGACCGCGGCCAGCACGCCCATGTCGGACTTGTCGCTGCCGGAGCCGGCCTCGTCATGCAGGCCGCCGGCCGCCGGCGGGGTGGTCATGATTGGCGGGGCGAGGCCCACGGCGCCGGCCAGCGGCGCGCCGGGGGAGGCGTCGACCTCGAAGGCCTTGCCGCCATCCAGCGACAGCACGCCCTGCAGCCGCGCGGGCGGCTTGCCGTGGCTGAAGCCGTAGCCGGCCGGCAGGGTCAGGGCCACGCCCTGGGCGCCCCGCTCGGCCATCTGCGGCTTGGCCTGGTCGAGCACGGTGCTGTCGTAGGGATAGAAGTAGGCGTGGGCGACGCCGGCGCCGGCCAGCGGCGCGCCGGTCACCGACAGCTTCACCCGGTCGCCCTGGGTGGTGAAATGGGCCTGCAGGCCGTCGGGCTTGGGCGCCTCGGCCAGGGTGCGGGTGATGGCCTGGCCGTAGCGGGGCTCCAGCGCGGGGGTGGCGGCGGACACCGGCACGTCGACGGCCAGGGCGCCGCCCTCGGGAATGCAGACGTCCTTGCAGACCAGCCAGGCGGCCTGGGCCTTCAGGGTGACGGTCGTGCCCGGGCGGGCGCTGGCCGGAACCTGGACCGGCGTCGGCAGCAGCACCTGGTCGGTGTAGACATAGGCCATGATCGGCCCGGTCAGGAACTGCTCGGGGGCGGGCCAGACCACGTCGCCGGCGCGCCACTGCGGCGGCAGGGTCCAGGTCAGGGTGGTGGCCTGGCCGGCGTCGCCGGGATTGCGCCAGTAGGTGTGCCAGCCGGGGGCGATCTTCTGGCGCAGGGCGACGTACAGGACGCTTCCCGGCGCGGCGGCGGTGGTCTGGGGGATCAGCTCGGCCTGGACGTGGGGGGTATGCACCACGATCGGCGGAGCGGCGGCGGCCGAGCCCGCGATCATCAAGCCGGCGGCGACGGCCAGGCCCTTTGCGAAGGCGCGCATTCCCAAACCGGGCATCTGTGTCAAAGCTCCGAAACCACGGGGTCTAAATCGTCCAGGGCGACCGCGCTTGCAAGCCGGCGAGCATCCTGCCCATGATCATTCGATCTCTAGCGCGCCGAGGTTACGTGCCAGCACATTTCGACGATATCGAGGTCGGCCAGGTTATTTCGCTCGGAGTGATGGCGGTCGACTCGCGCTCGCTGCATACCTTCTGCGAACTGATGACCCCCGGCTGGGCCAAGGCCGACGGGGCGCCGGAGGCCTTCGTCTATGCGATCTGGTCGCGGCTGGACTCCGAGGCGGCGGCCGGCTGGCCCCAGACCAAGCGGCTGGGCGTGGACGCGCTGCGCTGGCTGCGCAATCCGCCCGAAGGTGAACTGCTGCGCGGACGGATGACCATCCTGGCCAAGGATCCGGTGGGGCCGGACAAGGGCATCGTCATCGCCCAGCACGACCTGTTGGACGAGGCGGGCCGGCTGGTGTTCTCGTGCCTGACCCGCTCGGTGTTCGCCTCGCGGATGTGAGGTTTCCCTGTTCCCGGCATTCGCCGGGATGAGCGGAATAAGACACTTGTCCCAGGCAGCCTTGCAAAGGACCGCAGTTTCAGAAGGCCAGGTACTCCGCCACCCGCTCCATCCGCTTCAGGGTCGGGAAGTTCAGCCGCATGCGGGCGGTCAGGTGGGGGACGCGGCGGACGTCCAGGGTGGCGGCCAGGGCGCGCAGGTAGAGCAGCTCTTCCTTGGTCCTGAGATCGAAGGCGGCGTACTCGCGCTGGCCGTCGGCGAAGTCGCGGTCGGAGACGGCGGCCTCGGCGTGGCGGACCCAGGGGGCGTCGGCCTGGCTGACGTCGAAGCC
>JBARAK010000319.1:0-2874 GCA_049791955.1 Caulobacteraceae bacterium
ATGCTGGGCCGGGGTGGCCTGGCCGCCGGCCGCACCGAGTTCACCCTCAACGTCGACCAGGTGCACCACGGCGTCCGCGTCGTGGGCGCCGGTCCAGGCCGCCTTGACCATCGCGCGGTCCAGCCGCCGGCGGGGGGCGAACACGCCGGGGGTGTCGACCAGCACGACCTGGCTGGAACCCTCCATGGCGACGCCGCGCACGGGGAAGCGGGTGGTCTGCACCTTCTGGGTGACGATGGAGACCTTGGCCCCCACCAGCCGGTTGACCAGGGTGGATTTGCCGGCGTTGGGCGCGCCCAGGACGGCGGCGAACCCTGCGCGGGTGGAAAGGGGCGTGGTTTCGGTCATCTGGGGGTCAATCTGGGTCAGAGTATACACCGCCTGGAGCGCGGCGTGAGCAAAGCTTCAGGCGACGCCTTCGCGGTCCAGCAGGGCCTGGGCCGCGGCCTTTTCCGCCGCCTGGCGGGAAGAGCCGGTGGCCGCGGCGGCTTCGAAGCCCTCCACGACCGCCTCGACGGTGAACAGGGGGGCGTGTTCGGGACCCTGGCGATCGGTCACGCGGTAGGCGGGCAGGGGACGGCCCTTGCTCTGCGCCCATTCCTGCAATCGGGTCTTGGAATCCTTGGGACGCGGGGCCTGGATGGCGGCGAACTCTTCGGTCCAGAAGGCCAGGAAGACGGCGCGCGCCGCCTCCAGTCCACCGTCCTCGTAGAGCGCGGCGATCACCGCCTCGCAGGCGCCGGCCAGGATGGAGTCCTTTTCACGCCCGCCGGCCTTGGTCTCGGCGCCCGACAGCCGTAGCGCCGGACCCAGGTCCATGCGCCGGGCCACCCGCGCGCAGGTGGCGCGGTTGACCAGGGCGTTCAGCCGCGGGGCCAGGTCGCCCTCGGTGGCGTGGGGGTCCGCGGCGATCAGGCGCTCGGCGGTGAGCAGGCCAAGCACCCGGTCGCCCAGGAACTCCAGCCGCTCGTTGTCGCCGGCCTTGCGGGCCCCGTCGCCGACGCTGGCGTGGGTCAGCGAACGCTCCAGGCGGGCCCGGTCGTGGAAGGTGTAGCCGATGCGTTGTTCAAGGTCCGCGACGGCGGCTGTGCGGGCGTTCATCCCAGCAGGTGGAGGAACCGGTCCCAACGCGCGTCGGAGACCCAGGTCCAGGGCTTGAATATCGAGACGCCCGGCTTCCAGGAGAACAGGATGATGTCCGCGCGGCCAACCAGGTCCTCGGCCGGCACGAAGCCGACGCCCAGGTCCGGAGGGACGAAACGGTCAAGGTCGTGGTTCCAGGGGCAGGACGCCTCGCTCGGCGGCGGATCGCCCGGGTCGAACCGGCTGTCCAGCGAGTTGTCGCGGTTGTCGCCCATCATGAAGTAACAGCCCTGCGGCACCACATAGACGCCGGTGTTGTCGGCCGGGCCGTCGGGGCCATAGCTGTTGGTCACGAAGCTCCTGCCGTTCGGCAGGGTTTCCTTGAAGCGGGCGATGCTCATCGGGCCGCCGAAGGCGGTGTCCTCCTGGCCCGGAGGCTGGTTGGCTCGCTCCACGGCCTTGCCGTTGATATGCAGCCAGCCGTGGCTGACCTGGATGCGGTCGCCAGGCATGCCGATCAGGCGCTTGATGTAATCCGTCTTGCCGTCGCGGGGCAGCTTGAAGACGATGACGTCGCCGCGCCTGGGCGCGTGGCCCATCAGGCGGCCGTGGCCGATCGGCGGGCTGAACGGGATCGAGTGGCGGCTCCAGCCGTAGGCGAACTTGGAGACGATGATGTAGTCGCCCTTGAGCAGGGTCGGCTCCATCGACTCCGACGGGATGGTGAAGGGCTGGAACAGGATCACCCGCAGCACCAGGGCGATCAGCAGGGCATAGAAGATGGTCTTGCCGAGTTCGAAGATCTCTTGGACGGCGCCGGCGCCGGATCTGTTGGGCACGGGCGAGGACTCCTTCGGTTCTCTTCCCTTCGCGTTGGAAGAGTTGTTCGGCGTAGCGGTCATGAAATTCGGCTCATCGACGGCCAGGATCGATCATTGGCGACCGCCTTGCCTGCCTAAAGGGTCCGCATCAAGGCGGCAATGGGGTGTTCGCGCGCAGTTCAGCCTTGGATGGGCAGGGCCTCGATCACCACGAAGGCCTGGGCGTAGGGGATCTCGTCGGTCAGGCTGAGGTGGATGCGGGCCTCGGTTCCCGGTGGCAGCAGGGCGTCGAGCCTGGCTTTCGCCCCTCCGGTCAGGGCCATGGTGGGCTGGCCGGAGCGCAGGTTGACCACGCCCATGTCACGCCAGAACACGCCATGGCGCAGTCCGGTGCCCAGGGCCTTGGCGCAGGCCTCCTTGGCGGCGAATCGCTTGGCGTAGCTCGCGGCCGGGTCGCCCTTGCGCTCGGAGCGGGCGCGTTCGATGTCGGTGAACACCCGCTGGACGAAGCGCTCCCCGAAGCGGTCCAGCGAGGTGCGGATGCGGCGGATGTCGCACAGGTCCGAGCCCAGGCCGACGATCACGCCCAGGCTCCGATCCGGGCGGCGTCCATCAGGGTGCGCATGTGGGCGATGGCGGGCTGGAGCCCTACGAAGATGGCCTCGCCGATCAGGAAGTGGCCGATGTTGAGCTCGGCGATCTCGGGCAGGGCCGCGATCGCTGCCGCGGTGACGAAATCGAGGCCGTGGCCGGCATGGACTTCGAGACCTATGCCATTGGCGCGCTTAGCGCCGCGCACGATGCGTTCGAACTCGGCTTTGCTCGCCGCGGCGTCGCCCGCCGCCACAGCTTCGCACCAGGCGCCGGTGTGAATCTCGATGACCGGCGCGCCAAGCGCCGCTGCCGCCTCGATCTGAGCTGCTTCCGCCGCGATGAAAAGCGAGACGCGGATGCCCGCGCGCCGCAACGC
>JBARAK010000320.1:0-5751 GCA_049791955.1 Caulobacteraceae bacterium
GTCTTGGTCTCCACCAGGGTGCGGCCCCGCATGCGGGCGCCGAGGAAGTTGGACGCTTCCTGCATCACCGCGGGCGTCAGGCCGGCCGGGGTGGCCATCAGGCGGTTCTCCACCGAGCCGTCGTCGAACACGATGACCACCAGGGTCTGGCCCGGGCTGAGCGGCACGAATTCCACATGCTTCACGCCGGCGTCGCGCACCGGGGTGACCACCACTCCGGCCCCGCCGGCCAGGCCGGACAACAGGGCGCTCGCCTCGTCCAGGGCTTCCTGGAAGCTGCGTCCCCGCCCGGCGAGCCGCGATTCGATCAGGTTGCGCTCCTCCTCGCCCACGTCGCCGACCTCCATCAGGCCGTCCACGAACAGGCGAAGGCCCGCATGGGTGGGCAGGCGGCCGGCGCTGGTGTGCGGCGCCGCCAGCAGGCCCAGGTGGGTCAGGTCCTGCATGGTGTTGCGGATCGAGGCCGGCGACAGCTGCAGTCCGCCGCGCGAGACGGTGCGCGAGCCCACGGGTTCGCCGGTCTCCAGGTAGGTCTCCACGATGCGGCGGAAGATGTCGCGCGCCCGCTCGTCCAGCGCGCCGAGGCTGGCCGCGCGCTCCAGGGCGAGGATGCTGCCGGCGGTCAGCGGTGGGCGCGGAGGCGAATTGAACGACATGGGCCTGAATATGGTGGTGGATGCGATCGGGTTCGTCTAGGTGGCGCCCATGCGCGCCCTCGACCGTACGCCCACCGCCCTTCGCCCCGTAACGCTGGAGACCGGCGTCAACCGCTACGCCGAAGGCTCCTGCCTCGTCAGCTTCGGCCACACCAAGGTGCTGGTCACCGCCAGCCTGGAAGAGGGCGTGCCGGGCTTCCTGAAGGGTAAGGGCCAGGGCTGGGTCACCGCCGAATACGGCATGCTGCCCCGCGCCACCCACACCCGCGGCCGCCGGGAAGCCGCCGCCGGTAAGCAGTCCGGCCGCACCCAGGAGATCCAGCGCCTGATCGGGCGGAGCCTGCGGGCCGTGGTCGACCTCAAGGCGCTGGGCGAACGGCAGTTCGTGATCGACTGCGATGTGATCCAGGCCGACGGGGGCACCCGCACCGCCGCCATCACCGGCGCCTGGGTCGCCCTGAAGCAGGCCTTCGACTACCTGACCGCCGAAGGCGTCCTGAAGCGCGATCCCATGCTGGACCAGGTGGCCGCCATTTCCTGCGGCGTGATTGACGGCGAGCCGCGGCTGGACCTCGACTACGAGGAGGACAGCGGGGCGGAGGCCGATTCCAACTTCGTGCTGACCGGCGCCGGCCAGATCGTGGAGATCCAGGCCACCGGCGAGAAGCGCGGCTTCAGCCAGGACGAATTCGACCAGCTGTTCAGCCTGGCCCGCGCCGGCGTGATCGAACTGTGCGCCCTGCAGCGGGCGGCGATCGCCCCGAAAACCTGACCTCGCCTCCAGCCTTCATAGCGCCGCCACCTGTGGTATAGCCGACCCGGATCACAACCGGCCGGGTGGGGCGAACGATGTCGGAACATGCTTTGAGCGCGGATGCGCGCGCGCTGATGGCTTTCCAGGCCAAGAAGAAATCGATGCTGGTCTCCTACCTGCTCTGGTTCTTCCTGGGCGGGGTAGGCGCCCATCGCTACTATCACGGCCGGGTCGGCAGCGGCGTCGCCATGCTGGGGCTGAGCATCCTGGGCTGGGCGACCGTGGTGATCGGCGTCGGCTTCGCCTTCCTCTTCGCCGTCGGGATCTGGGCCCTGGTCGACGCCTGCCTGATCCCCGGCTGGGTCTCCCGCTACAACGCAGCCCTGATGGCCAAGCTCGACAGCGGCATGTCCCCGGCGCTCGTGGCGGCGATGTGAGGTCCAATCGAGCCGGATGCAGGGCAGGTCTGAAATCTGCGCCAAGCGTACTTTCAGGCAAACTTTGCCCAGCGCCCGGAAATTGCCCAGCCGTTAGGACAGAATTGGCAAGTGTAGATAAATCGAATTAACCATACACGACATTGATAGCGCGATCATTTTTGCCCTCGTCCAGCTCCGGTAGGGTTTTTGCTACTTCAGCGGGAGAGTTTGGGGGGCATTCGAACATGAGCGTGCAGGGCATCGGTGGGTTGAGCGGCTATGCCTACCAATCCATGTTGAAGTCGCTGGAGCAAACGGCCGATACACCGTCGGCGACTTCGTCGAGCAGCGCCGCCGGGTCTGGTTCGACCTCGGGTGGAGCTTCAGGCGCGTCGGCCAGCGCCGCCAGCGCCGCCGGCTCCAACGCCAGTCTCCTGTCCGGGGCGAATGCGCTTCAAGCTATGCTCGGCGAGCAGATCACGGGCGGAGTCACGGCGACGCTGCCCGACGGCATCACCCTGGGCGTTTACAGCTTTGCCCCGGTCGGCTCCGACTCGGGGCAAGCGAGCTCGTCGTCGAGCGGCGCGACGGGTGGTTCGTCAACCTCGTCGGGCAGTGGACCAAACTATGCGGCCATGACCAGCGCCTTGGAGCAGATGGTGGATCAGTTCATGGAGTCGGGGCTCGCCGGCCAGACGTCGAGCTCGACCTCGTCCGCCACGGCCGCCGCTCAACAGGCCTCCGCCTACCAGCAGGGTTCGTCCAGCAGTTCAGCCCAGGGCGGGACCACAGGAACGGTCGCCTGAGGAGCTGGGGGCGAGCGGCCGTCGGTATTGGTAGGCCCGGCAGGACTCGAACCTGCAACCAGACCGTTATGAGCGGCCGGCTCTAACCATTGAGCTACGGGCCCCCGGCGCGGGGAGGGCAAGCGGGTAGCATTTTGCCCTGGCTACGCAAAGTGGCGAGGACGCTCCGGCGCCACTTCCCGTTTCGGCCGCAAATCGGCTTTCATGTCCTCGCAGAAACATCGATGGACATCAGGGAGGTCGGGCTTTGAAGGCGATCCTATTGGCGGTCGGGTTGTTCTCGGTGGTTGCGGCGGCCGCGCCGGCCGCCCTGGCCCAGGACGAGGGGGCGGCCGAGTTCCGCGCCACCACGCTCAGCCTTTCGGCCGACGGCGAGGTGCGGGTGCGGCCTGACCTGGCGGTGATCAATCTGGCGGTGCGGACCGAAGGCCAGACGGCGGCCGAGGCGCTGTCGCGCAACCGCGACCGGATGAGCGCGACGGTGGCGGCCCTGCGCGCCCAGGGCGTGGCGGAGGCGGATATCCAGACTTCCAACCTCAGCCTCGATCCGCAGTATTTCGACGACGGCAAGTCGCCGCGCCGGCTCACCGGCTACCAGGCGTCCAACACCGTCTCGGTGCGGCTGCACGACATGATGCGGGTCGGCCCGGTGGTCGACGCCCTGGTGGCGGCGGGCGCCAACCAGATCGACAACATCAGCTTCCAGCTCTCCGATTCGCGGCCGGCCGAAGACGCCGCCCGGCGCGAGGCGCTGAAGGCGCTGCAGGGCAAGGCCGACCTCTACGCCCAGGCCACCGGCTACCACCTCCAGCGATTGGTGCGCCTGTCGGAAGGCGGCGGCGGGTTCCAGCCCCGGATGATGGCCGCCGAGGTCGTGGCCTTCGGCGCCCGCAAGGCCACGCCGGTGGAGCCGGGGGAACTGACGGTGCGGATCAGCGTCAGCGGGGTCTACGAGCTGGCGCGCTAGGCGCGGGCTTGGGCGTGGGCGACGCCGCGGCCGGGGCCTGCTAAAGGCTCGACAAAATCCGCCTCCGGAGCCCCGCCGCTTGCCGTTTCCACACTTCAACCCGGTGCTGGTCCAGATCGGGCCGTGGGGAATCCGCTGGTACGGCCTGGCCTATCTGGCGGGGATCGCGCTGGGTTGCCGCTACGCCGTCGCCTTGGTCCGCAACGCTCGCATCTGGCGCGGGACCACGCCCACCGCCAGCGATCAGCAGCTCTACGACCTGGTGCTGTGGGTGGGGCTCGGCGTAGTGGCCGGCGGCCGGCTGGGCTCGATCCTGTTCTACAACACCAGCGTGATCTGGACCGATCCGCTGGAGATCGTGAAGGTCTGGGACGGGGGCATGAGCTTCCATGGCGGGCTGATCGGGGTGATCATCGCCCTGTCCGTGTTCTCGCGGGCCAACGGGATCGACCTGCTGCGGCTGGGCGACCTGACCGCGCCCTGCGTGCCGATCGGCCTGTTCTTCGGCCGCCTCGCCAACTTCGTGAATGGCGAACTGTGGGGCCGCCCCACCCACCTGCCGTGGGGGATCGTCTTCCCCAACGCCGGGCCCGAGCCGCGCCATCCGAGCCAGCTCTACGAGGCGGGGCTGGAGGGGGTGGTGCTGTTCTCCATCCTCCGCTGGGCTACCCATGGCGGCAAGCTGCTGCCCCGCCGCGGCATGGTCACGGGCCTGTTCCTGATGTTCTACGGCCTGGCGCGCATCAGCCTGGAGAACGTGCGCGAGCCTGACCGCGACATGCCGCATTTCCCGCTGGGCCTGACCATGGGGATGATGCTGTCGGCGCCGATGGTGCTGGCCGGGCTCGGGCTGATCCTCTACGCGCGCAGCGCCCGTGCGCTGACGCCGCCCGCAGTCTCCGAACCCGTGGCGCCCCAGGCGCGGGGCGACGCCGCGCCCGACGCCTGCTAAACCTCGACGAAATCGCCTGAGCCTCGGAGCCCCGCCGCTTGCCGTTTCCGCACTTCAACCCGGTGCTGGTCCAGATCGGGCCGCTGGCGATCCGCTGGTACGCCCTGGCCTATGTGGCCGGTATCCTGCTGGGCTGGCGCTACGCCGTCGCCCTGGTCCGCAACGCCCGCATCTGGCGCGGGACCACGCCCACCGCCAATGACCAGCAGGTGGACGACCTGGTGCTGTGGGTGGCGCTGGGCATCGTCGTCGGCGGCCGGCTGGGCTCGGTGCTGTTCTACAACACCAGCGTGATCTGGACCGATCCGCTTGAGATCGTGAAGGCCTGGCACGGAGGCATGAGCTTCCACGGCGGGCTGATCGGGGTGATCATCGCCCTGTATTTCTTCTCGCGCAGAAACAAGATCGACCTGCTGCGGCTGGGCGACCTGACCGCGCCGTGCGTGCCGATCGGCCTGTTCTTTGGCCGCCTCGCCAACTTCGTCAACGGCGAGCTGTGGGGCCGGCCTACCCATCTCCCGTGGGGGATCATCTTCCCCAACGCCGGGCCCGAGCCGCGCCATCCGAGCCAACTCTACGAGGCGGGGCTGGAGGGGGTGGTGCTGTTCTCCATCCTCCGCTGGGCCACCCACGGCGGCAAGCTGCTGCCCCGCCGCGGCATGGTCACGGGCCTGTTCCTGCTGTTCTACGGCCTGGCGCGCATCAGCCTGGAGAACGTGCGCGAGCCCGACCGCGACATGCCGCATTTCCCGCTGGGCCTGACCATGGGGATGATGCTGTCGGCGCCGATGGTGCTGGCCGGGATCGGGCTGATCCTCTACGCGCGCAGCGCCCGCGCCCTAGCGCCGCAAATGCCCGGCGATCCTATGCCGGGGCTGGCTCCGGGCGTCGCAGAGGCCGAAGGGCCGCTGGATGGCCGCCGCAGCTGACGGTCCGCCGCCCTCCACGCCGCTGGCGCGGCGGCTGGCGGAGCGGGTCGCGCAGGATGGACCGATCACGGCGGCGGACTACATGGCCGCCTGCCTGCATGATCCCCAGGACGGCTACTACGCCACCCGCCCCCGCCTCGGCGCGGACGGCGATTTCATCACCGCGCCGCTCGTGTCGCAGATGTTCGGGGAACTGCTCGGCGCCTGGATGGCGGAGGTCTGGGCCCGCCTCGGTCGCCCCGGTTCGTTCCGGCTGGTCGAAGTGGGC
>JBARAK010000321.1:0-22478 GCA_049791955.1 Caulobacteraceae bacterium
AGCCGGAGGGGCCGGCCGAGCCGGGCAATCCCTATGGACAAGGCCAACCTCCGCAGGGCGCCCCCCCGTCCCAGGGCGGCTACGGGCCGCCTCCGCAAGGGCAGTACGCGCCGCCGCAGGGCCAATATGGACCTCCGCCGGGGCAGGGCGGCTATCCGCCGCCGCAGGGCCAGTACGACCCCAACTACGGCGGTCCCCAGGGCCGGGCCGAGACCTACGACCAGAACGAGATCGTCCACAACGTCTCCAACTTCTTCGGCGTCGCCGCCGAGAGCGTGGCGGGGGCGGTGGAGCATGTGTTCCGCGACAACGGCCGGCCCACCGGCTACATCGCCGGCGAGGAGGCGTCGGGCGCCTTCATCGTGGGTCTGCGCTACGGCAAGGGCTTGCTGTACATGAAGCACCGCCAGCCCGAGCGGGTGCACTGGCAGGGGCCGTCCGCCGGCTTCGACTTCGGCGGCAACGCCTCGCGAGTGTTCACGCTCTGCTACAATCTGCAGTATCCCGACGCGATCTTCCAGCGCTTCCCGGGCGTGGAGGGCACTCTCTATGTGATCGCCGGCATCGGGATTAACTACCAGAAGGCCAACGACATCGTGCTGGCCCCCATGCGTACCGGCGTCGGCCTGCGTGGCGGCGCCAATATCGGCTATCTCGCCTACTCGCGCCGTGGGCATGTGATCCCGTTCTAGGTCGAGCATTCTAGGTCGAGATGGGGACGGCTGGAACGCCGTTCCCCTGATCTTCAGCGGGCCTGGACCTTCTCCAGCAGGGCCTCCGCGTCGCCCGGCAGCATGGGCCCGGAGTGTTTGGCGAGCACCTTGCCGTCGGCCGAGATCGCGAAGGTTTCCGGCACACCGGAGACGCCGAAGTCCACGCCCGTATTTCCATCCCGGTCGACCAGCACCGCCGCGAACGGGTTTCCGTGCTCGGCCAGGAAGGCGCGGCTGGCTGTCGGATTGTCCTTATAGGCGACCCCGATCAGGCGTACGCCTTCCTGCTTCATGGCCATCAGCGCCGGCGCGTCCTGGACGCAGGGGATGCACCAGGAGGCGAAGAAATCAATGATTACCGGCTGGCCCGCGCGGATGCCGGAAAGCGCGGTGGGCGCGCCGGTATCGAGGGCAGGCAAGGTCGGAGCCGGGACCTGCTGACCCACCAGCGCGTCCGGATTGAAATGCGGATCGTGGTGCAGGCCGAAGGTTGCGAACAGCACGCCTAGAGCCAGCAGCACCGCCAGCGGCGCGAGCGCGATCCAACGCCTCATGAAGCGTCGCGCCCGGACGCGTCGGGAGCGCCGGCCTCGGCTTCGCGCCGCCAGCGGCGCGTTCTCAGGAGGCTGTCGCCCAGCATTGCGAGGAGCGCCAGGGCGGACAATCCATAGGCCGGCCAGACGAAGGCGGCGTACTTGCCGACATCGAGATTGGGGAGTGGGAGGTGGCTCATGAGGTCAGGCCATCGCCCGGGTCATGGCGCGGACGTTGGCTCGCTTGCGCCACACCTCGCCCCGTATCCGGACCAGCCAGAGCGAGCCGAACAGGGCCAGATAGGCGAGGAACATGATCCCCAACGGCCAGAGATAGACGGCGGACAGCTTGGGGCCGCCCTTCACGAAGATCGATTCGCCCTGGTGCAGCGAGTTCCACCAGGTCACCGAGAAGTGGATGATCGGCAGGTTGGCGAGACCGACCAAGGCGAGGATCGCCGCCGCGCGCGCCGCCTTGGTCTCGTCGTCCAACGCTGCGTGCAGGGCCATGTAACCAAGATAGATCAGCAGTAGCACCAGTTCGGAGGTCAGGCGCGCGTCCCACACCCACCAGGTTCCCCACATCGGCCGGCCCCACAGCGAGCCTGTCGCCAGCGCCAGGGCGGTGAAGCCGGCGCCGAGGGGGGCTGCGGACTTGGCGGCCGCATCGGCCAGGGCGTGACGGAAGACCAGGCCAAGGAAGCTGGCGACGCCCAGCAGGGCGTAGACGATCATGCTCATGAACGCGGCGGGCAGGTGGACGAACATGATCCGTACGGTCGCGCCCTGCTGGTAGTCGTCCGGAACCGCCATGCCGAGCCATAGGCCCCAGGCGAACAGCACCGCGGCCAGCGCGCCGAGCGAGGGCGCGAGCCAGCGCGACACTTCCATGAAGCGGGCCGGATTGGCCAGGAACCGGGTTCCGGGGATCATGCTTCGGCCAATAGGCGTAGCGGGAGGGCTGGGCAAGCGCCGGACGCACCGGGCGGATACATGCGGTGCGCGGAAGCGCGTTGAGGTCGCACTGGAAGCGGTAAAAAGCCCGGCGCGCGAGGCGCGCCGGGCCGGAAGTAGACGTTCAGTTCAGTCCGCTTACGCCGCTTACGCCGCGTGCGCGGGATGGGTCCGTTCGACCGGGCGCAAGGGTGGGGTTTCCTGATCGGCCTTGGCATAGAGCAGGTAGGCTCCACCGACCAGCAGGCCGCCGCCGATGAAGTTGCCCAGCGTCACGATCGCGATGTTGTAGGCCGCCAAGGCGGGCGTGCCGAAGCCGATGTCTACCGGAGCGAACAGGCCGACCAGCACCGCGGTCATGTTGGCGACCGAGTGCTCGAAGCCGCAGGCCACGAAGGCCAGCAGGCACCAGGCGACGGCTATGATCTTCGCCGACTCATTCTGGAGGCGGGCGGGGGTCCAGATCGCCAGGCAGACCAGCCAGTTGCAGAGCGTGGCCTTGGCGAGCAGGGGGACCCAGCCGACCACTTCCTTGTGCATGACATAGTCGTGCAGGAAGGTCTTGGTCGAGAACACCACGCCGCCGCCGGTGGCGGTGAACAGCCAGGAGAACAGGGCGCCGCCGATCAGGTTGCCGACCCAGACAAAGACCAACAGCATGATCGCCTCGACCAGGGAGATGGTGCGGCGGCCGAGGCCGAAGATCACGTACATCACATAGCCGGTGTACATGTCCGCGCCGGCGAACAGCACCAGCAGCAGGCCGATCCCGAACACCGAGCCGGTCACCAGAGGACGGACCCCGGCAGGCAGGCCGGCGGAACAGGTCAGGGCGAGGATCAGGGCGATGCCGATGTAGGCGCCCGCCAGCATGCATCCGACCAGGAGGCTGAGAGGCGCCTTCTTCATGGCGTCCGCCTTGTGGCGCGCCAGCTTGGCGAAGTTGTCGCAGGTCTGCGTGTAATTCATGAACGCCCCATGTGTTTCCAGCGGTCTCCCTGACGAGACTCTTACGCACTCTAATAATCCTTGCCTCAATAACTGTAATGTTTTTGCGAAATGATAGCCCGATAGCGGGGGTTCTCGGGCGGCGTGTGCGTCGCGAGCCCGGGATAGGGGCGGTTCATGCCTCGACGAGAAACGCGCGGGCGCGTCGGACTGCCGCGCGCCAGACTGAGTAATCCACAGGGCGCGCACTTTTCGGGGGAAAAGCCGGAATCTGCGACAGGCGATCCGACCCGATCTGCCGCCGGGGTGGGTAAGATGGCTGGACATGAACGTCGCCGCCCTGAACCTGACCGGTCTGCCCACCGAAGAGCCGATCGCCACAACGCCCCACAGTCTGGAAGCGGAGCAGGCCCTTTTAGGGTCTATCCTGTTCGACAACGCCGCCTACGAGCGGCTGACCGACCGGCTGCAGGCGCGCCATTTCTATGAGCCCTTCCACGCCCGCCTGTTCGAGGCGATGGAGGAGTACATCCGCAAGGGTCAGCTGGCCGAGCCCATCGTCCTGATGGAACGGTTCCGCCGCGATCCGGCGTTCGAGGACCTGGGCGGCCTGCGCTACCTGGCCGATCTGGTGGATCGCGCCCCGCCCGCCGCCAACGCGTCTGACTATGCGCGGGTGATCTACGATCTGGCGCTGCGACGCGAAGTGATCCGCATTTCGGGCGAGATGGCCCGGAACGCCGTCGAGGACGCGGAGACCGAGGCGCGCGAGCAGATCGAGCGCGCCGAGCAGCAGCTCTACAGTCTCGCCGAAGGTGGCGGTTCGTCCCAGGGCTTCCAGACCTTCGCTGACTCCCTGCAAGGGGCGGTGGAGATGACCGCCGAGGCGTTCAGTCGCGACGGGGGTCTCGCCGGGGTGTCCACCGGCCTGATCGACCTCGACCAGAAGCTCGGCGGCCTGCACCCTTCGGATCTGCTGATCCTCGCGGGGCGTCCTTCGATGGGCAAGACCGCGCTGGCGACCAATATCGCCTTCCATGTTGCACGCAGCTACGCCTGGGAGCCGCAGGCCGACGGTTCACGCAAGACCAAGAATGGCGGGGTGGTGGCCTTCTTCTCCTTGGAAATGTCGGCCGAACAGCTCGCCCTGCGTCTGCTCGCCGACGTGTCAGGCGTGTCGTCGGACCGTCTGCGCAAAGGCGAGATCGACCAGTCGGAGTTCGCCCGTGTGCGCGACGCCGCGCTCGAAATCCAGGAGAGCCCGTTCTTCATCGACGCCACCGGCGGCATCTCGATCGCCAAGCTCACCGCCCGCGCCCGCCGCTTGAAGAGATCGGTGGGCCTGGACCTGATCGTGGTGGACTACCTGCAGCTGGTCACGGTCGGCGAAGGCGGGGGCGCCCAGAACCGGGTGCAGGAGGTCAGCGCCATCACCATGGGCCTGAAGTCCCTGGCCAAGGAACTGAGCGTGCCGGTGATCGCCCTGTCCCAGCTCTCACGTCAGGTGGAATCGCGCGACGACAAGCGGCCCCAGCTCTCCGACCTGCGTGAATCCGGCTCGATCGAGCAGGATGCCGACGCGGTGATGTTCGTGTTCCGGGAGGCCTACTACCTGGGCCGTGCGGAGCCCCGCGAAGGCACGCCGGAACACCTGGAGTGGCAGGAGCGGATGGACGACATCCGTCACGTCGCCGAGGTGATCATCGGCAAGCAACGCCACGGACCCATCGGCACGGTGAAGCTGAGCTTCAACGACGACACCGTGCGCTTCGGCAACCTGGCGCGCGAAGGCCGATACGAGCCACGGTAACGCGTTAGCGCCGCTCGAGGGTGCGGAAGACGAAGGCGTAATCGTCCTCGTCGGCGGCCGCGTGCGCTTCACGACCCACTTCGGTCCAACCGATCTCGTCGAAGGACGGGAACAGCGCATCGCCTTCGATTTCGGCCTCGACCTCGGTGAGGTGGATGCGCCGGGCCTTGGGCAGGGCGAGCGCGAACAAGGCCGTGCCGCCGATGACGCAGACCTCGTCTACGCCATCCTCCACCGCCTGTTCGCGAGCCATCGCCACGGCCTCCTCGAACCGCTCGCAGACCACCGCGCCCCTGGGCTCGAAGGTCCCGTCGCGCGACAGTACGAAGTTGGCGCGGCCGGGCAGGGGTTTCTTGGGCAGGCTGTCCCAGGTCTTGCGGCCCATGATCACCGGCTTGCCAAGGGTGACGGCTTTGAAGTGGACCATGTCGGACTTCAGCCGCCAGGGCAGGGCGCCGTCCCTGCCGATCACGCCGTTGCGCGCGCGGGCCACCACCAGCGCCAGGATCGGCTGGCTCAAACCGCGACCTTCGCCTTGATGTGCGGGTGGGCCTGGTAGCCTTCCAACGCGATGTCCTCGTATGTGAAGGCGAACAGGTCATCCCTGGGGGCGAGCTTCAGGGTCGGGAAGGGATAGGGGGGGCGGGTCAGCTGCAGCTCGGCCTGCTCGATATGATTGAGATAGAGATGGGTGTCGCCCAGGGTGTGGACGAAATCGCCGACGCCCAGGCCTATAGCCTGCGCCACCATGTGGGTGAGCAGGGCGTAGCTGGCGATGTTGAACGGCACGCCCAGGAACACGTCGGCCGAGCGCTGGTAGAGCTGGCAAGACAGCTTTCCCTGCCCATCCTCGCCGGGGGCGACGAAGAACTGGAATAGGCAATGGCATGGCGGCAGCGCCATGTCGTCGACTTCGGCCGGATTCCAGGCCGACACCACGTGGCGGCGGCTGTTCGGATTGGTTTTCAACCCGTCGATCAGCCTGGTGATCTGGTCGATGGAGCGGCCGTCCGGCGCGGCCCACGAGCGCCACTGCTTGCCATAGACCGGCCCAAGCTCTCCGTCCGCATCGGCCCACTCGTCCCAGATGCTGACCCCGCGTTCCTGCAGCCAGCGGACATTGGTGTCCCCGCGTAGGAACCACAGCAGTTCGATCGCCACCGACTTGAAATGCAGCTTCTTGGTGGAAAGGAGCGGAAAGCCGCGCGTGAGGTCGAAGCGCATCTGACGGCCGAACACGCCCAGCGTCCCGGTTCCCGTGCGATCGTCCCGGCGCACGCCGTTGGCCAGGATGTCTGCCAGCAGGTCCAGGTAAGGCTGCTCGGGATGGGGGGCATCCGAAGCGGCCGAATGTTGGCGCATTGGGGCGTTCATAGGGATGAGGGTCCTATGATTCGGATCGGCGGCGCGCAAGAACACACGCTCGTGATCCTTATATCTGTTGAGAAAATCGGCTGAAACAATGGGGCGCAGAGGTGTGAACTTGCCGTGGCCGCCACTTACTTTTAAACCGCGCCCCTTCGGCATCAGCTACTAGCGGACCCCGCGTGAGCCTCGCTTTCCAATTTCCCGGTCAGGGCAGCCAGGCCGTGGGCATGGGCGCATCCCTTTCCGATACCTTCGCCTGCGCCCGCGAAGTGTTCGAAGCGGTGGATGACGCCCTGGGCCAGAACCTTTCGCGGCTGATGCGGGAAGGTCCCGAAGAACAGCTCACCCTGACCGAGAACGCCCAGCCCGCACTGATGGCCGTCAGTCTGGCGGTGGCGCGGACGCTGGAGGAGGAATTCAACATCGGCGTGGATGGCGTGGCCTACGTGGCCGGTCACTCGCTGGGCGAATATTCGGCGCTGGCGGCGGCGCGATCGATCAGCCTGGCCGACACGGCGCGCCTGTTGAAGCTGCGCGGCCAGGCCATGCAGCGCGCCGTGCCGGTGGGCCTCGGCGCCATGGCGTCCCTGATCGGCCCCAAGGTGGACGTGGCCCTGGCGGAAGCCGCCGCCGCCGAAGGCGCCAAGGTCGGCGTCTGCGTGGTCGCCAACGACAACAACCAGGGCAATGTGGTCATCTCCGGCGACAAGGCCGGTGTCGAGGCCGCCATCGCCGCGGCCAAGGCGATGGGCGCCCGAGCGATTCCGCTCAATGTGTCCGCACCGTTCCACTGCCCTCTGATGCAGCCGGCCGCCGACGCCATGGCCGAGGCGCTGGCAGGCGTTCAGATCGTCGCGCCTGCGACCCCGCTGGTGGCCAACATCACCGCCCGCCCGGTCACCGATCCGGTCGAGATCCGCCGCCTGCTGGTCGAGCAGGTGACCGGCCGGGTCCGTTGGCGTGAGAGCGTGGAGTGGATGGCGAGCGAAGGGGACGTGACCCGCTTCGTGGAGCTCGGCGCCGGCAAGGTGTTGACCGGCATGGTCAAGCGCATCGCCCCGGACGCCGAGGCGATCGCCCTCAGCACGCCCGAAGATCTCGAAGCCTTCGCCGAAAGCCTTTAAGTCTCAGGGTCTCCGCCTGGCGGAGGCTCAGGCCCCTAACCACGCGCCGATGCAACGGCCGGAGGATTCCATGTTCGATCTCAGCGGCAAGAGCGCGCTCATCACCGGCGCCAGCGGCGGCATCGGCGGCGCCATCGCCAAGGCGCTGCACGCCCGGGGCGCGACGGTTGTGCTGTCCGGCACCCGCGAAGCCGCGCTGCAGGACTTGGCGCAGACCCTCGGCGAGCGCACCTTCGCCGTCGCCGCCAGCCTGTCGGATTCCGCCGCCGTGGACGGACTGGTAGGCGCGGCCGAGGCCGCCGCGGGCGCGCCGCTGGACATCCTGGTCTCCAACGCCGGTCTGACCCGCGACAACCTCCTGGTCCGGATGAAGGACGAAGAGTGGTCGGTGGTCCAGCAGGTGAACCTGGAAGCCTTCTTCCGCCTCACCCGCGCGGCGACCAAGGGGATGATGCGCCGCCGATTCGGCCGAATCATCGGGATCACGTCGGTAGTGGGCGTGACCGGCAATCCGGGGCAGACGAACTACGCCGCCTCGAAAGCGGGCATGATCGGTTTCTCCAAGGCCTTGGCTCAAGAAGTCGCAGGCCGGGGCATCACGGTGAATTGCGTGGCCCCTGGTTTTATCTCCAGCCCGATGACCGATGCGTTGAATGAAACCCAGCGCAAGACGATCCTGGACCGTATTCCGGCCGCACGTCTCGGCGAAGGTGATGAAATCGCGGCGGCCTGCGTCTATCTGGCCAGCGGCGAAGCGGCCTACGTTACGGGTCAGACACTTCACATCAATGGCGGAATGGCCATGATCTAAAGGACTTCCGCCTGACCGGCGAACCGCTAGTCTCCCAAAAAGGAGTGTGCTACGGCTCGCCGGACTGCCGGACTCGGAATTACCGGGACCGGCTTTCGACTTTACAACGCTTGGAATCATCTGCACTGCGGACCTTCCGGGCCCACGCCACAGCCTTAATAGAGAGGGGCTTGATCGCATGTCCTCCGACGTCCTCGAACGCGTCCGCAAGATTGTCATCGAACACCTGGACGCCGATCCGGAAAAGGTGACGGAGAAGGCCAGCTTCATCGACGATCTGGGCGCTGACAGCCTGGACAACGTCGAACTCGTCATGGCCTTCGAAGAAGAATTCGACATCGAAATCCCCGACGACGCCGCCGAACACATCCAGACTGTCGGCGACGCGGTGAAGTTCATCCAGGAGCGCCTGGGCCAATAATCCGCGCGCCGCGCCTGCGCCCTTCGCCGCCCCGCTTTTTGAGCTTCCCGGCGGCCTAGGGCGTTGGGGCGCGGAAGCGGGGCAGCAAGCCAGGCGGAATATCATGCGTCGTGTCGTCATCACCGGTATCGGTTTGGTCACTCCCCTCGGTTGGGGGCGGGAGATCAGCTGGGAAGCTATCCTGGCCGGCAAGTCCGGGGCGAACCGGATCACTGCGTTCGATCCAACGGACTATGCCTGTCAGATCGCGTGCGAAGTGCCGCGGGTCGACGGACGCGGCGGCGGTGGTCCTGACATCGCGGGATCGTTCGATCCCGATCAGGTGATGTCGGCCAAGGACCGTCGGCGTATCGACGATTTCATCCTCTACGCGATCGCGGCCGCCGACGAAGCGGTCAAGGACGCCGAGTGGACCCCCGAGGGCGAGGCCGAACGCGAGCGCACCGGCGTGATCTTCGGTTCCGGCATCGGCGGTCTGAACACCATCGCCGAGACCACCCTCGAGCTGGAGGCCAAGGGGCCCCGCCGGGTCAGTCCCTTTTTCATTCCTTCAGCCCTGATCAACCTGGCTTCGGGACACATCTCGATCCGCCACCGTTTCAAGGGTCCGAACCACGCCGTGGTGACGGCCTGCGCCACCGGCGCTCACGCGGTGGGCGACGCCATGCGGCTGATCCAGCACGGCGACGCCGATGTGATGGTCGCGGGCGGAGCCGAGGCTGCGGTCGGCAAGCTCGGCATCGCCGGCTTCATCGCCTGCCGGGCGCTCTCCACCGATTTCAACGACACGCCTGAAAAGGGCTCCCGTCCCTACGACAAGGACCGCGACGGCTTCGTCATGGGCGAGGGCGCCGGCGCCTTGGTGCTTGAGGAATACGAGCACGCCAAGGCTCGAGGCGCGAAGATCTACGCCGAGGTGCTGGGCTATGGCCTGTCGGGCGACGCCTATCACATCACCGCGCCGGCCTCTGACGGCGACGGCGGCTACCGCGCCATGAAGGCCTCGCTGAAGAGCGCCGGCGTCGAGGCGGGGCAGATCGACTACATCAACGCCCACGGGACCTCCACGCCGCTTGGCGACGAGATCGAACTGGGGGCGGTCGAGCGGCTGCTGGGCGATGCGGCGTCCGGGATCACCATGTCCTCGACCAAGTCCGCGATCGGCCATCTGCTGGGCGCCGCCGGGGCGGTCGAGGCGGCGTTCACCGCCCTCGCCATCCGCGACCAGATCGCGCCCCCCACCATCAACCTCGACAACCCGTCGGTGGCGACCAAGCTTGACCTGGTCCCGCACAAGGCCAAGCCGATGAAGATCGATGTGGCCCTGTCCAACAGCTTCGGCTTCGGCGGCACCAACGCGTCTCTCGTCCTCGCCAAGGTCCAGTGAGCCGCGGACGGGGGTTGATCGCGGGAACGGCGAGCGCGCTCGTCGTCCTGATCGTAGCGATCCTGGCGTTCGGCGCGCTCAGCCTCTGGATCTATAAGGGCGCGGGCCCGAAGGCTCGCAGTGGGACCGGCACCACTGTGATCCTGCGCAAGGGCGCGGGGGTCTCCGAGATCGCCGCGGACCTGCAGCAGGCGGGGGTGATCCGCTCCGCTCCGCTCTTCCTCGCCGCCGCCCAAGTCACGGGCAAGGCCCATGGTTTGAAGGCGGGCGAATATGCCTTTCCTTCGGGCGCTTCGCTCGCCCAGGTCATCCTCCGCATCCACCGGGGCGAGGTGGTCCATCACCGCGTCACCATTCCTGAGGGCGTCACCTCCCAGCAGGTCGCCGACATCCTGATGCACGCCGATGTCCTGGTCGGGGCCGTGGCCGCGCCTGCGGAAGGCTCGATCCTGCCGGAGACCTACGAGGTCGTCCGCGGCGAGCAGCGTTCGGCCGTGCTTCAGCGCATGACCGAAGCACGTGATCGGTTGCTCGCCGTCCTTTGGGCCAAGCGCCGGTCGGGTCTGCCATTCACCGACGTGAACCAGGCGGTGACGCTGGCGTCGATCATCGAGCGTGAGACCGCGCTGGACGACGAGCGCCCGAAGGTGGCGGCCGTCTATATCAACCGTCTGCGCCAGGGCATGAAGCTCGAGGCCGATCCCACGGTGATCTACGCGGTCAGCCGGGGCGTGCCGCTCGGTCACGGCCTGCGGGAATCCGAACTGCACGCGGCCAGTCCGTACAACACCTATCTCAATGTCGGCCTGCCGCCGGGGCCGATCGGCAATCCTGGCCGAGCTTCGCTGGCGGCGGTGATGGATCCGCCCGACAGCAAGGCTCTGTTCTTCGTGGCGGATGGTTCGGGAGGGCACGTATTCTCCGACACCCTGGCCGAGCACAACAAGAACGTGGCGCGTTGGCGTGTGATCGAGAAGCGCCAGGCCGATTCCGCCGCCCTCGCTGGTGCGCCGATCCCGCCGCCGCTGGAACACAGGTGATCGTTTGACCTACGCAGCTGCAAAGCCCAGGCGCGGATTGATGCTGGTGGTGTCGAGCCCGTCCGGCGCCGGCAAGACCTCGCTGTCGCGTCGCCTAGTGGCTGACCACGCGGACCTGGACCTGTCGATTTCCTGCACCACCCGCGGCGCCAGGCCCGGAGAGCAGGAGGGGCGCGAATATTTCTTTGTCGACCGTCCCGGCTTCGATGTGATGATCGCCGAGGACGCATTCCTGGAATGGGCCGACGTCCACGACAACCGCTACGGCACTCCGCGTGCGCCGGTGATGGCGGCTCTGGAGCGGGGCCACGACGTGCTGTTCGACATCGACTGGCAGGGTGCGGCCAGCGTCGCGGCCCAGGCGCCGCAGGACGTGGTGCGGGTCTTCATCCTGCCGCCGTCGATGCACGACCTTCGCCGCCGCCTGGAAGCCCGGGCCCAGGACACCGCCGAGGTGATCGAGCGCCGCCTGTCGCGCGCCGCCGACGAGATCGCCAAGTGGGAGCAGTACGACTACATCATCGTCAACGACGACTTCGACCACGCTTACGCGGAACTCGCCCACGTCTACCACGCCGAACGCGGTCGCCGTGTCCGCAACGCTTGGCTGGAGCCGTTCGTGGACGGGCTGATGGGGCAGGGGACGCACGCGCCGGACTAGGGGTTCCGATCGCTCTGCGATCCGCAACATGAGGGAAATCAATCCACGGTAGCGTTTGGGCGTGTTGAGGCCGAAGACTGGCGGCGGGATCATGCGCGAGAGGCGATGGGGTGGGGCGGCCGGCGTGGCTTTGGCGCTTCTGTTCGTGGCGCCCGGAACCCGGGTGGCCGGAGCCGAGCCGGAAGCGAAGAGCACGGTCTCAGGTGTGACGGTGACTGGGCGGAAGCCTGACGCCGGCCCTTCGAACGACCAGCTTTTGCACATGGTCCCATGCGGCGTCCCGCGCCCGCAGGGCCAGCCCGTGACCACGCCTTATGTTGTGGACAGCTACCCCAAGCCTGGTCAGGAAGTTGCGCCGGGGCTGATCTTCATGAGGGTGACTTTCAGCGAGCCCATGAGCCGGTGCGGCTTCCTGCTGACTCCGGTGGGGTCTTCACCCGAGCCGGATTTGCTGGACGCGAAGGCGCGGCTGAGTTCGGACCTTCGGAGCTTCTTCTTTGCGGCTCGCACCCAACCCAGCGCGACCTACGTGGTAAGTTTCAACAACGACCAACAGCCTGCGCATTTCCGCAGCCTGGCCGGTGAGGTCGGCGCCAAGACCTATGAGCTCGCCTTCACCACCTCGAAGGCCGAGCCCGTGCGCAGTGTCGGCGCCGCCCTGAAGGGCGATCCGCGGCTGGTCGAATTCCTGCGGATGCCTGGACGGGTGATCGAGCTGTGGGCGCCCCGGAAGCAGGCGGCCGGAAGCATCTGCGGCAACTGCGGCGGGGAACTGATCGATAAGGGACCGGGTATACATAGTGCGTCCGTCCAGGTGCGAAGCGCCGAGGGCTCTCCCGGTATGTGGGCCGCCATCATGGCGCCGCCCATCCCGCCACCCGGCTACCATCCCGGCATGGACGCCTTCTGAGGCTCAGGCGTCTCGTTCGTAGACGATGCGTCCGTCCACCACCGTCAGCAGCGTCTCGCCCTGCAGGCGGCGGCCGTCGAAAGGCGTGTTTTTGGACTTCGAGCGCAGCTTGTCGGCATCGACCAGCCGTGGCGCGTCGAGGTCGCATAACACCAGGTCGGCGGGGGCCCCGCTCTTCAGCCGGCCGCAGGGCAGGCCGAGCAGCTCGGCCGGGGCCAGGGTGACGGTGCGCACCAGGGTCGCCAGGTCCAGCCCCTGCTCATGATGCAGGCTGAGCAGCGCGGGGAGCAGGGTCTCCAGCCCGATTGCACCCGGCGTTGCTTCCGAGAATGGCAGCCGCTTGTCCTCGGCCGGGGCCGGGGTGTGGGCGGAGGTGACCACCTTGACCGATCCGTCTGCCAGCGCCGCGATCAGGGCCTGGCGATCGCTCTCGGCCCGCAGCGGCGGGTCCAGTCGGCAGAAGGTGCGGTAATCGCCGATATCGACTTCGTTGAAGCACAGATGGTTGATCGAGGCGGTGGCGGTGGCCTTGACGCCCCGGTTGAGGGCCCGGCGCAGGCTGTCCAGCGCCCCTTCGGTAGTGATTTGGTCGACGATCAGCCGCGCCTGGGTCAGCTCGGCCAGCGCCAGGTCGCGCTCGAGCATGATCCGTTCGGCGACCGCGGGAACCGAGGACAGCCCAAGCCGCCCGGCCAGTTCGCCTTCGGTGGCGACGGCGCCGGCCGACAGATACGGCTCCAGCGGGCGGTGGGCGACCGGACGGCCAAAGGCGCGAGCGTAGCTCAGCACCCGGCGGAACACCTTGGAGTCGACGATCGGCCGCTCGGTGTCGGTGAAGTAAACTGCGCCGGCCTCGGTCATCAGGCCGAGCTCGGCCATCCGCTTGCCTTCCAGGCCGCGCGTCGCGGCGCCAGCGGCCAGCACATGCACCAGTTCGATGTCGCGGGCGCGGCGCAGGATGAAGTCCACCACTGCAGGCTCGTCAACCACCGGATCAGTGTCGGGCTGCACCACGATGGTCGTCACCCCACCCGCCGCGGCGGCGAGGCTGGCGGACTTCAGCGTCTCCTTCGGCTCGGAGCCCGGCTCGCCGGTCTTCACCCGCAGGTCGACCAGTCCGGGGATCAGCAGGGCGCCGCCGCAGTCATGGATGGCCAGGTCGGGGGAGGCGTTGTCGATCCGCGGGGCGTGTTCGACGCCGGCGATGACGCCTTCGGCGACCACCAGCGAGCCGGGGCCGTCGTAGCCGCTCTCGGGGTCGAGCAGGCGGGCGTTGACGTAGGCGGTCGGGCGAGCGGCGCTCATAGGTCGTTTCTCAGGCGCGCGGCCAGGGACGCCAGCACGGCCATACGGGCCGCGACGCCCATCTCCACCTGGTCCTGGATCAGGCTGAGGGAAGTGTCGTCGGCCACCTCGGAGTCGATCTCGACCCCACGGTTCATCGGACCGGGGTGCATGACGCGGACGTTCGGCGCCGCCGAGGCCAGTTTCTCGCGATCCAGGCCGAAATAGCGGAAGTACTCGCGCGTGGACGGCACCATGGCCCCGTCCATTCGTTCCAGCTGCAGGCGCAGCATCATCACCACGTCCGCGCCGCTGATGCCCTTGCGCATGTCGTGGAACACCTCGACGCCCCACTGATCGGCCTGGGCCGGCATCAGGGTCGGCGGTCCTACCAGGCGCACCCGCGCGCCCAAAAGCTGCAGCAGGCCGACGTTGGAGCGCGCGACCCGGCTGTGCAGGACGTCCCCGCAGATCGCCACCGTCAGCCCGCCGACCTGGCCGAAGGCGCGGCGGATCGCCAGGGCGTCGAGCAGGGCCTGGGTGGGGTGCTCGTGCCAGCCGTCGCCGGCGTTGACCACGCTGCAGCTGACCTTCTGGGACAGCAGCGCGGCGGCGCCCGAGGCGGAATGGCGCACCACCAGCAGGTCGGGTTTCATGGCGTTCAGCGTCACCGCCGTGTCGATCAGGGTCTCGCCCTTGGTGATCGACGAGGTGCGCGGGGACATGTTCACGGTGTCGGCGCCGAGCCGCTTGGCCGCCAGCTCGAACGAGGACTGGGTGCGCGTAGAGCTTTCGAAGAACAGGTTCACCAGCGTGCGGCCACGCAGCAGGCTGAGTTTCTTCTCCAGCCGCCGGTTCAGGGCGACGAAGGTGTCGGCGAGGTCGAGCAGCGCGTCCACAGTCGGACGATCAAGGCGGTCGACACCCAGGAAATGTGGGTGGGGGAAGGCGAACACCTTGGCCTTGATCGCGGCCTCGACGTCGCCGGCGTCGGCCGGGGCGTTGTCCATGCGGCGCGAGGCTATAGAGGGGATCGCCGCGCTGCTCAAGCCGGGGATGTCGGAACGATCCGCATGGCCGCGCACTTGCGTTGCCTCACGCGGCCCGCTCGCCTATCGACAGACCTTCCCGTCGCCGAGGCCTTCCATGCTGAAATCAACCGCTCATGTTGCAGCGCTCGCCGCCCTGATCACCGTGGGACCCGTCGCCGCATCCGGCGCCTGGGCTTGGGGCGCCATGGGCCATCGGCTGATCGGAGAAGCGGCGGCGTCGGCCTTCCCAAGCGACATCCCGGCCTTCCTACGCACGCCCGCCGCCATCCAGGAGATCGGCGAGCTGGCGCGCGAGCCTGACCGGTCCAAGGGCGCTGGCGCACCGCACGATCCCGATCTGGATCCTGGCCACTTCCTCGACCTGGACGACCAGGGCAAGGTCAATGGCGGTCCCGCCCTGGCCAATCTGCCAGCGACGCGCGAAGGCTTTGAAGCCGCCCTGCGTGATGCGGGAACCGATGGGTTCAAGTCGGGCTATCTGCCCTACACGATCCAGGAGGGCTATCAGCAGTTGGTCAAGGACTTTGCCTACTGGCGGGTCGAGACCGCGGCGCTGAAGACCACGACCAAGCCGGAGGACCGCGCCTGGATCCGGCGCGATCTGACCCTTCGCGAGGTGCTCATCCTGCGCGACCTGGGCTACTGGGCGCACTTCGTGGGCGATGGCAGCCAGCCGCTGCACGTCAGCATCCACTATAACGGCTGGGGCAAGTTCCCCAATCCGAACAACTACACCACCGACAAGATCCACGGGCCATTCGAGGGGCCGTTCGTGCACGATCACGTGACGCTGGCAGGGGTCCAGGCGGCCATGAGGCCATACAGCGCCTGCACCCCGATCGCCACCTGCACGGCCCAGTTCCTGATCACCACCGGGACCTTCGTCGAGCCGCTCTACCAGCTCTGGGGAACCGGCGCGTTCCAGAGCGCCGATCCCAAGGCGGTCGCCTTCACCACCGAACGGGTGGCGGCCGGTGCGACCGAGCTGCGCGACCTGGTGGTGGACGCCTGGAACGCCAGCGAGGACGATTCGGTTGGTTACCCGAAATTCTCTGTGCGTGACGCCGAGGCCGGCAAGCCGGTCCCGCTCACGGTGTTCTACGGGGATGACTGACGTGACGGGGCCTGGCCTCGAGGATGGCGATGGGGCCCTGCAGTTCGGCGTCCGCATCGGCGGCCAGGACTATCCCTATCGCCCGGCCGCCTTCGGTGTGGCCCTTCGCGATGGGAAGCTTGCGGCGGTGAAGGTTACGCGCCCCGGTGAGCAGCCGTATTTCGACCTGCCTGGAGGCGGGATAGACCCCGGCGAGACGCCCCAAGCGGCTGTGGTGCGCGAATTCGGTGAGGAGACCGGGCTGGTCGTCTGCGCCAGACGGCTCCTGGGTCGCGCGAACCAGTACATGGTCAAGAGCGACGGGGTTCCCGCCAACAACATCTCGACTCTGATGGAAGTCGAGGTCACGGGCGAAGCGCAGCTCCTTAAGATCGAGGATGACCATGATCTGGTCTGGCTGGAGCCGCTCGAAGCGATCACCCGCCTTCGCCACGAAAGCCATGCCTGGGCGGTCGCGGCCTGGCTCCGGATGCGGGGGTAGGCGCTCCCTTCCTCTCTTTTTCTTCGACAGAGACGCGGAATAAGAAAAACCCCGCCGGATCGCTCCGGCGGGGTCTTCATTTCAGCTGTGCGCCGGACTTAGTCGTCCGAGCGGCGCGGGCCGCGGTCGCGGTGCCGGCGGGGACGATCGCCTCGGTCGCCCCGGTCGCCGCGTTCGCCACGCTCTTCCTCTTCCGGTTCGCCGCGGGCGGCGCGCTCGGCGGCCAGCTTCTCGGTGAGGTCTTCACCGGTCTCCTGGTCAACGACCTTCATCGACAGCTTGGTCTTGCCGCGATCGTCGAAGCCGACCAGCTTCACCTTGACTATCTGGCCTTCGGCCAGCACGTCAGAGGTCTTGCCGACCTTTTCCTGGCTGATCTGGCTGATGTGAACCAGGCCGTCCTTGGCGCCGAAGAAGTTCACGAAGGCGCCGAAGTCGACGACCTTCACCACCTTGCCATCGTAGATCTTGCCGATCTCGGGCTCCTGGGTGATCGATTGGATCCAGGTGCGCGCGGCCTCGATCTTGGACTGCTCGGAAGCCGCGATCTTGATCGTGCCGTCGTCCTGGATGTCGATCTTGGCGCCGGTCTTTTCCACGATCTCGCGGATCACCTTGCCGCCCGAACCGATCACTTCACGGATCTTATCGGTGGGGATCTTGATGGTCTCGATCTTGGGGGCGTGCTCACCGAGGTTTTCACGCGAACCGGACAGAGCCTTGTTCATCTCCTCCAGGATGTGCAGACGGCCGGCCTGCGCCTGGATGAGCGCCTGCTTCATGATCTCCTCGGTGATGCCGGGGATCTTGATGTCCATCTGCAGCGAGGTGATGCCATCGGCGGTGCCCGCGACCTTGAAGTCCATGTCGCCGAGGTGATCCTCGTCGCCGAGGATATCCGTCAGGATCGCGAACTCGCCCGACGGCTCCAGGATCAGGCCCATGGCCACGCCCGAGACCGGCTTCTTCAGCGGAACGCCCGCGTCCATCAGCGCCAGCGAGCCGCCGCAGACCGAGGCCATCGAGGACGAGCCATTGGACTCGGTGATCTCGCTGACCAGACGCAGGGTGTAGGGGAACTCTTCAGCCGAAGGCAGCATCGGACGCAGCGCGCGCCACGCCAGCTTGCCGTGGCCGATTTCGCGGCGGCCGGGCGAACCCATGCGGCCGGTCTCGCCCACGCTGTAGGGAGGGAAGTTGTAGTGAAGGAGGAACTTCTCCTTGTAGGTGCCTTCCAGCGCGTCGATGAACTGCTCGTCGTCGCCGGTGCCCAGGGTGGCCACGACCAGCGCCTGGGTTTCGCCGCGGGTGAACAGGGCCGAACCGTGGGCGCGGGGCAGGATGCCCACTTCGGATTCGATCTGGCGCACGGTGGTCACGTTACGGCCGTCGACGCGATGGCCGTTCTCGATGATGTCGCGGCGAAGGACGTGAGCTTCGGCTTCCTTGAAGGCGGAGCCGAGCTTGATCGGATCGAAGCCTTCGGGATTGGCTTCGCTCTTGGCCAGGGCTTCGAACACCTTGGCCTTGGCGGCGGAGACGCCCGCCTGACGGCCGGCCTTTTCCTTGATGGCGAAGGCGGCGCGGATATCGGCGCCGGCCAGCTTGTTGATCGCCTCGATCATCGGCTGGTCGTCGGTGGGCTGGAAGTCCACCGGCTCCTTGGCCGCGTGTTCTGCCAGTTCGATGATGGCTTCGATCACCGGCTGGATCGCCTTGTGGGCGAAGGTGACGCCGCCCAGGACGATCTCTTCGGAGAGCTCCTGGATCTCGGATTCCACCATCATCACCGCGTCGGCGGTGCCGGCGACCACGAGGTCCATCTTGTTGGCCGGGGTCAACTGGTCCAGCGTGGGGTTCAGCACGTACTCGCCGTCGATATAGGCGACGCGGGCTCCGCCGATCGGGCCCATGAAGGGGGCGCCGGAGAGGGTCAGGGCGGCGGAGGCGGCGACCATGGCGACGATGTCGGGATCGTTCTCAAGGTCGTGGCTGAGGACGGTGACGACGACCTGGACTTCGTTCTTGAAGCCCTTGACGAACAGGGGGCGGATCGGGCGGTCGATCAGACGGGAGACCAGGGTCTCCTTTTCCGACGGACGGCCTTCGCGCTTGAAGAAGCCGCCGGGGATCTTGCCCGCGGCGAAGGTCTTCTCCTGGTAGTTCACGGTCAGCGGGAAGAAGTCGATCCCGGCCTTTGGTTGCTTGGCGGCCACGACGGTGGCCAGGACGGTGGTCTCGCCGTAGGTGGCGAGCACGGCGCCATCGGCCTGACGGGCGATGCGGCCGGTTTCGAGCGTCAGCTTGCGGCCGCCCCACTCGATGCTCTTACGCTTGATATCGAACATTTCTCTTCTTTCGGTTCCGCAAGGCCCATTCCTCGCGGGGCGGACAGGACGGGCGCGACGTTATGGCGGGTCCGGGGTTTCCTCTCCAATCGACCCCGCACGCTCCCATGAGGGCGGGGCTTAGGTTCGAGGATCATGCGACCCTCGCGTAGTGCGGGCGCTACGGCCCGGAACCGCTTTCTGCCCTGGGATTGTGACGGGAGAGAGCGGTGGAGCGAGAACCGCCGCGGCGATCCTCTTTTATCGTCACCCCGGTTTTGTTCCGAGGGGCGGCCCACGCGGTCAGCGCGGGCGAATGCCACCCTGAAACGCCAGGGTGGAGAAACCGTCGACCCCCGGGACAGGCCCGAGGGTCGCGGTGTTTGGCAAAAGGATACTAGCGACGCAGGCCCAGGGTCTCGATCAGGGCCTTGTAGCGGCCGTTGTCCGAGGTGTTCAGGTGGTCCAGCAGACGGCGGCGCTGAGAGACGAGCTTCAGCAGGCCACGACGGCTGTGGTTGTCCTTCTTGTGGGTCTTGAAGTGTTCGGTCAGGTTGGCGATGCGCTCGGAGAGGATCGCAACTTGCACTTCAGCGCTGCCCGTATCCCCTTCGGTGCGGGCGTGGGTATGGATCAGTTCGGCCTTGCGGTCGGGCGTGATCGACATCGATTATGACTCCAGGTCGAGATGAAAGATGCGGGTCGGATTCAGTCTTCCCGCGCGCATTTCACAGAGGGCGTGCGCCCGTCCCTCGAAGGTGGTGAGAACGGTTCGGCTCGCATCATGTCCCGCGACGGTGCGCGAGACGAAACGCGGACGGAGCTCCTCCACCTGACGGGGAACGAGGACGACACTGCGTCCCTGCTTGAGCCGGAAGGCGTCTTCGGTGGTCAGGGCCAGGGCCGGGATGTCGTCCAGCGCGGTCTCGACCGGAAGCAGAACCCCCAGGCGGTCGTCCATATGCTCTATTTCGGCGAGTTTTTCCAGAGGCGTTGCGTTTTCCTCGCTGAACGCTCCAACGCGGGTGCGCCGCAGCGCCGAAACGTGCCCGCAGGCGCCCAGGGCGTCGGCCAGGTCGCGCACGATGGCGCGCACATAGGAGCCCTTGCCGCAGTCCATTTCCAGGGTGACGTGGTCGACGTCGGGGACGTCGGTCACGGCCAGGCGGTGGATGGTGATCGGGCGCGCTTCCAGCTCGAACTCCACCCCCTCGCGGGCGAGGTCGTAGGCGCGCTGGCCGTCCACCTTGATGGCGGAGAAACGCGGGGGGGCCTGCATGATCTCCCCGATGAACGCGGGTAGGGCGGCTTCGACCTGGTCGACGGTCGGGCGCACGTCCGAGCGGGCGATGATCTCGCCTTCGCGGTCGAAGCTGGCGGTGGCGGCGCCCCACTCGATGGTGAAGCGGTAGCTCTTGCCGGCCTCCATCAGGAACGGAACGGTCTTGGTCGCCTCGCCCAACGCGATCGGCAGGATGCCGGAGGCCAGGGGGTCCAGGGTGCCGGCGTGGCCGCCCTTCTGGGCGTTGTAGAGCCTGCGGATGCGCGAGACGGCGTCCGTGGAGCCCATGTCCACCGGCTTGTCCAGGCAGATCCAGCCGCTGACGGCGTCGCCCTTCTTGCGACGACGACCCATCAGCCCTTTTCCTCGTCGCTCGGGGCGGAGGGGAAGACGCGTACGGAGCCGCCGACCGGCGCCTCATCGTCGTCCTGGTCCACGTCCTCGCCGTGCAGCGACTCGTCGCGATGGCGGGCGTCGGCGATGAGGCGACCCATGCGGTCGGCCTCTTCGAAGGTCTCGTCGTGCATGAAGCGCAGGTCAGGCGTGAACTTCAGGTCGATATGGCGGCCGAGCTTGCCGCGCAGGAACTTGGCGGCCCGGTTCAGGCCCTCCACCACCGCGCGCACGTGCACTCCGCCCAAAGGTTCGATGAAGCAGATCGCGTGGCGCAGGTCCGGGCTCATGCGGACCTCGGTGACGGTGACCGAGACGCCTTCCAGGGCGCCGTCGTTGATTTCCTCCTCGCGGAGGACCTCGGCCAGGGCGTGGCGCACCAGTTCGCCCGCGCGCAACTGACGCTGGGTCGGGCCGGCGTCACGCCGGCTCTTGGAGCCGTGTTTCATAGGATGTCTCTCTGGCTCGGCCAGTGCGGTTCGGACGCACTTGGGAGCGTATGGCCGCGAACCTGCGGCCGGGAAGCGGGCGGACTTAGAGTGAGGCGGCCGGGATGTCCAGTCCCCGGCGCCGCAGATTTCGAAAGCGCCGGCGGTTAATGATGCTTGCGCATCAGCTTGCCGAGGTCGCCCTCGTAGCCGATCAGCCGCCAGGTTCCGGACTCGTCCTTGAACACCAGGCTGCAGGGGCCGTCTTTGCGGGTGACCACGCACACCACCCCATCGCCGGTATTGCGCAGGAAGGCGGTGATCTGCAGGCGGTTGGGGATGGGCTTGTCGGGCGCGTAGCCGAGCTGGATAGCCACGGCGCGGAAGGTCTCGGGCTGGACAAAGGCGTCTACGCCGGCGTCCACCAGTTGGCCGCCGAGCAGCGCGGCGCCCAACGCCTGCCAGCTGTTGTCGCCGTGCTTCGCGGCTTGGTCGGAGATCAGGCGCGACTTGAGCTGCGCCTTCAGCGCATCCCGGTCGACATGGTTGTCGAAGGCGGTCTGGTCGCCATCGCGGATCGCCACCAGGAAGGTGTGGATGTCGCCCGCGGCCTCGAAGCGTGGAACCGTCGCACAGGCGGCGAGCGCGAGGGCGATGAGGGCTGGGGAGAAAAGGCGGCTCAGGCGCATGGGGGCGATATCTACTCGGCTTGAGGCGTTTCTGGGTCCGCCTTTTCGCCCTCGACCACGATCTCGGTGGGCGGAATGGCGATCAGGCGACCTTGGACGAGGTGAACCTCGGGTACGGCGTCGCGGGTGAAGGGCAGGTAGCGGGTAGGCCGGCCGCCGCCCGGATCGAGCTCCAGGATGTCTCCGGCGCCGAAGTCGTGGACAGCCTTGACCCGCCCGAGCGAGGCGCCGTCGGGAGAAACGGCCTCCAGCCCGATCAGGTCGGCATGGTAGAACTCGTCTTCGTCTTCCACCGCTGGCAGGGTCTCGCGGGGGACGTAGAGGCGAAGGCCGCGCAGGGCGTCGGCGGCCTCCTTGGTCGCGACCTCGGGGGCGCGGGCGACGATCCCGTCCTTGGTCGCGCGGGCGGACTGCAGCACCAGGGCGGGCGAACCGTCCTCGCGCCTGAGGTCGCGGTAGCGCAACAGGGCGAGAGGGTCCTCGGTGTAGGTGCTGATGCGGATTTCGCCCCGCACCCCGAACCCGCCGGCCACGCGGCCCACCAAGACCAGTTTCATCGCCACCTATTCCTTATCGCCTCTCATCCCGATCGCAGCGAAGCAGGCGGCCGGGATGAGAGGGGTATCGAGCGGACCCGTCTCGGATCAGGCTTCGGCGGTCGCTTCGGCCGCGGGCTCTTCAGCGACAGGCGCTTCAGCGACGGGCTCTTCGGCCGGGGGAGGCGCAGCGGCGGCGGCCGCGGCGGCTT
>JBARAK010000322.1:0-7191 GCA_049791955.1 Caulobacteraceae bacterium
GTCGCGATCCGGCTGGACGCCAGCCTTGAGGCGCTGGAGCGGCAGGGCGACGAGATCGTCCTGCGCATGACCGGCGGCGAGCGCCTGGTCGCGGACCTCGTGGTGGTGGGCGTGGGCGTCCAACCCAACGACGAGCTGGCGCGCGACGCCGGCCTGCCCGTCGATCGCGGCGTGGTGGTGGACGAGTTCGGCCGCACCGCCGATCCCCTGGTCTTCGCCGCCGGCGACGTGGCCCGCCACTACAATCCCCTGCTCAAGCGCCACATCCTGCTGGAGTCCTGGCAGAACGCCCAGAACCAGGCCATCGCGGTGGCCCGCACGATCGCGGGGGGCGTCGCGCCCTATGCCGAGGTCCCCTGGTTCTGGAGCGACCAGTTCGGGGTCAACCTGCAGGTGGTCGGCCTGATCGAGCCCGGCTGCCGCACCCTGTTGCGCGGGACGCCCGGCCAAGGACCGGCCCTGGTGCTGCAGGTCAGGGACGGCCGCCTGGTCAGCGCGGCGGCGCTGGATGCGCCACGCGAGCTGCGTTTCGCGAAGGAGCTGATCCTGTCGGGCGCTGTGCTCGACGAAGCCGCCCTCGCCTCCCCCGACATCCGCCTCGCCGATCTCCTCCGGGATGTGAAGCAACGCAAAGCCGCAGCCTGAACACAAAGACTGTAAACGGAAGGGCCCGTCATGTTGAAACCTGAACAGAACGAGCTTGTCACCCGCACCGGGCCCGGCACGCCCATGGGCGAGCTGTTCCGCCGCTACTGGGTGCCGGCCCTGCTGGCCGAGGAACTGCCCGAGAACGACTGCCCCCCGGTGCGCATAAAGCTGCTGTCAGAGCGGCTGCTGGCTGTGCGCGACAGCGAGGGGCGCTATGGATTGATCGACGAGTTCTGCGCCCACCGCGGCGTTTCGCTCTGGTTCGGGCGCAACGAGGAGGGCGGCATCCGCTGTCCCTACCACGGCTGGAAGTACGACGTGGAAGGCCGCTGCCTGGAGGTCCCCTCCGAGCCGGTCGAGAGCGGCTTCTGCGGCAAGATCAAGCTGAAGAACTACCCGCTGATCGAGAAGGGCGGCATCCTGTGGACCTACATGGGGCCGCTCGAAGACCAGCCCCCTGAGCCGGCCTGGGAGTTCATCTCGGTCCCGGCCAGCCAGACCTTCTCGTCCAAGCGGCTGCAGGAGTGCAACTGGCTGCAGGCGCTGGAAGGCGGGATCGACAGCGCCCACGTCTCGTTCCTGCACCGCGGCAACCTCAACACCGATCCGCTGTTCCGGGGCGCCCACGCCAATACCTACAACCTCAACGACTCCCAGCCGTTCTTCGAAGTCGCCGAGCATCCCGCCGGCCTCTACATCGGGGCCCGGCGCAAGGCGGAGGGCGGCAACTACTACTGGCGCATCACGCCCTGGGTGATGCCGTGCTTCACCATGGTCCCGCCGCGCGCCGACCATCCGATCCACGGCCATTTCTGGGTGCCGATCGACGACGAAACCTGCTGGGCCTGGAGCTTCGACTACCACCCGACGCGCCCGCTGAGCGACAGCGAGGTTCAGGCCATGCGCGACGGCAAGGGCATCCACGTCAAGTACGTGCCGGGGACCTACATCCCGCTGGCCAACAAGTCGAACGACTACCTGATGGACCGCGCGGCCCAGAAGGCGGGATCGACCTACAGCGGCGTCGAGGGCATCGGCATGCAGGACGCCTCGCTGCAGGAAAGCATGGGTCCGATCGTCGATCGCACCAAGGAGAACCTGACCACGACCGACAACGGCATCATCATGGCCCGCCTGCGCCTGATCAAGGCCGCCAAGGCGCTGGTCGAGAAGGGTCAGCTCCCGCCCGGACGCGATCCCGTGGAACAGAGCATCCGCTCCGCCGCCGTCATCCTGAAGCCCGACGAGGTGTTCAAGGATGCGGCCCGGGAGGCGCTGATCGCCCGCCTGGGCGTCGCGCACACCTCGGTATGAGGTCGGCCCGAGAGCTTCGGGCCGGGAGCGCGCGATGATCGCCCAGTCCGAACGCGCCACCAGCGCCCGCGAATCCGCCTACAGGATCGCGGCGCCCAACTCGACGCCCCGCGCCATCATGCTGGTGGCGCTGGAGGCGGGGGCCGCGCGCCTGCTGGCCGACATCGCCAAGGACGGGTGGCGGCGCACCACCTTCCGCAGCTCGGTCTGGCTGGAGGATGCGCCCGACCCACGGGGCGAGGCTCTGGACCAGTGGTGCGATATCGTCGCCGGCCATGCGGAAAACCTGGTGAATGAGATCGCCGCCTCCGACCTGGTGGTGATGGTCACCACCGCCGGCGACCCGGCGACGGGGGCCTCGGTCATCGGCGAGGCCTGCGTGGCGCGCGGGGTGAAGACCTCGGGCATCATCCTGCAAACGCCGCAGACCTCATCCGACGCTCTTTCCAGCAGCCTGCGCGAGCTCAGGCCCTGGACCCGCACCCTGAGCGTGTTCAGCGACGCGGGCATGGTCCCCGACATGATCCATGCGCTGGGGGGCTGACGTCTTGACGATCAAAAAACCAGGGTCGGCCGCACATTTCCTCCGGGGCGGCCTGACTGGGCGCCCGCCCGTGATCGGGTGGGCGGGCGCCTTTTTTCCAACCCTCGCCGGGATCAGATGAACCCGGCGTGCAACCTGCCGACGGTTGACAAAGCCGTGCGACGGGTCCTGATGTGTGCGGAAACGCGCAATATTGTGCGCATAGCGCACTTCTCTTCCGGGGCGGCCGTTTCGGTCCGGTCCGGGAGACCCAAACTGGGAGTTTGAGATGGCGCACGACGCGATTGGCGGCCAGGTCCACTGGCACGAACCCTCGGGCAACAAGCGGGCCGGCTACGGCAAGTTCGGCCGTCCGAAGACCCCCTACGACAAGTTCATGGAGTCCGAAGGCATCCCGATCGTCCGCGCGCTGGGCGTCAGCAAGGTGCAGAACCTGGACCTCGCCCCCTGGGCGCGCCGCGGCGGCCGCGGCAGCTACATCCAGCTCTACGGCACCGAGGGCAAGTGGGGCTGCTACATTGTAGAAGTGCCCGGCTCCGGCGCGCTGAACCCCGAGAAGCATATCTACGAGGAGATCTTCTTCGTGGTCGAGGGCCGCGGCTCCACCGAGGTCTGGCTGGAGGGCGAGAACAAGCGCCACGTGTTCGAGTGGCAGCAGGGTTCGCTGTTCTCGATCCCGGTCAACGCCATGTACCGGATCGTCAACGCCACCTCGAGCCCAGCGCTGCTGCTCGGCGGCACCACCGCGCCGAACCTGATGAACCTGATCGACAACGTCGATATGATCTTCAACACGCCCTACCAGTTCCGCGACCGGTTCAGCGGGGCGGAGGACTTCTACAAGCCCAACGACGAGATCGAGCCGGACCCGGTGCGGGGCCTGGCCATGCGCCGGTCCAACTTCCTGCCCGATATCGTCAACTGCGAGCTGCCGCTGGATAACCGCCGCTCCCCCGGCTATCGCCGCCTGGAGCCGTTCATGACCGGCAACACCTTCTACCTGTGGGTGGGCCAGCACGAGAACGGGCGTTACTCCAAGGCCCACGCCCACACCTCGGCTGCGGTGCTGATCTGCATCAAGGGCAAGGGCTACACCTACACCTGGCCCGAGAAGCTCGGCCCGACCCCCTGGAAGGACGGCCACGCCGACAAGGTGCAGCGGTTGGACTACGAGCCTGTGGGCCTGGTCACCGCCGCTCCCGGCGGGGCGCGCTGGAACCACCAGCACTTCAGCGTCTCCAAGGACCCGTTCCGCCTCACCGCCTGGTTCGGCCCGCACTCCCCTGGCCGCGAGCCCGGCCCGCCCGGCGAGCAGCACACCGACTACACCGCCATGGACCTCGACGAGGGCGGCAGCGCCATCCCCTATTGGATGGAGGACCCCCACATCCGCGAAGAGTACGAGGAGACCCTGCGCAAGAACGGCGTCGAGAACCGCATGGACCCGGCCTGGTACGAGCCGGGCGCCAAGGTCGACGTGAAGCTGGACTGACATGGCCAGCGACGACGCAGCGGGCGGGCGGGTCTTCTTCGCCACCTCCAGGCGGACCATGACTGAGGAGGACGAGATCCGCCTCCTCAGCATCGGGGTGGACATCGGTTCGGCCACCTCGCACCTGGTGTTCTCCCGCATCGTGCTGGAGCGCCTCGACACCCGCTACGTCGTGGTTTCCCGCGAGGTGGTCCACCAGTCGCCGATCATGCTCACGCCCTACACGGACGAGGGCCTGATCGACGCCGGCAAGCTCGGCGAGTTCTTCGCCGACACCTTCGCCTGGGCCAACCTGAAGCCCGAGGACGTGGACACCGGCGCGCTGGTGCTCACCGGGGTCGCGGTGCGGCGGCGTAACGCCCGCAACATCGGCGAGCTGTTCGCCAGCCAGTCCGGCAAGCTGGTGGCGGTCAGCGCCGGCGACAGCCTGGAGACCGTGATGGCGGCGCATGGATCGGGGGCCATCCGGCGCTCGATCCGCGACCGCAAGACCGTGGCCAATGTCGACATCGGCGGGGGCACCTCCAAGATCGCCGTCTGCGTGGCGGGCGAGATCGCGGAGCTAACGGCCATCGATCTCGGCGCGCGCCTGGTCTGCTTCGACGAGGACGGCCGCGTGACCCGCATGGAGGAGGCCGGCCGCCGGCTGGCCGCGGACCTCGGGATCGACCTGCGGGTCGGCGAGGCTCCGGCCGAAGGCGAGCTGGAGCGGCTGGCGGACCACATGGCCGACCGCCTGATCGACGCCCTGCATGGCGTCCCCACGGGCCAGGGCCGGGTCGACCTGCACCGCCTCGCTCCCCTGTCCGGCAAGCAGGAACTCGAGGTCGTCACCTTCTCCGGCGGCGTCTCGGAATACCTCTACGGCCGCCAGCAGACCCGCTTCGGCGACCTGGGCCCACTGCTCGGCGGCGCCATCCGCGAGCGGCTGGAACGGCTGGGCGTAGAGCCTGAGGTCCCGATGCAGACCATCCGGGCCACGGTCATCGGCGCCTCGCAGTACACCGTGCAGGTGAGCGGCAGCACCATCTTCGTCTCCCCCGACGACGCGCTGCCCCAGCGCAACATCCCCGTGGTCGCCGCCGACCTGCCGCTGGACGGCGAGGTCATCGAACCCGAAGCCGTCGCCGCCGCCCTGACGGCGGGCCTCGACCGGGTCGACCTGGGCGCGCTGGAGGTTCCGGTCGCGGTGTTCCTGCGCTGGCGGGGCTCGGCGACCTTCCATCGCCTGGACGGCCTCTGCCGCGGCCTGGCCAAGGCGCTGGAGCCGGGCCTTATGCGCGGGCATGCGCTGATCCTGGTCGGCGACCGGGACCTGGGCGGGCTGATCGGCATGCACTTCCGTGAGGAGCTGCGGCTGACCAATCCCATCGTCTCGATCGACGGACTGGACCTGAAGCCGTTCGACTACATCGACATCGGCGAGGTGATCCCCGGTTCCGGCGCGGCGCCCGTCGTCATCAAGTCGCTGATCTTCCCGACCAGCGAAGAAATCGGAACCCGCTGGGAAGCCGGCCGCGTCCAGGAAGATGCGACCGACCCGGCCTGACCGACCCAATTCAAGACAAGCCAACGCCACGACAAGATGGCGACCCGAAATACGATACAAGGGATGGAAGATGTCGGACGAGATCATCGACGTTACCCGTCTGGTCAATGATCAGAAGCCCGGTTTGCTGTGCGCCCAGGTCATCGGCCTGACCTTCCTGGTGATGCTTTCCGACGGCTATGACCTGGCGGCCACGGCCTATGCGGCGGGCGGGGTCATGCACACCCTGAACATCAAGCACGCGGCCATGGGCCTGGTGTTCAGCGCCGGCCTGGTCGGAATGCTGTTCGGCGCGCCGCTGTTCGGCTTCATCGGCGACCGCTTCGGCCGCAAGCGCGGCGTGATCGCGGCCAGCCTGCTCTATGGCGTCTTCAGCCTCGCCTGCGCGCGGGCGAACAGCGTCGGCCAGCTCGAACTGTTCCGCTTCATGGTCGGCGCGGGCCTCGGCGGCCTGCTGCCGAACGTGACGGCGCTGAACATGGAGTTCTCGCCCCAGCGCCAGCGCGCCACCTTCACCATCCTGACCTTTCTGGGCCTCACCTTCGGCGGCCTGACCCCCGCCCTGATGAGCACCCTGCTGCCCCCGGCGCAGTGGCGGCTGCTGTTCCTGATCGGCGGAGCCTTCCCGATCGTGATGGCGCCCGTGCTGGCCCTGCTGCTGCCGGAGTCGATCAAGTTCCTGGTGCTGAGCGGTCGCCGCGAGGGCGAAGTGCGCCGGCTGGTCCAGCGCCTGCGGCCGGGGCCGCCGCCTACACCCAGCGCCCGTTTCGTGGTCGGCGAGGCCGGTGGCGGCGGCGCGCAGATCGGCGAGCTGTTCCGCGGCGGCCTGAAATTCGCCACCCCGCTGCTGTGGGTCGCCTTCGCCGCGGCCCTGATGGTCAATTTCTTCCTCAATAGCTGGATGCCCACCCTGATGCGCGAGGCGGGCCTGACCGCCGGCCGGGCGGCCCTGGTCGCCTCCATGTACTATGTGGGCGGCATCGCCGGAGGGCTGTCGATCGGGCGGGTGCTGGACACCTTCGGCCGCATCGGCCTGGTGGTGCTGTTCCTGCTCGCCATTCCGGCGGTGGCCGCGGTCGGGACGCCCCATCTCGGGCAACCGGCGCTGATGGCGCTGGTCTTCCTGTCCGGCTACACGGTGCTTGGATCCCAGCTCGGGCTCAGCGCCTCGGCCGGCATGATCTATCCGACGCGGGTGCGCTCGAACGGCGCCGGCTGGGCCCACGGGGTCGGGCGGCTGGGCGCCATAGCCGGCCCGATGGTCGCCGCCCAACTCCTGGCTGCGCACCTGTCGCTGCATCAGCTCCTGCTGGTCCCCGCCATACCGTTGATCTTCGGGGCGCTGGCGGTGCTCGGGATCACCCTGCTCTACCGCGACTCCGATCGGGGCCGGCCTTCATCGGGCAAGGCGGCCGAAACCCCTGACGCGCCGCCCGGCGAGACCGCCGTCTATCGCGGCGGCGAGCCTGCCTTCAGCCCGCGTCCCGCACTCTGACGTGGACGTGCTCGTGCGCCTCGCCGCTGTGGGCGTGGCGCTGGCGGGTGATGTCCGCCGGCATCCGCGTGATCCGGCCATGGCGCACGCCGCGCTCGGCGATGACACGGCCGGCCAGCTCGTCGACGACGATGACGACACATCGACAA
>JBARAK010000323.1:0-13473 GCA_049791955.1 Caulobacteraceae bacterium
GCGCTCGATCTCGTGGTCCGCGTCGCGGAAGGGCATCCGGAGCGCCGAGGCCAGCCCTCGGCCGACAGTGGTCTTGCCCGCGCCCATCAGCCCGACCAGCACGATGGAGCGCGCACGCAGGCGCGGATGTGGCCTGGATGCGGACGTGGGCTCCGCTTCACGATAGGCTTGTTGCGGCTCCGCCATAAGACACCAGGACTTAACACGAACGGGCCAAGCTGCGCCACGCCCCGCCTCAGTCGTTCCCCATGACCACGCACCGTATCGAGACCTTCCTGGAGATGATGGCCGCCGAGCGCGCTGCGGCCCGCAACACGCTGACCGCCTATGGCCGCGACCTGGACGACGCCAACGCTTTCACCGCCGCGCGGGGACGTCCGCTGGAGACCGCGTCGATGGAGGAGGTGGAAGCCTATTTCGCCGACCTCGGCGCGCGAGGGTTGTCAGCGGCGACGGCGGCGCGGCGGCGCGCTTCGGTCCGACAGTTCTTCCGCTTCGCCCTGGAGGAGGCCTGGCGCAAGGACGACCCTTCCCGCCGGGTCGACGCCCCGAAGATGGGCCGCGCCCTGCCCAAGCTGCTGTCGCGCCAGGAGATCGAACGGCTGATCGCCGCCGCCGACGCGCTGGAGCCGCCCGAGGCGGCCCGCCTGGCCTGCATGATCGAGACGCTCTACGCCGCCGGCCTGCGGATCTCGGAACTGACCGCCCTGACATTGCAGGCTGTGGCCAGGGATCCGGCCTACCTGATCGTCAAGGGGAAGGGCGGCAAGGAACGGCTCGCGCCGCTCAACATGGCGGCCCGCGAAGCGGTGAAGACCTATCTGGAATACCGCCCGGGCTTCCTACCCAAGGGCGACAAGGCCAATCCATGGCTGTTCCCGTCGGGTGGCGCATCGCGGCGCGTGACGCCGAGGCGGGTCGCCCAGCTACTCGACGAGGCGGCGACCAGGGCGGGAATCGATCCGGCGCGCGTTAGTCCCCACGTGCTACGGCACGCCTTCGCCACCCACCTGCTGGAGGGGGGCGCCGACCTGCGGGCGGTGCAGACCCTGCTCGGCCACGCCGACATCGCCACCACCCAGATCTACACCCACGTGACCGGGGAACGGCTGCGCCAGACGGTGGAAAGCGCCCACCCGCTGGCGAAGGAGTGAGGCGGCCTTCCTAGACCTTCTCGGCCAGCTTGATCGCTGCGCGGCAACCCGTGCGAATGACCGCCGACAGCAGGGCGTAGCCGGGCGCTTCGTGGGCCCCCTGTTCCACCGCGTGGTCGCGGTGGGCCACCTCGTCGTCGCGATAGCGGGAGAGCTCCTCGGCCAACTCGGGCTCGCGGGTGCGGAGCTCCTGGATTTGCTCGGCGTAGTGTTGCTCGATAACCGTCTCGACCGCCTCGGTGCAGGCATGGGCGGCCTTCTCGCCGAGCAGGGCGGTGCCGGCGCCGAGCGCGAAGCCGGCCATCCGCCATAGCGGAGCCAGCAGGGTCGGACGCACCCGCCGATCGGTGAGCAGCTTGTCGAAGGCCTCCAGGTGGGCCGCCTCGTGCGCCTGCATCTCGCCCAGCTTGTCGGCGATGGGCATCTCGCGCCGGGCGGACAGGAACACCGCCTGCTGGCCACGGTAGATCGACACCGCGCCGAGCTCGCCGGCATGGTCGACGCGCAGGATTTCAGCGAGCCGCGCCTTGGCCGCGCCGGGACCAGGACGGGCTGAGGGCTTGACGCTCATCGGCGTGTCCTCAGCCGCAGCGCCATCACCACGCTTACGACCGTCAAGGCCAAGGCGACCAGGGTGTTCCAGCCGGCCATGGACAAGCCGAACATCCGCCAGGCCGCCTCATCACAGCGTACGATGTGGATCTTGGCCCCGCTGAGCAGGGCCGACATGTCCGAGGCCGAGACCGAGGTACGCGCGCCGGTGCAGCGGGCGGGGCCCGCCCACCATTTCCATTCGACCCCGGCATGGTAGGCGGCCACCACGGTCTCGCCCAGGAACACCAGGGCGACCAGCAGCAGCAGCGGTCGGGCCAGATCGTGGCGCCAGCGCGCCACGCCATAGCCGATCAGCCCGACCCACAGCGCGGCCCAGTAGCCCTCGCGCTGGTGCAGACACAGCTCGCACGGCGCGAGGTGGCCGAAGGTCTCGAAAGCGTGCGCTGTCGCCAGCATCAGCGCCGAGACGACCGCCGCCGCGATGAACCACCGCGGGGTTACGGGTTTGACGTTCTTGTACTTGGATTGCCAGGCCATGGAGCCGTATCTAATCGGAGCCGTGGCCGGGCGGAAGCGGCTTCAGCCGATAAGCTTGACCGAGACCACCACTGCGATCACCGCCAGCACGGCCAGGGCGATCACCACGTTCAGGTGACGGTCGACGAGCGTCTTGGCTTGGGGGTGCTGGAGCAGGGCCGCTTCAAGAAAGAACCGCGCGCCCCGCGTCGCCACCGAGGCCGCAACGAACATGGGCAGGTTGAACTTCGCCAGCCCCGAGGCGATCGTCACCAGCTTGTATGGGATCGGCAGGAGCCCCTTGATCAGGATCACCCACAGGCCGTAGGCGGCGTACCAGTGTTGGAAGGTGGCGAGCCCGCCCGCATGGCCCATCAGCGCCAGCAGCTTGATCCCCAGCGGCGCCAGGAAATAACCGATGGCGTAGCCGAACAGGCCGCCCACCACCGACCCCACCGTCGTCACCAAGGCGTAGAGCCAGGCCCGCTCGCGCCGCGCCAGCACCATGGGGCCCAGCAGCGCGTCAGGCGGGAGGGGAAAGAACGAACTCTCGGCGAAGGCCACCGCGGCCAGGGTCGGCAGCGCCCAGCGGCTGCCCGCCAGGCCTAGGATACGTTCGTACAGGCGGCGAAACATCGGCGCGCGTTCTCCTTCAGTGCTGGCGCTGCTAACAGGGTCGGGCGCATTCACGAAGCGTCATGGCGCCGCCGCGCCGTGGATGAGACGATTTTGGGGAATCTCCGTGCCTGCCTCGCCTGAATTCGAACAGATGGCCGCGGACGAACTGAGCCGGGCCCTGACGCTGTCCTGGCGGGAGCTGTCCAGGATCACGCCCTGGGGCGACACCTACGAGGGCTTCGCGCCATCGGGACGCCAGGTGCAGGTGGAGCGCAATTACCTGTGGGCGGAGGCGGAGGGCGGCGACATCCTGTGCGAGGTGGCGGTGTTCTCCAACGCGGTGCTCTACGATGACGCGGCCCGCTGCACCGGGCGGATCGCCAAGCCGGGCTAAGCGAATGCAAGTCGACCTCGACCACCGCATCGGCGAGCTGATCGCCGAGCACGCCCTGCCATCCGGCTACGCCGCGACCGCGCGCGACGTGCTGGCGCCCTTGGCGATCCGGATCGACCGGCTGCGCGATGCGCTGGGGCGCCCAGTGATCGTCGGCGTGTGCGGCGCCCAGGGCAGCGGCAAGTCCACCATGGCTGCCTTCGTGCAGGGACTGCTGGAAGCGCAGGGGCGCACGGTGGCGGTGCTATCGCTGGACGACCTGTATCTGACCCGCGAGACCCGCGTGGCGCTGGCTCAAGAGCATCATCCGCTGTTCGCCACCCGCGGGGTTCCTGGCACCCACGACGTGGCCCTGGGCGAGCGGGTGCTCGACGCGCTGACTCGCCCTGACTCGGTGGGAGCTGTGCGCCTGCCCCGCTTCGACAAGGCGACCGACACACCCTTTCCTGAAGCGGCGTGGCCGAAACAGCCCGCGCCCGTGGACGTGGTGCTGTTCGAGGGCTGGTGCGTCGGGGCTGTTCCGCAGGCGGTCGCGGCGCTGGATGTCGCCGTCAACGCCCTGGAACGGGACGAAGACCCCGACGGAGACTGGCGGCGCGAGGTCAATGCCCGACTGGCGGATGACTACCAGCGCCTGTTCGGCCGTCTCGACGCGCTGGTGCTGATCCAGGCGCCGGGCTTCGAACAGGTGCTGGCCTGGCGCACCCTGCAGGAACACAAGCTGGCCGCGCGGCTGGCGGAGACCGGCGACGCCGGCCGGCGGGTGATGGCCGACGCCGAGATCGGCCGCTTCATCCAGCACTACGAGCGACTGACCCGCCACATCCTGGCCGAGATGCCGGCGCGGGCGGACGCGGTGATCGCGCTGGACCACGACCACGCGGTGATCGAGGCGCGCTACCGACCGGGCGGCCCTCTGGACCTCTAAAGCCCCAGCAGCTGCCGGAACCGGGCGCGCATCTCCTCGCCGCCGGTGTCGGAAGACGGGACGCTGAACGTGCCGCTGGCCCGCACGGCGGGAACCCCGTCCACCGTCAGCAAATCCTGGATGAAGGCCAGGCGGCGGCCGGCGCGCAGGAGCTGCGCGCGGCCCTCCACCCACGCGCCCAGCGGGATCGGCTGCAGGAAATCCAGCGACAGGCTCACGGTCGGCAGCAGCCGTGGCGCGAGGCTGTGCTGGTAGACCGCCGCGATTGACATGTGCACATCGCAGAAGGTGGCCAACATACCGCCATGACACACGCCATTAGGGTTGGTTTGGTGTGACATGACACGGAAGCCGCCGACCAGCGCCCCGCCCTCCTCCTTGAGGAACCAGGGCCGGGCGAAGGCGTCGAAACTGGTCAGGTTCAGGCTGGGCAGTTCGACGAACCCCGGCGGCGGGTCGGCCGCCGCCGGGGTTTCCGGGGTTATGTTCAGAACGCGGCCTCCTCGAGCGCCATCATCGAGGCCTTGCCCGACTTGATGGCCAGGAACAGGGCCGTCGCCTGGGGCAGGATGCGGTCGACGAAGAACCGCGCGCTGACGAGCTTGGCCTCGTAGAAGCCGGCGTCGCCATTGGCGGTCGGGGCCTTCTCCGCCGCGATCTTGGCCGACTTCACGAACATGTAGCCCATCGAGACCAGCCCGATCAGCCGCAGATAGTCGGTGGCGGCGGCGCCCGCCTCCTCCGGGTCCTTCAGCGAGGACTGGGCGAGCTGGGCGGTGGCGAACTGCAGCGCGCCGAACGCCCGTTCCAGCTGCTCGACCAGCTTGCCGACCGCGGCGTCCTCCTTGTTGGCGGCGATGAACTCCGACACCGGGTGGAAGAAACGGCGCAGGTAGCGGCCCATGTGGGCGGGCAGCTTGCGACCGACGAGATCCAGCGCCTGGATGCCGTTGGTGCCCTCGTAGAGCTGCGAGATGCGGCAGTCGCGCACGTACTGCTCGACCCCATGCTCGCGGATGTAGCCGTGGCCACCGTAGACCTGCACCGCCATGTTGGAGGCCTCGAAGCCCAGGTCGGTGAACAGCGCCTTCACCACCGGGGTCATCAGGGCGATGAAGTCCTCCATCTCCTCCCTCAGCGCCTGATCGTCGGTGGCCTCCGCCACGTCCATGGCGTGGGCGACCCAGCCGCCCACCGCGCGGGAGCCTTCAGCGTAGACCCGCATGGTCATCAGCATCCGGCGCACGTCCGGGTGCACGATGATCGGGTCGGCCGGCAGGTCGGGGCGCTTGGGCCCGGACAGCGAGCGGCCCTGCAGGCGGTCCTTGGCGTAGACGACGCCGGCCTGGTAGGCGGCCTCGCCGATGCCCAGACCCTGCACGCCCACGGCCAGGCGCTCCACGTTCATCATGGTGAACATGGCCTGCATGCCCTTGTGCGGCTCGCCGATCAGCCAGCCCTTGGCGTCCTCGAAGGTCAGCTGGCAGGTGGCCGAGCCCTTCAGGCCCATCTTGTGCTCGATGCCGGTGCAGAGCACGCCGTTGCGCGGCCCGGGCGCGCCATCGGCGTTGGGCAGGAACTTCGGGACCAGGAACAGGCTGATGCCTTTCACCCCGGAGGGCGCGTCGGGCAGCCGGGCCAGCACCAGGTGGATGATATTCTCGGTCAGGTCATGCTCGCCGGCCGAGATGAAGATCTTGGAGCCGTCGATGCGGTAACTGCCATCTCCGTTGGGGACCGCGCGGGTGCGCAGCAGGCCGAGGTCGGTGCCGCAATGAGCCTCGGTCAGGCACATGGAGCCGGACCAGGTCCCCTCGATCATCTTGGGCAGGTAGGCCTGCTTCAGCTCGTCGGTGGCGTGGCCCTCGATGGCGCGGGTAGCGCCGTGGGTCAGGCCCGGATACAGGCCGAAGGCGCAGTTGGTGGCGGAGATCATCTCCTCGACCAGCTTGTTGACGCTTTCCGGCAGGCCCTGGCCGCCCCACTGGGGATCGGAGCCCAGCGACGCCCACCCGCCCTGGCGGAACAGGTCGTAGGCCGCCTTGAAGCCCTTGGGCGTGCGGACAACGCCGTTCTCCAGCACGCAGCCTTCCTGGTCGCCCACCGCGTTCAGCGGCAGCAGCACCTCGGCGGCGATCCGGGCCGCCTCCTCCAGCACGCTGTCGACCACGTCGGGGGTGAAGTCGGCGTACTTCGGGTAGGCGTTCAGCTTGTCCAGGCCGTGCAACTCGTGCAGCACGAAGCGCATGTCCCGGAGCGGTGCATTGTAGGTCTGCATCGTCTCAGTTCCTCAGCGGCTTGCCGGTTTCGAGCATGTGCTCGACGCGGGCCAGGGTTTGCGGGGTCTTGAGCAGACGCAGGAAAGCGGCCCGCTCCAAGTCGAGCACCTGCTGCTCGCTCAGCACGTCGATCAGATCGGCCTCGCCGCCGGACAGCACCGTGGCCAACTCGCCCGCGACGGTGACGTCGTGGTCGGTGGCCTTGCCCTGCTTGTGGAAACCGTCCACCGCCATGTCGAGGATGACCTTGCCGCTCGGCCCCGCCAGGCGGAACTCGGGCTTGGCGGGCGGCGCATAGTCCTCCGCCAGCTTCAGCGCCCTGGCCTTGGCGTCGGCCAGCAGCCGATCGCGGTTCATGGTGATCCCGTCCGACGGTCTCAGGAACATCAGCTCCCTGGCCTCGGCCGCCGACTTGGAGACCTTGGCGGTGGAGACATTCTCGAACACCTTGGTCAGCGACGGCATCGGCCCCTTGGGCATGCCCGGCGCGGTCTTCCAGCGGTCGAGCATCTCGCCGCAGCCGCCCCAGCCCGGGATCACCCCCACGCCGCACTCCACCAGTCCCATGTAGGTCTCGGCGTGGGCCTGGATGGCGTCGGCGTGCAGGCAGATCTCGCAGCCGCCGCCCAGCGCCATGCCAGCCGGAGCCGCCACCACCGGGAAGGGCGCGTACTTCAGCGCCTTGTAGGCCTGCTGGCCGCCGCTGATCGAACGCTCGATCTCGCCCCAGGCGGCGATATTGGCGGCAAACAGGGCCAAGCCCAGGTTGGCCCCGACCGAGAAGTTGTCGGCGTCGGTATAGACCACCAGCGCCTTGTACCTGTCCTTCACCAGCGCCAGCGTCTTACCGAGCAGGCTGACGACGCCCTCGTCGAGCGCGTTCATCTTGCCGGTGAACTCGAAGCAGACCACGCCGTCGCCGATGTCCCAGGCGGCCGCCGAGCCGTTCTTGAGCAGCGGCTGGGAGACCAGCTTGACATCCTCAAGCTTCAGCACGCCTTCGGGCTTGGTCACCGCGTGGTATTGGCCGTCGGTCCCGAAGGACAGGCGCTGGCCGCCCTCGACCTTGTAGAAGGTCCCGTCGCCCACCTTGCGCAGCAACTCGGGCACGGGCGCGCCGTCCTTGGCCAGCCGGTCGGCGACGGCCTTGGGGCCGAGCTTGTCGAGCAGTTCGAAGGGGCCGAACTTCCAGTTGAAGCCGAGCTTCATCGCCGTGTCGGCGCCGACGATGTCGTCGCTGATCTCGGGAACCAGGCTGGCCGCATAGGCCAGCGTCGGGGCCATCACCTTCCAGGCGAAGCGGCCGAGCTTGTCGTCCGAGGCCAGCAGGGCGCGCGGGTCGCGGGCCAGGTCCTTGGGCAGCTCCACCGGCCGGGACGGGCTGTATTCGCCGGTCTTCAGGTCGATGGATTCCTTGGCCTTGCCGCCACCGGCCTTGTTGATCCGGTAGAAACCGCCCTTGCCCTTCCGGCCGGTGTAGCCGTCCGCGATCATCTTTGCGATCAGGGGCATCTCGCGGTTGGTGGCATGGAACGGATCGCTGGGCGGCAGGCTGGCGCTCATGCTCGCGTTGATGTGCGGCATCAGGTCGAGCCCGACCAGGTCCAACAGGCCGAACACGCCGGTGTTGGGGAACCCCAGGGTCTTGCCCAGGGTGGCGTCGGCTTGCTCGACTGTGAGGCCGGCGTCCATGGCCTGGATCACCGCCTGCTGCATCCAGTAGGTGCCGATGCGGTTGGCGATGAATCCGGGGGTGTCCTTGGCCCGCACCACGGTCTTGCCGAGCTTCAGGTCGCAGAACCTCCCGACCTTACCGGCGAGCGCCGGATCGGTGTTCGGGCCGGTGACGATCTCCAGCAGCCGCATGTAGCGCGGCGGGTTGAAGAAGTGGGTGATCAGGAATTCCTGCTGGAACGCCTGCGGCAGCCCTTCCACCAGCTTGGCCAGCGGGATGGTCGAGGTGTTGGAGCTGATCGCCGTGCCCGGCCGGCGCACCGCGTCGATGCGCTTGTAGAGCGACTGCTTCAGGTCCAGCCGCTCGATGATCGCCTCGACCACCCAGTCGCACTCAGCGATGCGGTCAAGATGGTCCTCGATATTGCCGGTCTCGACCAGCTTGGCGGCGGACTGGGACATGAACGGGGCCGGCTCGGTCTTGAGCATCTTGGCCACCGCGCCCTTGGCCACGGCGTCACGGTCCGCCTCGCCGGGCCTGACGATGTCGAGCAGCAGGACGGGCACGCCGCCGTTAGCCACCTGGGCGGCGATCCCCGCCCCCATCACGCCCGCGCCGATGACGCAGACCTTCCTGATCCCTTCGGACTTGATCTGTTCGGCCATGGTTCAGACCGCCTCCAGCAGGGTGGCGATGCCCTGGCCGCCACCGATGCATTGGGTGGCCAGCGCGTACTTGCCGCCTTCCCGCTTCAGCAGCGAGGCCGCCTTGCCGACGATGCGGGCCCCGGTGGCGCCCAGCGGGTGCCCCAGCGCGATGGCGCCGCCGTCGAGGTTGACGATGTCCTCGTTGAGGCCAAGGTCGCTCATGCAGGCCAGCGCCTGACTGGCGAAGGCCTCGTTCAGCTCGACCACGCTGAGGTCGGAGACCGATACCCCGCCGCGCTCCAGCGCCTTGCGGCTGGCGGCGACCGGGCCGATGCCCATGATCTCGGGCGCGCAGCCCGAGACGCCGACGCTCTTGATGCGGGCCAGGATCTCCAGCCCGTGCGCCTTGGCGTACTCCTCGCTGGTCACCAGCACCGCCGACGCGCCGTCGGTCAGGGGCGAGGAGGTGCCGGCGGTCACCGTGCCCGCCTGGTCGAAGGCCGGCTTCAGCCCGGCCAGGGTCTCGGCCGTCGTGCCGGGACGGATGCAGCCGTCCTTGTCCACCACGCCGGTCTTGGTCTTGATCGGCACGATCTCGGCGTCGAGACGGCCAGAGGCCTGGGCTTCGGCGGCGCGTTTGTGGCTGCGCACGGCGAAGGCTTCCTGCACCGGGCGGGGGATCTGGTACTTGCTGGCCACGTTCTCGGCCGTCTCGCCCATGCCGATATAGGCGGCGGAGTGCTTGGCCAGCTCGGGGTTCGGCAGCGGGTTGTAGCCGCCCATCGGCACCCGGGTCATGCTCTCGACGCCCGCGCAGATGAAGACCTCGCCCGCGCCGATGGCGATCTGGCCGACTGCCATGTGCACCGACTGCATCGAGGAGCCGCAGAAGCGATTGACCGTTACGCCGGCGACGGTGATCGGAAGGTCGGCAAGCTGGCCCACCAGCCGGCCGATGTTGAAGCCCTGCTCGCCCTCGGGGAAGGCGCAACCGATGATCAGGTCCTCGATATCGGCGGGATTGACCTTGGTGCGGACGACCAGCTCGCGCACCACCTGGGCGGCCAGGTCGTCGGGCCGTACGCGGGTCAGTTCTCCCTTGCCCGCGAAATGGAACGGCGAGCGCGCGTAGCCCGCGATGACCACGTTCTTCATTGAGTACAGCTCCCTATGGCTCGGCCCCGCCGCTCCGCGGCCCAGGGCGTCGCATACGTTCTTCAGTTTACCTATACGTCAACCTCGACACGCAGATAGCAGCGGTCCCGAAGATCCGCAATGCGGGATCGGAACTCCCGCGCCGGGGCTTCCGATCTCCGGTCATCCGACGCGTCGAGGCGCAATGTCCGCAGGCCGGAGTCGTACGCTCTCAGCGCGAGGTTTCAACCCGCAAGACCCCGTCGATCCACCTGGGTTTCGATACCGGTGGGGCTATATGCTATGGCCACCGCCCGCTGGAGCAGGACTGCAGACACCATGGCCGACATCCGCCGCGTGACCGACGACTTTTCCGTAGCGCCCCAGTTGTCGCCCGAGGACATGGCGACCGCGGCCGCACAAGGCTTCAAGCTGATCGTCAACAACCGCCCGGACGGCGAGGCGCCCGGGCAGCCGACCAGCACCGCCATGGCCGAGGCCGCCCACGCGGCGGGCCTGGCCTATGTTCACATTCCGGTGAGCGGGATGGCGCGGCCCGACCAGGTGACGGCCATGCACGCCGCCCTGGCGGAAGCCGGCGGTCCGGCCCTGGCCTTCTGCCGCTCGGGCACCCGCTCAATCACCACCTGGGCGATCGGCGAGGCCACCACCGGAAGCCGCCCGGCGCCCGAGATCGTCGAACTGGCGGGCGAAGCCGGCTACGACCTGTCCCCGCTGCTGCGCTGATAGAGCCCGCTACCGCGTGATCGCCACCCGCACTTCGGTCGGCGAGGCGGCCGACGCGGTGGCGGTGACGCTGGCCACCAGACGACCCGCCATGAGACACAGCAGCGCCGCCGCCATCGGTGCGAGCCGTTTCGAGACGAAAACCACCGCCGCCATCGCCAGAATGGCCTCCCGGACCCCATGTCCGGGGGTGGCGAGGCAAACCCGGGGCCGGATGCGATGATCCCATTCCTGCGCGAGATGACCTTCGAGTATGGGCGCGTGGATCAGGTCTCACCGCTGATCCAGCGGGTGGTGGCCGACAATCCCGGCCCTTTCACCTACTTCGGCACCGGGACCTACCTGGTGGGCGGGGAAGAGGTGGCGGTGATCGATCCTGGCCCCCTACTGGACTCACACCTGGCGGCGCTGATGAAGGCGCTGGAGGGACGCAGGCTCACCCACATCCTGACCACCCACACCCACGCCGACCACTCGCCCCTGTCTCACCCGCTGCAGGCGCTGGCCGGGGGCGTGATCATCGGCCGGTCAGCGCCGCAGGAAGCGTCGAGCACCGGCGAGGCCGACGAAGCCGCCTTCCGCCCAGACGTGGAGGTGCGGGACGGCGAGGCCATCTCCGGCGCCGGCTGGACCCTGCAGGCCGTCGCCACGCCGGGCCACGCCTCCAACCACGTCTGCTACGCGCTGAAGGAAGAGAACGCCCTGTTCTGCGGCGACCATATCATGGGGTGGTCCACCACCGTGATCAGCCCACCCGACGGGGACATGGCGGCCTATTACGCCAGCCTCGACAAGGTGCAGGCGCTCGGGTTCGACCGGCTGTGGCCGACCCATGGCCCGCCGATCACCGAGGTCCCGCCCTTCATCGGCGCCTACCGCGAACACCGCCTGCGCCGCGAACGCCAGATCCTGAAGGAGCTTGAAGCGGGGCCGCGCACCATCGTCGAACTGACGCCGCGGCTCTATGCCGGCATCGACAAGCGGCTGCACGGAGCGGCCCGCCGGTCGGTGCTGGCGCACCTGATTCACATGTCCGCGAGCGGCCAGATCGCTGTTGACGGCGAGGCCGACATGGAGGCGACCTACCGCCTGCCCCATCGCCCATAGGGGGCCACTATCGATCCAACAACCCGTTGATTCTGCAAATCTTTGCCTTAATTGATCCAGCGTCCGCCGCTAAGTGGGCGAAATAGTCGTCCACAAGCTCGCAACGAGACCCCGATGGAGACGTTCGATGGGCTCCGCGACATCTGATGGCGAGAGTAATCCCGTGTTCGATAAAGCCGTGACCGACCAGCGCGTCGGCGAACCGGCCAGCGAGGTGCTGAGGCTCACCCCGTCCGAATGGCGCGCCGTATTGGAGCAACGCTCCTTCCTGGAATGGGGGGACAACCGCTTCCAGCCCCCGCGCCGTCTCTACGGCGCGCCGGTGCAGATTGTGCCGGACGACAGCTTCCGCCGCCTCCCGGCTGACAAGCCGAAGACCTAGTTCCCCACGTACCGCCTGATCCGGGAGATCAGTCGGCAGCCGCGTCCGAAATCCGTCAGCCCGATGCGGCTGGAGACCCGCAGGTCGATCCGCGTCCCCGCCCCGGCCGGAAGCAGGCGGGCGGCTAGGTCGTCCTTGAAGCCGAACCAGAATCCAGTGGCCGTCCCCTCCAGCCGGCGACGGCCCGAGGCGTCGGGCGCCGGATCGCCGGAGACCAGCTTCAGGCCCGCCTTCAGCGCCGCCGCCTTCAGGCGGGCGTAGGCCTGGTCCGGTGGCGTGGTCAGGGTGATGGGGGTGGCGCCGGGGCAGGTTCGGGCGTTCACGTCCGCCACCCGCTGGCCGGCCAGTATGGCGGTGAAGCGCGAATAGGGGACAAGCGGATCGGTCCCGATCGGATTGGTGTTCGGCCCACGCGCAAGCATGAGCTGGGGCGAGAACATCAGGGCGTCGTTCCAGTCGGTGGCGGTGTCGTGGACCGGCGGACTGCGTACGGCCGCCGCCCGCCACCAGGCCGAGACGCCGGCCACCGTGGATCCCAAAGCGATGGCGACCAGCGCCACCACCAACCCGCCTCGCGGCGGGACCAGCGCCCCGATCAGGGCCAACACGCCGAGCGCCGCGCCCACGATGGCCAGGGCGGGGGCGATGCGCACCGCCAGCCAGTCGAAGCCGATATGGATGTCGAACCAGCCGGCCTTGGACCCCACGGCCCCCAGCAGGACCAGCAGGGGCGCCGCCACGGCGCAGACGATGGCCGCGATCCGGATCCAGCGGCGCAGCCGCGCCACCCGCCCCGTCAACCCTCCCGATGTCAGCCCCCCGTTCACGCCAGCCCTCCCCTTAATCCACCGCCTCGGCGGCGGCGAACTGTGCATCCGACGATGCGGTCGCGTCGATGGGGCGCCAGTCGATATCGCCGAGGTCCCGGGCGAGTTGGCCCTCCAGCACCGCCTCGTCGGCGTCAGAGGCGTCATCGCGGCGATCCCGCAGCCTCCGGCGCAGTTCGACCTCGGGCGCCTGCATCCACAGACCCTGGAAGCCCAGGCCGGCGCTGAGCGACAGGGTCCGGGCCGCCACCCGCTCCTCCTGCTTCAGGAAGGCCGCATCCAGGATCACCGGCCAGCCGGTATCCAGCGCCGCGCGCGCCTCCTCGAACATCAGGTCGTACACCTGCTGCGACTGCTCAGGGGTATAGGCCGCCTTCGGCAAGGGATCGGTCGGCGCGGCGCCCCACAGGCGCTTGCGGATCTCGTCGGAACGCAGCACCACCGCGCCTGGGGCGCCCCAGCGGCGAGCGGCCAGCATCCGCGCGACGGTGGACTTGCCCGAGCCCGACA
>JBARAK010000324.1:0-1802 GCA_049791955.1 Caulobacteraceae bacterium
GCCCTGGACGCCAACGCGCTCGGTGCGCTGCAGGCGAAGCTGATCCGGCTGTGGCACCCGAATTGTGGGATCGAGGGCGCCAGCGGCGTGGTGGTCAAGGTCCGCATCCGGCTCACCGCCGACCACAACCTGGCTGGTTCGCCAACCATGCTCAGCAAGAGTTCATCGGGCGCCGACCCTGCCGTGGTGTCGGCGGCCGCGCAGCGGGCGCTGGTCGCCGTGGCCCAGGGCGCGCCCTATGACGAACTGCCGCCCGGCGCACCGAACGATATTGTCCTCAACTTCAACGCGAGGCAGGCGTGTGAAGGATGATGGGCCAAGATTTGATGAAACCTTCAGCGAGTCGGATTAGAGAGGTGTCCATGCGTCACATGATCGCCGCCTTCGCAGTCCTCCTGGCCGGTTCGGCGTCCGTGGCTGCCTTGCCCGCCCGCGCCCAGCCGGTCGAGGTGGACATCAACAAAGGGGTCCTGCAGCCTCTGCCCATCGCCGTTCCGGGCTTCAGCGGCGCCGATCCGCGCACGTCCGACCTCGGCGGCCAGGTCGCCGACGTGGTCGCCAAGGACCTGGAGCGTTCCGGCTTTTTCCGGCCTCTCCCCGCGACGACCTTCCCTGAGAAGGGGCTGAACGTGAACATCCAGCCCCAGCTCGCCGCATGGCGGCAGGTCGGGGCCCAGGCGCTGGTCAACGGCCAGGCCACCATCGATGCGGATGGCCGCCTGAGGGTCGATTTCCGGTTGTGGGACGTCTACAACCAGAAGCAGCTGATCGGCACCCAGTTCACCTCCACGCCCGAGAACTGGCGCCGGGTCGCGCACAAGATCGCCGACGCGGTCTACAAGCAGCTGACCGGAGAGGACGGCTACTTCGACACCCGCGTGGTGTTCGTGGCCGAGAGCGGTCCGCGGGCCCACCGGGTCAAGCGGCTGGCGATCATGGACCAGGACGGCGCCAACCCGCAGATCCTCAGCAACGGCGGCGCGACCATCCTCAGCCCGCGGTTCTCCTCGAACAACCAGCAGATCACCTACGCCTCGCTCACCAAGGACGCGATCCGGGTCTATCTGTTCGACCTGGAGACCGGCCGCCGCGAGACGGTGGGCGAGTTCCAGGGCAGCATGGCCTTCGCCCCGCGCTTCTCCCCCGACGGCTCGCATGTGGCGCTGTCGGTCGAGCGCAACGGCAATACGGACATCTACGTCTACGACCTCCGCTCGCGCGAGAGCCACCGCCTGACGTCCGACCCCTCGATCGACACCTCGCCGTCCTATTCGCCGGACGGATCGCAGATCACCTTCACCTCGGACCGGGGCGGCAGCCCGCAGATCTATGTGATGAGCGCAGGCGGGGGCGGGGCGCACCGTATCTCCTTCGGCGGCGGCCAGTACACCACCCCCGTGTGGAGTCCGAAGGGCGATCTGATCGCGGCCACCAAGCAGACCGGCGGTCAGTTCCACATCGTGGTCATGCGCCCGGACGGTTCGGGCGAACGCGTACTGACCTCCAGTTTCCTCGACGAGGGCCCCACCTGGGCCCCGAACGGACGGGTGCTGATGTTCTCCCGGGAAACGCCCGGGGCCGGCCCGCGTTTGTGGACTGTTGACGTCTCCGGCCGCAACGAGAGGTTGGAGCCGTATCCTAGCGGCGCCACCGATCCGGCGTGGTCGCCCCTGTTGAAGTAAAGACCGGCGTTCTTCGGTCCAGCCCTGTTCCAACGCGTACACAAGGAGTTTTTTATGGCGCTTAATACTCGGGCTCTGCTGAAGGGCGTCGCCGTTGCGGGTCTGGCCGCCACGCTCGCC
>JBARAK010000325.1:0-8811 GCA_049791955.1 Caulobacteraceae bacterium
GGAGACGTGTTTTGCCCAAGCCCACGGGATCGAGACGTGACTTCATGCTGGCCGCGGGCCTGGGCCTGGCGACGGCCGGCCCCGCAGACGCGGCGCAAAAGGGCGTCCGCCCGAGCGACGTCGGCCGGAAGTTCCAGCCGGACGGCCGCGTGCGCCCCTTCGCGGGAAACACCATCATCTCCCACCTGCCCCAACAGGGGGCGGGCTTCGCCGCCTTCGACCAGTTGCTGGACATCTATCGCGAATTGCCCATCCGCGCCTTCGCGCGGAAGGTCACCGCCCTGCCGACCTCCAGCTACCATATGACCATCTTCGGCGGCGCCAACGACCAGGGCCGCGACCGCGAGCCGTGGCCCGAGGGCGTGCCGATCGATGCGCCCATCGAACGATGCAACGCGATCCTGGCCGAGCGACTGGCCGGCGTGCGCCTGGGGTGCGACCTGCCGTTCCGGATGGTGGTGGACGACTGCGCCCCGCCGCCCCACGTCTCACCGATCACCCTGCACCTGCGTCCGGCCGATGCCGGAGAGGCGGCCAAGCTGAAGCAGGTGCGCGACCGGATCGCCGATGCCCTGAAGATGCGCGCACCCGATCACGATCGCTATCGGTTCCACATCACCATCGCCTATCAGATCGAATGGTTCACCCGAGCCGAGCAGGCCGAATACGAGGCGGCCCTGCTGCGTTGGCGCGACGGGCTGACGTCGGCGGGCGCGGTCTTCGAACTGGGCGCGCCGGAATATTGCGTATTCGAAGACATGTTCGCGTTCCAGCGGCGCTTCGCCTTGCCGGCATAGCGGAAGGGCGGCCGGCGCCGGACATCAGCTCGCGATCCGGCCTTCCCCGACATAGCGCGCGCCTGCCCGCCGCCGCAGAGCCCAGATCGCGGCGATCACAGCGCAGAGCGCGCCGGCGAAAATGGGCGGCGCCGACATGGCCACGATGAGTACGCGGCTGTTCTCACCGCGATAGTCCACCGCTGACAGGAACGCCCCGATCAGGAGCACGCCGAGCGCCAGGGAGGCCTTGGAGGCGGCGGTGAACGCGGCGAAGCTGATGGCTTCCCGGCCGCGCGCGCCGGACGCGACCGCATCGCCGAACGCCGCCCACATCGCCATGCCAAGGCCAGCGCTGGCGGCCCCGAAGATCGCCCCCGACAGCGGCGGCGCCCAACGGCCCGGAGCGCCGAAGGCCAGGAAAAGGAAGGCCGACAGGACCACGGCGCTAGCGGTCACGCAGATCGCCAGGGGCCGGCTCAAGCCACGACAGGCCCAGACCCAGAACGGCTGGGAGACGCTCGTGCCGAGCGCGACCCCGGTCAAGACGCCGCCGCTCAGCAAGGTGTTCCGAAGCACGTAGGCGGCGTAGTAGGGCTCGATCTTGGAGAACACCGGCGCGGCCATCGACTCGACGAACATCAACCCGATGAGCAGGGCGATCGCGCCCTGCCGGCGTTCGCGCGCAGGCGGACCGGGCGGAGTGCGGAGATCGAGGTTCGCCATGGGCCGCAGCGCACGGACCAGCACGGCGGCCGACACGATCGCCACGAACGAGAAGGCGGCGATCAACGCGAAGAAATTCACGGCCCTGAGATCCGCAGGCCCGGCGAGCAGAAACGGCGCCACGAGCGACGCCACCGTGAGGCTCGCCAGACCGCTGAAGACGTAACGCACGGCCACCACGTTCGTACGGCCCGCACCGTCCGATGTCGCCAGGCTAACCAGCGCATTCTGGGGCAGGTCATAGAGCGCATAACCCAAACGGAAGCAGAGACCGACCCCGAGCGCGAAGGCCGCTCTCCCGCCTGTGGGGAACCAGTAGCTGGCGAACATCGCCAGCATGGCGGCCGAGCTCGCGACGGCGCCGAAGAATTGCAGACGCACCGCCGCGGCGACCGAGGCCAGCCTCCGCCGGACAAACACGCCGACCGCGACATCCGCCACGGCGCTGGCGGCAAGACCGGTCGCCAGGATGCCCCCCATCTGGGCCGGCGCCAGGGCGCCGACCTCGGTGAGGAAAAAGGCCAGGAGCAGCTCGCTGGCGGTCCAGAACAGGCTTTTCCCGTAGTGGGCCGCCCCGTAGGCGAGCGTTCGCGGCCAGGTCTTGCGCCCGCCGAGGCCTTCGCTGAACACCCGCGCCACCCCTCCGCCAGTTCGCGACCGGGCTTGGCCGTACCACGGATCGATGACAGCCACCGGATCCCGCAACAGGAGACGTCGCCGCATGACCCACGGCCGAAAACATTGACCCCGGTGTCATCCCGGCCCATGTGAGCGGCGGGCCAGATGGCCGGGCGGTCGCGGCCCTCTTCGGAGGGTCGAGGAAAGTCCGGGCTCCACGGTGACAAGGCGGCGGGCAACACCCGCCGGGAGCGATCCCAGGGATAGCGCCACAGAAAGCAAACCGCCCGCCGCGCGTGTGTAGGCGTCGGGCAAGGGTGAAAGGGTGCGGTAAGAGCGCACCGCGGACCTGGCGACAGGGACGGCATGGCAAGCCCCGCCTGGAGCAAGACCGAATAGGGACAACGCGCCTTCGCAAGAAGGCAGGGCCGTCGCCGGTCCGAGGTGTCCGGGTTGGTCGCGAGAACCGTCCGGCAACGGACGGTCCAGAGGAATGGCCGCCGCGTCCGTGTCTCACGGGCGGCACAGAACCCGGCTTACAGGCCATCTGGCCCACTCCACATCCCGCCGAGCGGCGCCGCAATATCGGCCAGTTTTGTTCTGTGTATGTTCTGTTGATAACTTGTTAATAACGATGCGCGAGGCCTTGAGACCTGCAACCTGGGACGTTTTTGCCCGGTTTGTGTCATTGTTTCCCACTTCAGCCCATGTTAACCCATCAAAGCCCAATGCGATGGCGCGGAGGCGGATGGCGGCTTAAGGCCGAGGGATCGGGTGGCGGGTGTTTCTCTCAACCTTCGAGAAGCAGCTCGATGCGAAACGACGGATCGTCGTGCCGCAGGAATTCCGCGCCGCCGCGGCCCCGCCGGCTGGCGGTTTCGATGGCGTGTTCTGCTTTCCGTCGATCGAAGCCGACTGCCTGGAAGGCGGCGGCCACGCCCTGTTCCAGCGCTATCAGGGACTTATGGAAGAGCTTCCGTTCGGCGACCCCCTGCGCTCGGCGCTGGAGTTCTCGGTCCTGGGCGGCATGCGGCAGCTGGCGTTCGACACCGCCGGGCGCATCGTCCTGCCCGAGAACCTGTGCGAACAGTTCGGCCTGACCGACTGGGTGGCCGTGGTCGGTCTCGGCGACCGTTTCCAGATTTGGTCGCTGGACGCCTATCGCGCCCATCGCGAAACCCAGCGCCAGGCGGCGCGGGAGGGCCTTTCGGCGCTGCGCACCGCCCAGCGCCCGGTCAGGGGGGCCGCCGCCTCATGACAGAACGCCCTCACCTGCCCGTCATGCTGGCCGAGGTGGTCGAGGCCCTGACGCCCCGGCGCGACGCCGTGATCGTGGACGCCACCTTCGGCGCAGGCGGATACACCACGGCCTTCCTGGAAGCCGGCGCGCGCGTCGTCGCCCTGGACCGCGACCCCAACGCCCAGCGCTTCGCCGCTCCGCTCGTCGCGACCTACGGCGAGCGCTTCCAGCTGATCCAACGTCCCTTCTCCGAACTCGCGGACGCCCTGGCCGACGCCGGGGTGGAGCACTGCGACGGGTTGGCCTTCGACCTGGGCGTCTCGTCCATGCAGTTGGATGAGGCCGAGCGCGGCTTCTCGTTCATGCGCGACGGCCCGCTGGACATGCGCATGGCGCAGGACGGACCGACCGCCGCCGACTTGGTGAACACCGCCGACGGCAACGAACTGATCCGCATCTTCCGCCGCTATGGCGAGGAGCCCGCGGCGCGGCGCATCGCCGGCGCGCTGGTGCGGCGTCGCGAAACGGAACCCTTCCTGCGCACCGGCGATCTGGCCGACACCGTCGAGAGCACGCTCGGCGGCCGGCGGGGCGCGCCGACCCATCCCGCCACCCGCGTGTTCCAGGCGCTGCGGATCGCGGTCAATGACGAACTCGGCGAACTGGAAGCCGGCCTGGAAGCGGCCGAGCGCCTGCTAGCGCCCGATGGGCGGCTGGCGGTGGTCACCTTCCACTCCCTGGAAGACCGGATCGTGAAGGCGTTCCTGACCGAGCGCGGCGGACGCACGCCGGCAGGCTCTCGGCACCTGCCGCCCATGGCCGCCGGCCCGGCGCCGACCTTCGACCTGCTTTTCAACGGCGCTCACGCGGCGGGCGAGGACGAGACCTCGGCCAATCCGCGCGCCCGCTCCGCCAAGCTGCGCGCAGCCCGCCGCACCGGCGCGCCAGCCTGGAAGGCGGTCGCATGAGAGCGCTGGCCTTCCTGTTCCAGAAGCGTATCCGCGGCTTCCGCGTCGCGGAGCTGGCGGCCTTCTTCTGCCTGACCGCCTTGGTGTTCGGCGTCTATTTCAGCAAGGCGCACGCCGGGGGTGAGACCGCCAAGATCGGCGATGTCGACCAGCAGATCACGGAAGAGCAGCGTCGCGTCCGGCTGTTGAACGCGGAACTGGCGCACCTGGAAGAACCGGCCCGGATCGAGCGCCTGTCCGAACAGTACCTCGGCCTGGCCCCGATCGACGCCAAGCGCGAGACCAGCGCCACGAACCTGATGGAGATCGCCCGCCAGGCCGGCGAACCCGCATCGGCCAAGGTAGTCAAGGTCAGCGTCCCGACGCCGCCCACGGTCCCGCAACCGCCCAGGCCTGCCCAGCTGGCCTCGGCCGCCCTTCCCTCGGAAGGAGTCGGACGATGAGCCCGGTCGACTTCCACGACTATCGCGAGCCCTACCGCCTCATCCAACTGTGGCGTTGGCTGAACAGCCGCATGTGGTCGGTCGAGCGCGCGTTCGAGCGCGCGAAGTCGTCCGGGCGGGCGGTGGATGACACGCGGCTGCGGATCTTCTTCGTGCTGGCGATCTTCGCCCTGGCCTTCGTCACCCTGGGTCTGCGCGCCACCCGCGCCGCCCTGTTCGCCCCAGTGGAAAGCGTCGGCCATGAAGCCGCCGGGCTCGTCGGCGCGCGAGCGGACCTAGTGGACCGGGACGGACGCCTGCTGGCGGTGGACCTGACCCACTACGGCCTCTACCTCGATCCGCGGGAGATTTGGGACGCGGGCGAGATCCGCCGCAAGCTGCTCGCCGCCTTCCCGAAGCTGTCGCGCGAGCGGCTGGAACGGGCGCTCCACGCCGACCGGCGCGAATACCTGGCCGGCGGCCTGACGCCCCAGGAGATGCAAGCCGTCCATGATCTCGGCCTGCCCGGCGTCAGCTTCGAAGAAGAGGCGCGCCGCGTCTATCCGCTGGGGGCCACAGCCGAGCACCTGATCGGCTTCACCGACGCCGGCGGCCGCGGTTTGTCCGGCGCGGAAAAGGCGCTCGACGCCCAGATCCGCGACGCTTCGGGCGCTGGCGCGGGCGAGCCTGTGCAGCTGGCCATGGACCTGCGGGTCCAGGCCGCGCTGCAGGACGAGTTGCAGAAGGCCGCCGAGAAGTTCGGGACCCTCAACGCCATGGGCATGGTGGTCAACGTCCACACCGGCGAGATCCTGGCCATGTCCAGCCTGCCGGACTTTGATCCCAACGCCCCCGGCAAGTCGCCGATTCCGAACTTGACCAACCACGAGGCCGCCTCGGTCTACGAACTGGGTTCGGTCTACAAAGCCTTCACCTTGGCCATGGGTCTGGATAGCGGCATCGTTAACATCGACACCCCGTTCGATGTCCACGCCCCGCTGCAGATCGGCAGCCGCCCGGTCCACGACTTCGACAAGGGCGACACCACCTTGCCCCTGTGGCAGGTGTTCACCCACTCCTCCAACATCGGCGCGGCCAAGCTGGCGCTGATGGCGGGGCCTGAGCGGATGACGTCGTATTTCCGCCGCTTCGGCCTGTTCAAGGCGGCGCCCAGTGAACTGTTCGAGTCCGCCCGACCCATCCTGCCGCGCAAGTTCGATGACGACACCCTGGCTCATATCGCCTTTGGCCAGGGCATTTCCGTCAGCCCCCTGGCGCTGGCCACCGGCTACACGGCGCTCATGAACGGCGGCGTCTATATTCCGCTGACCATCAGGAAGGTGAAGCCGGGCGAACAGCCCAAGGGCGTGCGGGTGATCTCGGAGCAGACCTCCTACACCATGCTCCAGTTGATGCGCCTGAACGTCCACACCACCGACCCCAAGGCTTCGGGCCGCAGGGCGGATGCGATGGGACTGAGGGTCGGCGGCAAGACCGGTTCGGCGCAGAAGCCGGAGAACGGCCACTACGGCAAGAACAACGTCTCTTCGTTCGTGGCGGTGTTCCCGACCGATGGCCCGATCTCGGCCGACCGCTACCTGGTGATCGTCACCCTGGATTCGCCCCATGCGACCAAGGACAGCTACGGCTTCATCACCGCCGGCTGGAACGCCGCGCCAACCGCCGGCGCGGTGATCAACCGGATCGCTCCCTTCCTTGGCGTAGAGCGCGTGATCACCGCCGACGCGCCCACGCCCAATAGTCCGGGCGCGCCCATCAAGCCGATGGAGACGGCCGAATGAGCTTGCGCCTCTCCACCCTCGTCGCGCGCGACCTGCCGCCTGAGGTCGATCCCGAGATCACCGGGATCACCGCCGACAGTCGCGCGGTGAAGCCCGGCTTCCTGTTCGCCGCTCTCCCCGGCGCACACACGGACGGCCGCGCCTACATCCCCCAGGCGCTGATCGCCGGCGCCGGCGCGATCCTCGCGCCCGAGGACACGCCCGACCAGTCGATCCCCTTGATCCGGGCCGGGGACGCGCGGCGCCTATACGCCCTGGCCACGCGCCGCTTCTACGGCGCGGAGCCGCCGGTGGTGGTCGCGGTCACCGGCACCAACGGCAAGACCTCGGTCGCCACCTTCTGCCGCCAGATCTTCGCCGCGCTCGGCCATAAGTCGGCGAGCATGGGCACGCTGGGGGTCCAGACCTCCGATGAGGTCCTGACGCCGCCCGGCCTGACCACGCCCGACGCCGCCGAGGTCGCCCGTCTGGCCGCTGAGCTGGCGCACCGGGGCGTCACCCATCTGGCGCTGGAAGCGTCCTCGCACGGATTGGACCAACGCCGGCTCGATGGCTTGAAGCTGAAGGCCGCCGGTTTCACCAACCTGAGCCAGGATCACCTGGACTACCACGGCGCCATGGGGGCCTACCGCGCCTGCAAGCTACGGCTGTTCGAGGAGCTTTTGCCTCGTGGCGCCACGGCCGTGCTCAACGCCGACACCGCCGACTTCCCCGCCTTCGCCGCCGCCGCGGTGGTGCATGGCCACACTGTGATGTCGGTGGGCGAGACTGGTTTCGCCGTGCGCCTCGTCTCCCGCACGCCGGAGCCCTACGGCCAGCGACTGACGGTCCGGGTGGGCGAACGTGATTTCGACGTGCGCCTGCCGCTCGCCGGCGCCTTCCAAGCCTCCAATGTCCTGGTGGCGGCCGGCCTGTGCATCGCCGCGGGTGAAGATCCCGCAGGGGTCATAGCCGCGCTCGAGCAGCTCGAAGGCGCGCCCGGCCGCCTGCAAAGGGTCGGGTCCGGCCCGAACGGCGGGGAAGCCTACGTCGACTACGCCCATACCCCCGATGGCCTGCACACGGTGCTCGAAGCCCTGCGCCCCCATGTGAAGCGCCGCCTGATCGTGGTATTCGGCGCCGGCGGGGACCGCGATCGCGCCAAGCGTCCCCTGATGGGCCGGGCCGCCGCCCGTTTCGCCGACATCACCATCGTCACTGACGACAACCCCCGCAGCGAGGATCCCGCCGAGATCCGCCATGCCATCCTCGAAGGCTGTCCCGGCGCAGTCGAGGTCGGCGACCGCCGCGCCGCCATCCGCGCCGGCGTAGAGCAGCTTGGCGAGGGCGACATCCTGGTGATCGCCGGCAAGGGGCACGAGCAAGGCCAGACCGTGGCCGGCATGATCCACCCCTTCGACGATGTAGCCGAGACCCGCGCCGCCTTGCAGAGCCTCGACGTCCATGTCTGACCCGCTCTGGACCTCCGAGGAGATCGTCGAGGCGACCGGCGGCGCCGCGACCGGCGCGCCTTTCGTCGTTTCCGGCCTGTCCATCGACACCCGCTCGCTGAAGCCCGGCGAGCTGTTCGTGGCCCTGGCCGATGAGCGCGACGGACATGACTTCCTCGAGGCTGCCTTCGCGGCCGGAGCCTCCGGCGCCCTGGTCTCGCGCGATATCGGCGGACGCCTCGGCGTTAAGGTTAATGATACTTTACAAGGACTTGAGCGAATTGCAGCCGCCGCTCGCGACCGCGCGCCCGCAAAGCGAGCGGCCATAACGGGTTCGGTCGGCAAGACCAGCGTCACCCAGGCCGTGGCTGCGTCTTTAAGGCTCGCGGGCCGGAGCCATGCGCCGGTGAAGTCGTTCAACAACCACATCGGCGTCCCGTTGACGCTCGCCGCCCTCCCCCGCGAGGCGGCCTATGCGGTGTTCGAACTCGGCATGAATCACGCTGGCGAAATCGCCCCCCTGTCCAGGCTCGTGCGTCCCCATGTGGCGACGGTGACCACCGTGGGTCCCGTCCACGTGGAGAACTTCCCCGACGGCGAAGCCGGGGTGGCGCGGGCGAAGGCTGAGATCTTCGAAGGACTGGAGCCCGGAGGCGCCGCGGTGCTTAACGCCGACGACGCCTGGTTCGAGCTGCTAGCCGGCGCGGCCCGAGCCAGAGGCGCGAGGGTGCTGTCCTTCGGGCGCGGCGAGACATGCGACGCCCGGCTCACCGGCTTCGATCGCGCGGCCGACGGCGACGGCGCGATCGTCGAGGTCACGCTGCACGGC
>JBARAK010000326.1:0-3034 GCA_049791955.1 Caulobacteraceae bacterium
CAGTGACGGAGGTTTGTGCCCTCAACTTGGCAAAGGAAAGAGGCGCGCGGCGGCTGTGACGGACAATCAAAGGTCAAACGGCGGCGCAAATGTCCGTCATCTAACGCACTGAAACGATAGCGGAAACTGACGAACGGGTATTCGGCGCAGGTATATTGCCGGTCATGTGGCGGGCGCGTTCACCTAACCATATACATCTCTCTATTTAACTCTCCGTCAGTCCATCAAAATAGCTTTAGCTGAGGTGCTTGACGACAGGGCCCACTAGTGAGAGTTTCTCGTTACTGCGCGAAGCTGCGCCACCAACCCGCCGGGCCAAGCCCTGCGGGTTTTGCTTTGCCCCCACTGAGCGGCCGACGCCTCGGCCCGCACCACCAGCAAGCATTCCGACCTCGACCATTCCCCCGCGAGCGGGTCCTTCCGGGGGTCTGAGCGCAATACGGTCGATCGGAGCCGCCCTCCCTTTTTAGTGCACGGGTTGACGGAAACGGTTGACGGTTGACTGAACGGTTGACGGGAGGGTTGACGATGAAACGCAACGCCTTCGCCAGCCTCTGCGGTATCTCCAAGCAGCAGGTTTCGAAGTACGCTGGTGTCGGGCTGCTGGCTGTTGACGGCGATCAGGTCGATGCGCTCGCTTCCCTGGCCAATCTCCAAGGCCGTCTCGATGAAACGAAGCGTCAGAAGGCTCTACAGCTGCTGGCCGTGAAGCAGCCCGGCCATCTGGGGCCGAGCGGCCCGGCGCCGGCGCCACCGACAGGCGGTTCGGGCGTGCGCCCTTCCGCTAAGGCCGAGAAGGACGAGATCGAGCGCGACCTGAAGCGGCTGGAGTTTGGCCAGAAGGCCGGCGAGCTGGTGCACGTCGAGGACGTGCGCGAGCGGGCCGGGCAAGCCATCGCCGCCATGCGTGAGGTGTTCGCCAACTCCAAGCGCGACATCGCCTCGGACCTGTGCGCCCGTTTCGACATCCCGGCCGAGAAGGTGACGGCCATCGCCAGATTCCTCGGCGACAAGTTCGAACTGCCGCTCGGCCGTTTCGCCACCATTGCCGCAGCCCTGGCCAAGGAACCCGGTTCCGCGCCGGAGGCCGACGCCGAAACCCACGCCGTGGCGGACGGCGGAGAACAACCCCAGGCCTGACGTGTCAGCGCCGCGTAGACCCGCGCCTGGGCCGGTTGCCTCGGCGTTGCGCCGACTGCCAGGCCTCGCCATCGCCTCGGCCGTGGTGTTTGGGGCCCTGGCTCACGCCGCGCAGCCCCGGACCTCCAAGGGCGTCGCCCAGTGGGCTGAGGACGATCGATACGTCGCCGCCGAAAGCGGATCGTCGCGCCCGGGCAAGTGGCGCAACGACACATCGCCGCTGGCCATCGAGCCGATGGAATGCTTGGGCGGCGACCATCCGAGCCGGACGGTCACCATCAAGGCGTCGGCCCAGGTCTTCAAGACCGAGGTCGGGGTCAACTGGATCGGCCAGACGATCTGCGAGGATCCAGCCTCGTTCATGCTGGTCGTGCCCAGCCTGGACGAGCTGCGCAACTTCAACGCCACCAAGTGGCAACCTACGGTCGATGCCACGCCGGCTCTCAAGCGCCGCGTGCTGGAAACCGTCGAGCGCTCGCGCAGCGGCTCGACAACCTCGTTCAAGCGCTTCCGTGGCGGCTATTTCTTCGTCACCACGGCGTCCAGCTCCAAAGGCCTGCAGGGGCGCTCAGCCAAGCGCCTGTGGTGCGACGAAGTCTCGGAATTCCCCGCCGACGCGGGCGGACGGGGCGACCCGGTCAAACAGGCCATGCGCCGTGGCGACGCCCACGACGACTTCAAGGCCCTGTTCACCTCGACGCCGAAGCAACTGCCCAACTGCCGCATCACGGCCATGTACGAGGCGGGCGACCAGCGCCGCTACTACGTGCAGTGCCCGATGTGCTCGGTCTACCAACTGCTCCAGCCGGCCAGCCTGCATGCGGCCGACCGCGCCGGCGGCAGGGCCTATTTCGTCTGCATCTCCGGCTCGGGCTGCGTCATCGACGAGGTGCACAAGGGTCAGATGCTCGGCGATGGCCGGCAGTGGATCAAGACCTACCCTTCGGAGGACCCGGCCAATCCGGCGCCGCCGCTGTTCTTTCCGGCCAAGGAATTCAAAAGCTGGCGGGCGCGGGGGTCAGAAGGTCGCGAGCCGTCCTTCGCCGCCTGGCAGGCCTACTCCAAGCTGAAGTCGTGGACCCAGATCGCCGCCGATCGGCAACAGGCGCTCGACGACGTCGCGTCGGGCCGCGACCCGGAAGCGATGAAGGTCTTCACCCAGCAGATCGAGGGCGAAGCCTATGACGCCGCGGTGGATGCGCCCGATCACGTCAAGCTCCACAAGATGCGCGGGCGGTTCGTGAAGCGCGGCCTGATCCCGGCTTGGGCCTGCGACATCATCGGTGTCGCCGACAACCAGGGCGACCGTATCGAATGGGATGCTTACGCCTTCGGGCCCGATCTCAGCTGCGCTCGCTTCGATTGGGGCGTCGTGGAAATCGACCCGCTGGAGCCCGAGGCCTGGGCCGAACTCGGCCTGGTGGTCGGTCGCCGCTTCCAAGGCGAGGCCACCATCGACCTCGGCTTTGACGCCTTCGGCGTCGACCTTGGCGGCAAGAAGGGCGTGACGGAGCGCGTCTATCGCTTCGCCCGCAGCCGTCACAACGTCTACGCTATCAAGGGGGCCTCCGATCCTGACGCCATTCCGCTGCGGCGCGGCAAGCGCAAGACCATCCGCCTGAAGGACGGCGGCTCGCTCACGATCGAACCCTGGCTGGTCGGCGGCTGGGGCCTCAAGACCGCCGTCTACGCCGCCCTGAACACGAGCCTCGACGCCGACAAGGGGCGACTGCCCGGTGGCATCTATTCACCCGAGGACGCCACGGAAGAGGACTTTCGCCAGATGACGGCCGAGGTCTTCAAGAAACCCAAGACCTTGCGTTCCGGCGCCAACGGCTGGTGGGAACGCATTCCTGGCCGCGCCAATGAACGCCTAGACCTGGCTGTCTACGCC
>JBARAK010000327.1:0-2326 GCA_049791955.1 Caulobacteraceae bacterium
CCTTGAAGGTCTCCGGATCCGCGGGCTTGCCGTGGCGCAGGATGCTGATGCGGCCCTGGCGCGCCAGCCCGACGGCGGCCGCCCTCACCTGCCCGAGCTGGCGGCGCCAGTTCTCCGGATCGACCGCGCGGGCCACATCCTCGGGCGCCACGCTCTTGCCCTGGGGGACCTGCTCGATCAGGTCCAGCAGCGCCGCCTCGACCGATGCGCTCATGATTGTGAATTCCGATCAGGCGGCGTCAACGCAAACTCTCCCATGCCGCGCGTTCGGAACGGCGGCGGAACCAAGCCACTAGGGTACATGGATGGCGGAACGGCGGCGAGACCTACTCGGCCGCTGTCCGCTGCGCCGCCGAAGGCGCGTGCAGGTGCGCTTCGGCCGCCAGCATGTCCCGCTCGCTGGCCGCCATGTAGTCGCGGGTGAACGGCAGCGCGTCCACCTTGCGGGTGAGCTGGATCTGGAAGTTCATCATCCCGAAAAAGCGGAACCCGGCTTCGCTGGACACCAGGTAGAACTCCCACATCCGGCAGAAGCGCTCGTCATAGAGCGCCGCGATCTCGGCCCGCTGCGTCTCGAACCGGCGGCGCCATTCCCGCAGGGTCTCGGCATAGTGCAGGCGCAGGATCTCGACGTCGGTCACCCACAGCCCCGCCCGCTCGATGGCCGGCAGCACCTCCGACAGAGCCGGGATATAGCCGCCGGGGAAGATGTACTTGGCGATGAAGGGCTGGGTGATGCCGGGGGGCGTGCGGCGGCCGATGGAATGGACCAGCGCCACGCCGTCGTCGCTGAGCAGCCGCGCCACGGTGTCGAAATAGGCCTGGTAGTTCGGGATGCCGACGTGCTCGAACATGCCCACCGAGACGATGCGATCGAACTGGCCCCGCACGTCGCGATAATCGCACAGCTGGAAGTCGACATGCCGGTCCAGGCCGCTGGCCGCCGCCCGCTGGCGCGCCACGGCGAGCTGCTCCTGGCTGAGGGTGATCCCCAGCACCTCGGCGCCGAGCCCGCCCAGGGTCAGGCCCAGGCCGCCCCAGCCGCAGCCGATGTCGAGCACCTTGTCGCCGGGGCGGATGCCCAGCTTGGCCGCGATATGGGCCTTCTTGGCGACCTGCGCCTCCTCCAGCGTATCGCCGGAGGTGCGGAAATAGGCGCAGGAGTACTGCAGGTCGCTATCGAGGAACCTGCGGTAGAGATCATGCGACAGGTCATAGTGATGGGCGACGTTGCGCCTGGACGCCTGCCTTCCATTGATCTGTGTCAGCTGTCGCAGCGCCGAGCGACGCAGGCGGCTGATGAAGCCGTCATCGCGCCTCCACACCTTGTTGTTGCGGGCGGCCAATTCGAGCAGGCCGTACATGTCGCCCGCCTCGAACGTCAGCTCGCCGTCCATGAAACTTTCACCGAGCTTCAGGTCGGGATTGAACGCCAGCTTCACGGCGGCGGCGGGTGTCAGCTGGACGGAAATCTCGGGGCCCGTACCGTCGCCGAATACCTGGACCGGGCCCTGCCCGATCTGGACCCTTAGGTGTCCGTGCTGAATGGTGCGCTGCAGGTACTTTTGGAGCACGCCGACACTCCCCATGCCTTTAAGGATATAATGGCGAAGCCTGTACGAGGACGCTAGACCCGTTGAAGCGATTATGTCGCAGCACGGTCTATTGTCACGCCCCCGCCACGGTGACGAGCCGACCAGCCTTCCGCGAGCCCCGCCAGCGTGACAGGCTCGCGTCATGCGCGCCCCATTCCGCCTTGCCCTGACCGCCGCCCTGATCATGACCGCGAGCGGCGTCCTCGCCGCGCCGCCGGCCCAGCCGCCCCTCACGCCTTCATCGATCGTGGCGGCGGCCCCGGCGACGGACTGGCGCCGGGTCGATCCCAACGACATGCTGGTGATCGATCTCGCCCACGACGGCCGGGTGGTGATCGAGCTGGCCGGCAGCTTCGCGCCGGTCCACATCGCCAATATCCGCGCCCTGGCCCGCGCGCACTGGTACGATGGCCTCAGCATCGAGCGGGTGCAGGACGACTATGTCACCCAATGGGGCGATCCCGATGGGACCAAGCCGCTACCCGCGGGGATCGCCCGGCCCGCGCCGGCCGAGTACGAGCGCTCCGCCCAGGGCCTGCACCTGGACGCCCTGCCCTATCGCGACACCTTCGCCGACCACTCGGGCTTCGTCGGCGGCTGGCCGACCGCGGAGAACGATGGCCAAGCCTGGCTGGTCCACTGCTACGGCATGGTCGGGGTCGGTCGCGACCTCAACCCCGACACCGGGACGGGCGCGGAACTCTACGCGGTGATCGGGCACGCCCCCCGCG
>JBARAK010000328.1:0-1793 GCA_049791955.1 Caulobacteraceae bacterium
CGCCAGGGTGGCGGGAAGGACGAAGATGCCCGCGCCCACCACGGTGTTGAACACCCCCGCGCCAAGGCTCCAGGGCCCCAGGGCCCGAACCAGTCCGTAGCCGACCGCGCCCGGGTCCGGGCGCGCCGTATCATCCGCCATGTGTCGCGCCCCGTTTCGCCTTGCGGCCTGCAGCCACGCCGCCTGAGCCCAACAGCAGCTATGCGCAGGATTTGAAGGCGCGGAAAGAGGGCCGGTCCCCCAGAAAAGCTGAGCTCCGCAAAGCTGAGCTCCGTGGCGCGGGTCTGGCCACGAAGGGACGGGTTGCGTCCGGGACCGGCCTGTGAAAACTTTCCATCAAACCAAATTCAAACTGGTAAAAGGGCCGTCCCATGCTGCTTCCGACCTCGCTGGTGGGTTCCTATCCCCAGCCGGACTGGCTGATCGACCGTGAGAAGCTGGCGGGTCGTTTCCCGCCGCGGGTCCGGGTGCAGGAGCTTTGGCGCGTGGCGCCGGAATATCTGGAGCAGGGTCAGGACGACGCCACCCTGATGGCGATCCACGAGCAGGAGCGCGCCGGCCTCGACATCATCACCGACGGCGAGATGCGGCGGGAGAGTTATTCGAACCGCTTCGCCACCGCGCTGGAAGGCGTGGACATGGACAATCACGGGATCGCGCTCGATCGCAGCGGCCATCCCAATCCTGTCCCCCGCGTGGTCGGCAAAATCCGTCGCAGGCACGCCGTGCAGGTTCGCGACATCGAGTTCCTGCGCAAGCACACCCAGCGCATGACCAAGATCACCGTGCCGGGGCCATTCACCATGTCCCAGCAGGCGCAGAACGATTTCTATGCTTCGCCGGAAGAGATGGCGCTGGATTACGCCGCGGCGGTCAACGAGGAGATCAAGGATCTGTTCGCCGCCGGCGCCGACTTCGTCCAGATCGACGAGCCTTACATGCAGGCCCGCCCCGACGCCGCACGCGAATATGGTCTGAAGGCCCTCAACCGCGCCCTCGAAGGCGTGGAGGGGCGCACCGCCATGCACATCTGCTTCGGCTACGCCCAGATCATCCACGAGCGGCCGGAAGGCTATTCGTTCCTGCCGGAACTGGCCGAGTCCAGCGTGCAGCAGATCTCGATCGAGACCGCCCAGTCTAACCTGGACACCTCGGTGCTGGAGAAGCTGCGCGGCAAGACCATCATCCTGGGGGTGCTGGACCTGTCGACCTCCGAGGTCGAGAGCGCCGAGGTGGTGGCCGCCCGCATCCGCCGCGCGTTGCCCTACGTGAACCCGGAGAAGGTGATCGTGGCGCCGGACTGCGGCCTGAAGTACCTCTCCCGCGACGTGGCCTTCGGCAAGATGGTCGCGATGGTCGAGGGGACCAAGCTGGTCCGCGCCGAATTGGAGCGCAAGGCGGCGTAGGGCTTGCACTCTTCTCCCCTTGCGACGGCAAGGGGAGAAGGAAAGGCTGCTACGGCAGGTCCTGGCCGGGGTCGGGCGCCTCGACTTTGAGTTCGCCCGCCGGAGGGATGGAGATCGGCTTGCGGCCCTGCTTGACCAGGGCGGCGTCGACGGCGGCCAGTTCGTGGGCCTTGAAGGCGGACCACCGTTTCCAGGCCGCGTCGAGCGCGGCGACAGCCTGGTCGACCACCTCGTGCTGGGCCGAGGTCGGTGCGGCGTCGGCGGACTCCAGGTCCGCTTCCGTGGTCCCGAGCATGCCGTCGATGGCGTCGAAGCCGAGTTCGCCCTGAGGCGGCGCCTGGCGCATGCCCTCGACCGCCGCGCGGGTCAGGCCGGGCAGCGGAGCGG
>JBARAK010000329.1:0-31025 GCA_049791955.1 Caulobacteraceae bacterium
GTGCAGGGGATCGGCGACTTCGCCCGAAGCGCGGCGGAGCAGGGGGGCGACATCGCCTCGACCCAGGCCGACACCGCCGGCGCCATGCTCGGCGTCGACGCGAGGGTGCCGAATTCCAACAACTGGCGCGTCGGCGTCGCCACGGCCTATACCGACACCACGCTCAACGATGAGGGGCGCAACAGTCGTCAGACCATCGATACGACCCACTTCGCCGCCTATGCGGGCGGTACGGTGATCGGCGACCTGCAGGCGCGCCTGGGCTTCGACTACGCCTGGACCAGGCTGGATACGCATCGCCAGGTCGCCTTCCCCGGGGTCAACGAAACCGACCATGCTTCGCCCGACGCCCAGGTCGCGGACCTGTTCGTCGAGACGGGCTACGTCTTCCGGTTCGGTCGTCTGCGGGTGGAACCGTTCGCCAATGGGGCCTATGTCCACGCCGCCGTCGACTCGGCGCAGGAAACGGGCGGCATCGCCACCCTGAACCTGGGCAAGGACGCGTTGGACGCGGCGCTCACCGAAGCGGGCGTGCGGATGTCGGCCTCGTGGCGGCTCACGCCGTCGGCCGCGCTGGAGCCGTACCTGAGCCTGTCCGAACGGCATGCGTTCGGTGACGACGGGTCCTCGGCCCTGCTGTCGTTCACCGGCGGCGGATCATCCTTCCTGACGCATGGCGTGGGCCTGGATCGGGATGCGGGCAACGTCGAGTTCGGCGGCGTGTTCGACCTCGGCGAGCGGGTCCGGGTCGACGCAGCCTACAGCAGCCAGATGTCGAGCCACTGGCAGGATCAGACCCTCAAGCTCACCGCCAGCTATCGCTTCTAGGTCACGGCGAGACGGAAGGCGCGCGCCGGGCTGTCCGAACCAGCCGGCGCGCTTCGAATTTGGGTCTTCTGGCGGACATCGCTACTGACCGATAATCCGCGGCTCCTGGGCATATGGGTTCGCCTGAAGGGTAGTGGGCGACGCGCAGCCCATCAATCCCGGCGCCAGTCGGCGCGGCGGCGGGCGAGGTGAGGGGAGTGGGCGCGGAGCCCTGCCTTCGCGCAGAGCCCGAACGCCGCGCCGGCGCACTGACAGATTAGCTTCGTCTTTGTTTTCCGATTGCGCCGTCAGGCGTGCGAGGCACGTAGGGGTTTGACACCACGGGGCAGCCTGAGTGACGATCAAAGCTTCGCTACACTGAGGTCACCGCCTTGAGCCGCGACGATTGGTTCCGAAACGAGCTGTGGAATTCGGAGATCGAGTCTGCGTTTGAAGCTAAACTTCGTCGCGCTCGCAACAAGACCCAATATCTTCGTCTCCAGGCTGGCCACCTGGCGAAGACCGAACCAGACGTGGCCCTGGCTTTGATCGATAGGTACTTCGGCGAAGGTGGCGATATCTCGTCGGCGTTGGCGAACGAAGTGCAGGCCCTAGCTTATCTGAGTTTAGGAAAAGTGCCTGAGGCGATTGACGCATATGAAGAGGCGCTTAGGCGAGAGCAGGATTTTTCTAATCTAAGGACAAGCACCTTCATCGATTTGCCCAAACTGATTGCCGATCTTGAACTGGCGGATAGGTATCCGCGTGCGCTGGAGCTTTTGGAGCAGGCCAAGCCTCAACTGGTCTTTGCTGTGGATCGGTACAACTGGGCAGGGGCGACTGCGTTGATTTTGGATGATCTCGGGCAGGAGCTGGAAGCCCAAGCACTCGCCAAGGAAGCTCTTGCCGCCGCAGCGGCAACCGAGTCCGGCTTCCAGAACCATCCCGACGTCGGCTTGGTGTGGTCTACTCAAGACGCGTTCGGAACCCGCATCAGCGCTTTGTCGAAACGAGAACCTGGGGACGAGCAAAAACCCAAGCAAAAACCCAAGCGGAAAGCGTGGTGGCGACTGCTGAACTGATCCCGACCGACGATTTCAACTGACGCCAGGCACAAGCATATGCTCTGGCTGGGCTGTGCGTGCCAGAGCTTTCCGACTCCGTAGCTTCGGCGGTAGCTCAGCCCGCATCGCGCGACAGATCTCCTCGGATCACGCGGTACTTTTTTAGAGTCACGTGAGTCGCAGCCTTTGTCAGCGACTCGAAACGCTGCGACTCAAACCCCTTGAGTCGCAATAGGCAAGTTCGATTCCAAAACCTGCGACTCGCCTCTTCTTATGTAAGCGGTGTGCTGACCGCACCTTTCCGGGGTTGATCTGATCACCGAGTCTGAGACTTTCGGGGTTGGACGGGCCTGGTGTGCTGATGATGCCTGGTGATGATGTGCTGCCTAAGCCGGTCGCTCGCCGGGTGGAGGTGTTCACCGGGTCGGGTCGGCGCCGGCGATGGAGCGTCGAGGCGAAGGCGCGGATCGTGGCGGAGAGTTACGCCACGTCGGTTGGCGAGGTAGCGGACCAGTACGGGCTGTCGAAGACCCAGCTCTTCACTTGGCGACGTGACGCGCGGAGCGGCGGCGCTGAGGCGCCGCAGGAACCGATCTTCGCCCCTGTGGTGCTGGCGGCGCTGGCCGAGGCGGCGCCGCCAAGAAGCGACCCCAAGCCGAAGAAGGGCCGCCGGACGCGCCCGGGCGGGATCGAGCTGGAGATCGACGGCGTGGTTGTGCGCGTCGAACGCGGCGCCGAGGCCAGGACGGTGGCGGCGGTGATCCAGGCCTTGAAGAGGGCGCGGTGATCACGCCGCCTTCAGGCCTGCGGGTGCTGATGGCCACCAAGCCCGTCGACTTCCGCAAAGGGGCGAACGGGCTGGCGGCGCTGATCAAGGACGAGATGAAGGCCGATCCGTTCAGCGGGGTGGTCTACGTCTTCCGGGCCAAGCGGGCGGACCGGATCAAGCTGCTGTACTGGGACGGGACCGGCGTGGTGCTCATGGCTAAGACCCTCGAGCAGGGCGTCTTCCGGTGGCCCAAGCTCCAGGACGGCGCCATGCGGTTGACCCCCACCCAGCTCTCGGCGCTCCTGGATGGGCTGGACTGGGCGCGGGTCTACAGCCCTCGCCGGACGCGCGCCCCAGTCGCGGCGAACTGACTCAGGGCGTCCGCGAGGGCGCCTCAAAGCCTTATAAACATGGTCTACTCGGCGTTGTGACGAGCTTGGCGGACACGCTTCCGAACGACGTGGAGACGCTCAAGGTGATGCTCCTGGCGGAGCGCGCCCGGGGTGAGCGGCTGGCCCAGATCATCAAGGAGCTGCAGCGCCACCGCTTCGGCCGCCGGGCGGAGACGCTTCCCATCGACCAGCTCGAGCTGGGCCTGGAGGACGTGCAGCAGGCCGAAGCCGCGGTCGCCGCCGAGACGGAGCAGGCCGACCCCGCCGCCCGCTCTGAGAGGGCGAAGAAGCGCCGCACCAACCGGGGCGCCCTGCCGGCGCACCTGCCGCGCATCGAGGTGGTGGTCGACCTCGAGAGCAAGCTCTGCCCGTGCTGCTCGGGCGAGCTGCACCAGATCGGCGAGGACGTGGCCGAGCGGCTGGACATCATCCCCGCCCAGCTGCAGGTGCTGGTGACCCGCCGCCCCAAGTACGCCTGCCGGGCCTGCGAGGAGGGCGTGGTGCAGGCCCCCGCGCCGGCGCGGCTGATCGAGGGCGGCCTGCCGACCGAAGCCACCGTCGCCCACGTCATCGTGGCCAAGTACGCCGACCACCTCCCGCTGTACCGTCAAGCCCAGATCTACGGCCGCCAGGGGGTGCAGCTCGACCGCTCCACCCTGGCGGACTGGGTCGGGCGCGCCGCCTGGCTGCTCGGACCGGTGCACGCGCGCCTGCTGGACCGCCTGAAGGCTTCGGAGAAGCTGTTCGCCGATGAGACTACGGCGCCCGTGCTGGACCCTGGCCGCGGGCGCACGAAGACTGGCCAGTTATGGGCTTACGCCCGCGACGACCGCCCCTGGGGCGGGCCTGAGCCGCCCGGCGTCGCCTACGTCTATGCGCCCGACCGCAAGGCCGAGCGGCCCATGGCGCACCTCGCCGGCTTTAAGGGCGTGCTGCAGGTCGACGGCTACGCCGGCTACCGCGTCCTGGCGGACAAGGGTGAGGTGCGTCTGGCCTTCTGCTGGTCCCACGTTCGGCGACGCTTCTACGAGCTGGCCGCCGCCGGCCCGGCGCCCATCGCCTCAGAGGCGCTGCAGCGCATCGGCGAGCTCTACGCCGTGGAGGCCGGCATCCGCGGTCGCGCTGCCGACGCGCGGCGCTCAGAGCGCCAGGCGCAGAGCCGGCCGGTCATCGAGGCGCTGGAGCCTTGGCTGCGCACCAAGCTCGAGACCATCAGCCAGAAGGGCAAGCTCGCCGAGGCGATCCGCTACGCCCTGAGCCGATGGGAAGGCCTCTGCCGCTTCCTTGACGACGGCCGCGTCGAGCTTGACTCCAACATCGTCGAGCGCGCCATCCGGCCCTTGGCCCTGAACCGTAAAAACGCTCTGTTCGCCGGCTCCGACACCGGCGGAGCGCACTGGGCGGTGCTGGCCAGCCTCGTGGAAACCTGCAAGCTCAACAGCATCGAGCCCCAGGCCTACCTCACCGACGCGCTCACCCGACTGGTGAACCACCACCCCAACAGCCGCCTCGATGAGCTACTGCCTTGGGCCTACGTGGCCTAAAAACAGCGCTTACCTTCTTATGGCTCCTTGACTCCAATAATCCGCGATTCAGTTCCGACCATTTTCGACAGCGCCTCCTGAACTCTGGCGCGGCTTTTCGTGCTGCTCCGGTTCTCCGCGAAGCGCGATGATAGGCGGTGCCCCCCCATTGTATCGTTCATAATGGAATAGGCTGGACAGTAGATATAGTCCTCCGTCAGAGCGCGCACCTCCCGCACCGCCTTTTCAGTAAGCGGTCGATACCGGTAAAGGTTGAACGGTTTCGCGTCGATCTTTTTGCGTCCGACACGATCTGACCTGAGATGGGGCCTCGCTCCCGCGTCACTATATCCTTGCAGAGCATCGAGGGGATTTCCCCGAACGTAGAAAATATTTTAGCTATAAGATCGGTCTACATTTTCCTGTTTAGTACGCTTATCAAACTAATATTTGATGGCTGAGTTCGTCGCCCTGCTATTTAAACGGATGCCGCTTTCTCGCAGACAAAATAGGCGACATCGGTGCGAGACATGGGCATGCCCCGGATATTACTTTCGGAAACGACCACGAGCCCAGCCGCAGCGAGTTCCGCTTTAAGATCGCCGATCGCGCCATGGCCTTCCATGTCGACGATCTGCCCCTCATTGTAGTTCCACAAAAGCTCGTCCCCGGGAATGAGGTCTAGCGACAGAAATAGGCGTCCCTCCGCACGAAGCAAGTGAGACATGCGTGCAATCACATCGCGCCGCACTTCTGCAGGCATGTGCTCCAGGACGGAGACGGAGTAAATGATATCATATTTTTCACCAGAATCGAACTCGCGCATGTCGGCATTGAAGGATTTGATGCGTGAATCGATGGTGCCGTAATCTAAAAATCCCCATTCGTTCCAGACGTCCTGCGGCTGACCCAGCCGGATAATACTATGTTTGTCAATTGTCGTGACGTGAGCGCCGTTTTCGGCGAGGTAGAAAGGGAGGAAGCACACACCTGCTCCAACATCGAGGATATGCTTTCCGGCGCAGCCACGCATCTGGTCAACAAACCATGGATATTCATGTGTTCGAATCACGGTGCGCGGAAAGAAACCGACTCTTTCCCGGCTAAAGGCGACCAATTCCTTTAAGTGATCTGCATCGACTGAGCAGCTGACACCGATCGCGAGTTCCTGAAGTCCGGCATCGTGCTCGGTTCGACGCTCGCCCATGCCCTTCTCGGCGAAATAAAGCGTCACGTCCCGATAGCTGCCGATCTCGTAAACCGCTGATATTTCCGGCATCGTGGCGATGTAGTATTTGATGTCGGAGGAGTTGAATGAGATGTTATCGCCTTCTATTTCTACGCTATGTGCACTGAAAATGATCCCCTTGCTCGCAACCCGTGTCAGATCGTGCACGAGCGCTTTAGCGGCGCGCTCATTCGGTTGATGAATAAAGACGTCGATGCAGCTGCAATAGTCAAAACTCGATGTCTCTATATCTGAAATACTGCGAAATTCGAAGGCCCATTCAGGCCGCTTATCGCGTGCGATGGAGAGCGCCTGCTCTGACACATCGATGCCGGTGTAATGCACAGCCGGCAGCGGCGCAAAAACCTCGAGGTCGCCACATCCCACGTCAAGGATTGTGCCATCCCCGATCATTGTGATGTAGGGATGCAGAAGCCTTTGCTTGTAGGCGAGAATTTCGTCACGCGATCCCAACCCCGAGCCCAGTTCGGGGAATTGCGCGTACCGGAAATCCCAGAAGATGTCGTTCAGAAAACTGTTGCGCCTGTGTGCCGTCAGGACCTCGCGCAGGCGATGGATGGCAGCGTCTATCCATTCAACTCCGACCTTACTAGGCAGGCCGTGCTGGTCGATGCACCAGTGATAATGCAGGCCACTAACCTCTTGCTTCGCCAGCAGCGAAAGCTTTTCCCTCGGAAAGTGCATCGGCAGATTGGCCCCGGCAGCGAGTGAATCGATCAGCATGCCGCCTTCTGCCAAAGCCAGCCCGATCCCGAGTTGGTCAGAATGGTGGAGATAGCTTCCCAACAGGTCTTCTTGCGCCAAGCTAAAATCGGCGTGCTTTCGCCAAAGTGGCAGCAAGGTGCGCGCCATCTCAGCAGGCATAACATAAAGGCCACCGTTGAAGTTGGTGGCGAAAGTCTGCACGCTGGGCTCCATTTCCAGCGGAATGGTGCCGACTTTTCTGTCGAGCCCGGCGCGGACGAGGAGTTTTGACCAGAGTTCTTCGGGCGGGTTCGGGGCGTCCACAATTTTAGCCCGGAACCGGCCAGATCTTATCAGGAGAGCGGGATCGCGTAAGAACGCAATGTCCGCATCCGAGAGTATGACGTAGTCGGCTTCAAGTAACTCTGGGTTTTCGAGCTGGCGAATTTTATTGCAATAACGCCCAGCGGCCGTGCTTCCGAACGGTTCAATCTCGACGAGCGTTGCGCCGAGCGCTCCAAATTCCGCCTTGACCTTATAGCTTAGCGAGCCCGGCAAGTAATGGATAAAAATTCGGCACTGGCTTCCAAGCGCTTGAAGGGAGAGAAGCCAATTCCATGCTTGCATCCTGAAACGAGGATGGTCATCGACGACGCAGGAAATATTAACTCTTGCGGGAGGTGTCACGGTCGTTGAGCCGGGGTCCGTCGTGGCTTGCGCCTGCCTATGGGAACCCATTCGACTATCATAGAGGATTCTGCAATCCCTTGACGGGCAAACGACAAAGCCAACGCCTTAATGGTAGCCGCCAGTCTCATGGCGTCATGTCTCTACCCTTCGGCTAGCTCGCCGGTCGGGCGTAGAGCGCGCCCGCGGAGCCTGTTAGCCACAAGCGTCACCGTTTCCAGGCGGCGAACCCGCCGCGCCGTGTGGCTCTATTTCCGCTTTACCCTCAGTCTGCGCAATGTCGAGGAACTGATGCCCGAGTGAAGAACCGAAGACCGAGTTGGCTAACCGTAGTGCGACCGCCATTGCAGTTGGCACTGTGACCTCCGATGCTTCACGCTGAGTTTGATAGGCGTCATAGCGGCCCGACATTGAGGCGCCAACTACCAAGTCGAGAAGTGAGCGTAGCCGAGATTCACAAGGGAGGGGCGGTTAGCCAGCACTGCGCCTGAAGCGCTACCGTTTCGGGATGCTACGCCTATTGTCGCGAAATTTAATACTTTTGCGACACATGGCGCACTCGTTACCCCGCCTCGATTTTAGGTGTCGCAAAAGTCATTTGCAAAAGCCGGAAGTTTCGCAGCATTTTTGCGACATGCTGATCGGCTACGCCCGCGTCTCGACCGACGATCAGGACCTCCGGCTCCAGCGCGCCGCGCTGAAGACCGCCGGCTGCCGCCGCCTCTATGAGGAAAAGGTGTCGGGCGCCAAGCGCGATCGGCCTGAACTGACCCGGATGCTGGATGCGCTGCGGGAGGGCGACGTGGTCGTCGTCAGCCGCCTCGACCGCCTGGCCCGCTCCACACGCGACCTGCTTGAGATCGCCGAGCTGCTGAACGAGGCTGGCTCAGGCCTGCGCTCCCTGGCCGAACCCTGGGCCGACACCACCAGCTCTGCCGGCCGAATGATCCTGACCGTCTTCGCCGGCATCGCCGAGTTCGAGCGCTCCCTGATCCAAGAGCGCACCAGCGCCGGCCGCGCCGCAGCCAAGGCCCGCGGGGTTCGCTTCGGCCGGCCAAAGAAGCTCTCAGACGAGCAGATCGGCCTCGGCCGACGGCTAGTGGGGGAGGGGACCTCAGTACGCGACGCCGCTAGGCTCCTCAAATGCCACCCGGCGACGCTCTATAGAGCGCTGGACGATGCTGGTTGAGCTACGGCAAGCGGCTCTTCTCTGACCTTGGGAAGGTCCCCTTTCGGGTGGGGCCGTCTCAGCCTGGGCTATTCGCCGCGATGAAGGCGCAGCCATTCCGAACTATTTAACGCAACGCGATTGAATTTCCCGACGAGCAGTGTTGTAAAGTGTTGTGCCTCAAGGGGCCTCAGTTCCGCGACGAACTCCCAGAATGTCCCGTCGACCGCGGCAAAGCCAAGCAGGCCCTCGCGCTTTTCGGTCAACACCGACTGACTTTCGTCATTGGCTGGGAAGTCGAGAAGCTTCAAAGATCTCGGGCGGCGATCGACCTTGAAGAATTTGTTGGCCTTTCCCGCGTCAGGATTCAGTATCAGGTCGAAAACACTTGAGTTCAGCGCCATCGGACAGAATGGAAAGGCCACAGTCCCCTTCAGCCGAACCGCGTCGCAACCAGGTTGAACGCACAGCATGTAGGTCTCGATCTCAGGAGCATCGCCCTCTCCAGGTTTGACTGAGCGGACGATGACGCCTCCAGTGAGAACGATCTTCTCGCGGCCGATACGTCGAGACGAAGCGGCTTCCCGCGTGAAAGTAGATAGACGCGCAAAACTACTGAGTTCGCGTTGGCCGTCGGCGTCGGTCGAGAAAAACTGAAGGTCGAGGCCCTTGCGTTGATCCTCTTTGAAGCCAATCAGCGCGGAATCGAGTCCAATTCTCACGAGTGACTTGAGTGTCGCCTGATCTGCGAGAATATGCTTGGCACCGTTTTTTGGCACTTGAATGATGTCTTTATAAATCGGCTCTTCTTTGTATTCTTTTACGTTAATCGCTTTGGGTTGAGGCCGGGCTTCTACTCTGAAAACAGCGGCGTCTCCGCCTAATGACCGAAGCGGAATACCTCGGTCGCCGATCGAGGCGGCGAACTCGGACACCAGCAAAGTTGTCATCAGTTCTTCGGCGTCGGCGGGATCGCCAATGCCGGCGCGCTGAGCAAGAAACGCGGCGTCCATCGACGGCGGAAATAGCGACAGTAGGTGATGCGTGTCGTCGCGAACCGCCCCGATACTGTTCAACGCGAAGGCTTGCAATAGGCCTTGGGACAAGCGGGCATACGACTTCAGAACAAACTGCGGTAGCTCTTCCCACGGGATCGGGCGGACGCCCGGACCTTCGGGTTCAGGCACATGCTTCGCTGGAGCGGGCTTGTTCGCGAAGGTGATTAGGGTGTTCGAGGCGAGGAGGGCGCGACCCTGATCGTCTACATTGAAACCATCGATTCCGGCCGTGCGAAGGTGTTCCTGAAGCTTTCCGCACTCGGCGTCCAAGCCGCGCTCGCCCGTATAAACAACGATTAGGCGTAGCCGCCCGCCCTCGGTCCGATCCTCTTGGATCAACCTAGTGATGAGGTCCTTCGCCGGGCCTGTATCTTTGTCGCGCAATTGCCAGTCGATGATGGTGGCGTCGACATGTCGAGCGGCGGCGTGCGCCACGTCAACGAGGTCGGCGTCCTCGGCGGAAGGAAAGTAAAACCCGCAGGTGATTTTTTCCGCAGAGAAGGCGTTGGTCACAGGGCGCACTGCAAGTTGATGGTCGCCAAGGCCTGGCGCTGCCGCGTCGTCGGGGGCGGACTTCACAGCCTCTCCGGTGACGGCCTCTGCCCGTTGGGCAGGAGGTGGAGCAGGTTTGGCACCAAAATCAGGGGCAGCTCCTGAGGTCGCCTTTTTCGCGACTTCGGGCGCGCTTGCCCTCACTTCGGTGCGCGGTTCGTTGTCGATCAATATCGCCGTGCGAACAAACGCCTTGGCGGCGGACAACTGAAGGTCTTCGAAATTGGCGTAAACGGTCATTCTTATTGCGCCTCCGCAGGGCCGATGCGGAAGATGGGAGCGTTTTGCGCACCAGGATTCAGCAACTGAAGATCGAGGCCGATCTTGCGCAAGGCGTCGCGGGAGATCGCGAGCCCCATTCCTCTTCCGCCGGGTTTGGTACTGATACCAAACTCGAAAATACGCTCTTCCATCCGCAGCGGCACTCCAGGTCCGGTATTGGAGAACAGCCAGCCCTCCGGGGTGGCGTCCAATCTTATCGTCTTCTCCTCCGACAAACTTGACCAATAAGCTGCATTGTCCACAAGATTTAACGCTGCCGCGAGCAATGTCGGAAGGATACCTAGAAGACTCTTGGCGCGGAACGCATCGCTGACAACCAGCGTGACGCCAAGTTCCTCCAGGCGGCTCCCTAAAGCCTCGTTCACATACTTCTCAACATAGGTGCCGGCTACATCGGACCTGCGTCGGTAGCGACGACGGCTGAGCGGCGCGAAGAGCGCTAGGTAGCCGTCCAGCTCGGAGAAATATGAATTGATGTCGTTGTAGATTTCTCGAATTTCGGGCGTGCCATCGGCCCAGGCCTTGAGGCGCTCGACACTTCGCCTGACGCCGGTAGCGACGTTTTCGAACTCATGGCCGACGATGCCGACGGCCGAGCCGGCCTGGGCCATGTCGGTATAGAGATCGAGTTGGTCCTGCAGTTCAATCGTCCGGCGTTCGAGCGCCGCCGTCGTCTCATCCAAGTCGTCGCCGGCGCCAATGGCGGCGGCGACGCTGAGAAGCTGGTCGCGCATGCCCGCCAGGAGCTCTTTGCCTTCCCGGAGGCGGCCGTCCAAAGCCCGTTCGATGGTTCGTTGTCGTTCATGCGCGTCGTCTTCGGGCATGAGGTCAAGATCCTCGCGCCCGAGATCGGCCATCAATTCTTCAACGTACCGCTGGAAGGTGGAAACCTCATCGCGCATGGCCTCGCGTACCGCTTTGTCGACGGTGGCGACAGCCTGCTCGGCCTGACGGCGCAGTTTTCGAACTTCAGAAAACGATGCTTCCCGTTCCTGTTCGAAGAGGAGGTTTGCGCGACGGTGGCGGTCGATCGCCAAGCCGTGCGTTGAACGAAAGGCTTCCACCTTCTGTGCGAACTCTGTCCGCGCGCCCTCGACAACTGTCTCCCGCAGATCGTTGAACACGCGGTCATAAGCTCGCCAGGCGTCTTCAGACGCCTTGGGAAGGGCGACGCCGCGCGGCCTAGTCAGGGTGTTTGCGGACTCAATGTTCGACAGGCTCTCGAGGAAATCAGCTTCGACACCAAGCAGGGCAGGACCTGCGATGCCCTGATCATTTTCGGCCAACGCGTTGAGCTGCCCATCCGCCAGGTCGATCAACTCGTTGACGGCGCGAGCGGGCGCGCCAGCTTCGAAGCCCGCAAGGGTGCGTTCAAGTTCTGCAATGAATCGGCCCCTTCGGGCGCGGGTCGACATCTCGCGCCTCTTTAGACGCTCGGCATCCTCGCCCAGGCGTCGCCGCTCGGTCCGAAAATCCTCGCCCAAATCCGCTTCCTGCCGGAAATAGTCGATGGCGAGCTGCTTGAAGAAGTTCTCAAGAATGTCGCGAAACTGTCGATAAGCGCGGTTTTCTCGAAAACCTTCTCGGCCAGCTTTCTCAACGAGCGCGGAATTGTCGTCGTGATTGATATCAATCCAGCCAATCATCCGACGATAGGAAAAGAACCAGTCGGTTGCCGATAACGTACGACGCTGCTCTATATTTACGAAATCATAGTCTGAATTCCCGTACGGTAGGACGCGTACATTATCCCGGTAGAGATAGAGCCCCCCAAGGCGGTTTAACTTCTCATACATCGCCGCGTGCTCTTCACGCCCGAGGCGGCTTTCACTTTGGCGGCCCATCAAGTAGCCAACCTTGACGCTGAAGGGGCCGCAGTCGGTCGGGCGGCCGGCGGACTGTGGCCAGCTCAGAATATATTGCTGCGGCTGTCCGCGGTAGAGTTGGACCGTGCCGACAAATTGTCCGAACTCATCGAATCGGCCGTCAAAGTGATGATCCGCGGACACAAACTCGTCGGTGGTGAAGAACGATTGCGCGCCGATTAGTTCAGGCACGCGGCCATCTGGGTGGTGATCGCGAAACTCCGCAGTAAATTCCGCGTCTTCGCCAGCGAGCGTATTGCCAAAGCCGAGCAGGAGTCGCTGGAACGGGGAGGATCCCCAAGGTCCTTTCACGTCGATGTCTGTATCTAGAATCGGATCAACGGCGGCGACTAAGAAGTGGGTGCCGTGCCCTGCTCCGGCAAGGCTAAGGTCCTTACGGCCCTCTCGCTCGGCATCGTTGGCGAGCCATGCCGCCACTTCTGTAGGATTGACGTCTTCAATAGCGGCCAATGCGGAAAGAAGGGTCGCTCGTCGGGGATCGTCCTCGGATGTGAGGGCGGCGATGTTTTCCTGCGTCTTCGCCACCAGCGTGGCCATCGTATCTCGGTTCGGCAGTTCTCCTCCGACGAGCGTCTGAATAGGGATCTCAATTGCCCCAAGGTCCACGCCGGGGATTTCAAACAAGCCCCAATGGACAAGGGCAACCGTAAGTTCGTCTGCTTGAGCCTCGGTGGGATCGCGACGGGTTTGCGCCAGGACCACGGGGCCGATCGCGGCGATAGCCAGCCGTCCAATGCCCTTTTCGCCCAGCACCCTGCGCGGCTTTAGGCCCCTTGGGCCGAATGCGGGAAGCTCTGTCTTGTTCGCGCCGACTTTGCTTTCCGTTCCAAGTGTCAGCCACTTCGTCTCAAAGTCGGCCCGGCTCATGCCGTCGCCGTCGTCCCGCAGGCTCAGCAGGCGTTGCGCGCGGAAGTAGTCGACTTCGACGTGCTTGGCATAGGCGTCGTGTGCATTTTTAAAAAGTTCGTGGAGGGCGGTCGGAATGCCGGCGATTTGCTGGCGACCTAGCATGTCGACGGCTCGCGCTCGTACCGAGAATTTAGCCATGCCACGCCATCTTTCTTTACAAGGCCTCCTACGACGGCTTGACCTTCCTGAGGAAGTCTTTCCTTGTCCTGCGACAACAGGGCTAGTCCGCCGCGCCTGGCGATTTCCCGAGGCTGCTAGGCCGCGGCCGAAATCGCGCGCCGCAGAGTCGGGGTAAGCGCCTCAACAAGCTTGACCGGCACGGCATTGCCAATTTGTGTCTGGATGTCCGAGCCGTTGCCTTTGAACTTGTAGCCGGGTGGGAAGGTCTGCAGCAGGGCAGCCTCCCGGGCGGTGATCGCGCGATCATCGCGTGGATGGGCGAAGCGGCCGCGGGTGATATCGGTGCAGCCGGTCGTCAGGGTCGGCGCGACATCTTCCCACTTCATACGGCCGTAGACGTCGGAGAATTGGCTGGCGGCTACTTCGTTGTGACACGCCAGCGCGAGATCGGCCGGCAAAGAGGAGCGACTTCCGCCGTTCTGGGGAATGGCTCGGAGCCGACGAAGGGCAATGTCGTGGTGCTTGCGCGCGGCGTGTAGGATATCGTCTTCGTCCAACTCGCCTGACTTGAGGGCGCGAAGGTGGCCAATCGTCTGGAAGACGTCCACGCGCTTGCCCTTCGGTGTCGTTGGAGCCGGCACCTTTGGCGGTGTCGCGTTCAGGGTTGCGAACATAATGCAGCGGATGCGCCTTTGCGGCACGCCATAGTCCGCCGCATCGACGCGTTCGGGATCGCCGAGGGCGTAATCTTCGCCTAGGGCTTCTTTAAGATCCTTCAAGAGGTCGCTTTGGGCCGCGAGGCCAGGGACATTCTCAAAGAAGATGATTTTGGGCCGGAGCGCCTGAGCGAACCGACCGGCCTCAAGAATGAGGGTCGACCGTTGGTCGACACCCCGTTTGCGATTCTGGCTGCTGAAGGGTTGGCACGGCGCGCAGACGACCAGAACGTCGACCTCTTCGCCTTTCAGGTATTTGCGTCGTATGTCCATCGGATCGACGCGGCGGATGTCGCCCTCGATCATCTTTATCGATGGGTGATTGAGCCGGTAGGTCGCGCAGGCGATGGGGTCGTTATCCACGGCAGCGACAACCCGGAAATGACTGCGTCGCAATGCGGCTGTCACGGCACCTGAGCCGCTGAAAAGGTCGACCACGGTCGGCCAGCGGCGGCCGCCGGGTTTCGCGTTGTCTTGCGTCACAGAGATTCGCCTACCCGTACGGGGCTACTATGAATCAGTGCGGCCAGATCGCCAAATCCTGGGTGCAAGTCAAGGTTGAATTGTTTTGATATTCCTCAAAAATGTCGCCGTCAGGTCCGCCCCCGCCACAAATCTCTTCGCCGCTAGGACATGCAATCTCTCTTCGCCGCTGGGCCAGCCTTCGCGCCAGCCGGTAGAGTGCAACTCTGGAGGTGCGCCAAGGTCTGCTGAGGGCGCGGGCGCTCCTTCCATTAGCTTCACGGTCCAAAAACAAGCCGCTGGGGAGGTCTCCGTGGAGATCGATATGGCGGCCCCGTCACAACAAAGTGAACGCGGCGGCATGGGTGATGGAAAATGCGACTTTGCTCACCACGCGACGCTTCGAATTACATAAATGCTTTTTCTGATAAATATCACAATTGTTTATAATTTGTTCCCCTGATGGGAAAGTCGATTTTTGTGGCGCTCATCTCTGGATAATGAAGATTTTAAGTTGGCGCGGGCGTGCGTGTTTATCCTCGCGCGTCAGGCAAGAAATTGCAGAAATTGGGAATCGCTGGCCCCGAATAGAATCTTTCGGAGGGGCCCGAGCGGGTGGGGAGTGCTCTTCACCACGCTAACTAGGAGCTTGGCCTGTGAGACCGCCGTAAAAGCACAGAACCCGCCTCGCTGGAACGAGGCGGGCCTGCGTGACTCTTGGGAGAGTCGTTTGAATTGACGCCCAACTCTCTCCCGACATCGCGACGCTGTCAAGCGACCCTACGGGGCCGATCGATGGGGGCTTGCCGACAGCGATCACCCAATCAGTGCAGCGGTGCGCCGCTGCGGGAGAAGCAACATGCCTAAAAGGCAGTCAACGCCCCCTCTACCTATTACTATCGAGATCATCCATTCACGAGAATATTTCAAAGATAATCGAACGCATCGCGTAGAGCGGCCACTTATTATTGCTGTGACGCGTGGCGGTGAGGTTTTGGTCTCGCGGGCACTGTTTTCCACAGACGTCGATGTATTGTTCCAAGGGCGGAGTGGCGGCGATGCCTAACCAATCCGATTGGGAAGGCCTGCTTGAGCAGCTGTCCCATGATCAAATAGATGTGCTTTTTGAGCGCCTCAAAGCCGCTCGCGCGATGGCTGAGCGCCGTCAACGGACCCGCGGAGAGGTTGACGATGCTGCGCAAACCGCGGGCGTCAGCGCGACCACACTATACCGCGATATTCGGAGGCTTGAGGGGCAGGGCACGATCCGCGACCTTGTCGCACGTCCGAGGGGCTTTCCGAAGGGGCGGTCTCGGCTCCATGCGCGCCAGGAAGAGCTGATCCAACAGCTCCTCCGCACCCATTACCTGTCGGTGCACCGCCCCCCTCTGACACGGACGACCGAAAAAATTGGCGACGCTTGCGAAAAGGAGGGACTGCCGCGACCGGGCCGCGCCGCCGTCATTCGGCGACTGAGGGCAATCCCTGTTCGAACGGTGAAGTTGAAAAGGGAGGGGGGCAAGGCGGCCGAACAGGCCACGCCGCGGCCTGGTCGCTTTGAGGTGGATGCGCCGTGGGAGGTTTGGCAAGCCGATCATACGCTCAGCGATGTGATCGTGGTCGATGCGAAGGGCGATCCGATCGGGCGCATCTGGCTGACAGTCATCGTCGATGTCTGCACGCGTTTAGTGGTGGCATTCTATGTCGGACTGGACCCGCCATCGACGCTGCGGATCGCCACGGCCCTTGATCTCGCTGTATCGCCGAAAGGGCCTTGGCTGGCCGAGCGGGGCTTGGATTATCCCTGGCCCGCCGAGGGCCTGCCGAAGATGATCCATACGGATCGGGCGAGGGAGTTTACGTCGCCGGTTTTTCAGCGCGCGCTTAAGAACCAGGGCGTTCACACCTACCTGAGGCCGCCTGGGCGCACGCGTTTTGGCGGCCATGTCGAGCGCTTGATCGGCACGCTTATGGGCCGGTGCCGCATGCTACCGGGAGCAACTTTCAACAGCCCCAGCGCGCGAGGTAAATATGACAGTAAATCCGCCGCTCGGATGACCATCGACGAGGTTGAGCTATTCTTCGCGCACCAGATACTAGGTGTTTATCATAACACACTACATAGCGCCCTTGGCATGTCGCCTCTAGAGGCCTGGGCGCTTAAAACGAAAAATCTGGTGGTAATGTTACCAATAGATGCAAGAGGTTTTCGGCTCGATCTATTTCCAGAGCTGCGTCGGACAATCGGCCGCCAAGGCATTCAAGCGTTTGGCGAGTTTTATTGCAGCGCTGCGTTGACCGCGGCCTATATTAAAGGGGTGACGGATGTTCGCGTCAAATTCGACCCTCGAGATCTTTCGCGGCTTTACGTCAAGCTTCCAGATTTAGGTTACACGGAAGTCCCATACCGCTTCGCTAGACCAGGCCCAGCACCTACACTTTGGCTTCTAAAGGCCGCGCGCCGGTCCCGACTTCCAGGCGAGACGGTGGGCGACGCTGTCGCCGCCCGTCGAGCCGCGGAGCGCGCCGAACGACTCATTGAGCAGGGGGCTAAGAAGCCCGGTGCCGCTGCGCGGCAGGCTGAGCGGTTGCGGCGCGACAGGAAGGCCGCGGTCAAGGCCCGAACCACGCTAGCTCTTCCACCCCCACCTTCGCCGCCAGTCGATGATGATTGGGGCGGCTTCTTTGGAGATTCCTGATGTCTCCTCGAGCGCCCATCCGCGGATTTGATCGAAGCAGTCGTGTCGCGCTACCGACATGATGAGAATGGCTAACGAACGAATGTATTACGACCTGTCAGTCTTAGCGCCTCGCTTGCTGCCGGGCGAGGCGCTGTCGTCTTGGTTGGTTCGCCTCGCCGAGATGCACCGCTTGACCGTCTCGGAATTGCAGGAGGTCATTGGTTTTCCACTTACCGCGTTTGAGCGGGGTAACATTACGGGCTTGGACCGTGTGTTCGCCATGGCCAAGCTGTCGCCTTTGTCAGGGGAAGCGATCGCTTCCCCTGATCTGCTCGCGCATCCCATGCCACCCGGGCCAGCCCCACCCGCCGGCTGGGCAGTCTGCAAAAGATGTCTCAGGTCGGATTCGAGAGCAGGGCGGCCGCCTTACGTGCGCCTGCGGTGGCTTCATCCGCTAGCGACCCACTGCGACGCACATCGAGAGCCATTGACCCCACACGGAAACACCACGGTAAAAGTCGCCAGCGCCTCGACCCTATGGGGCGGAAAGAAAGCGCCGATTGTTGAAGCTGGAGACGAGCTTCTTGAGGCCGCAAATTTTGACGAGCCAGCTATGCTTTCGCGTGTGCGAGAACATCTTTCCGGGCGGTATGATGTAGATCAGACCATAAAATTGCGGTCAGCGGTTCGAGATATTACAGCTGCGCTTGCTGTACGAATGGATCGCGATCCTGCGTTTGCATTGATGTCGCTGTTCGAAAGGCCGCTCCTCGGCCGCGGGGCAGCTCCGGGAGGGCGTTGGCTCGAGCGGGAATGGTGGGCGAGGGTCGATGCGGCCAGGCGGCTGCTGTACGTGCGAGTTGCATTATTGGCCCTCGCGGAGCCGGTGGACCCAACGGCTAAGGAGCGGAAATGGCCGTTGGCGTCCGATTGGCTGGCATGGCGCTATGGTCACTTGGCGCCGGGATGGCAGTCAGTGTTCGCCCACGCCTCCTTAGATCCCCTTTTGCTGATGGCGTTGGAGCTTCCGCGCGGGGTGGTGTCGGAACTCTGCGAGGCGTCACTGGCGTGGCCGACGGACCTGAGGCGACGGTGGACCTACGCGGCGGCGGCCGTCGCCATGGGAGCAGTATCCAGCTGACGAGGGTAGGGGCGTGATTGTGCGCCAGCCCCAAAGCCGCCGCGCTGTTCTTAGCCACCGTCGGTTCACGATCGGAGGGGAGCCGCAGTTTATGGAAGACACTCCCTCGCAGCCGCTGGCTGTAAAGGCCGCCCTGGCCCGGGCCAATACGCTGACCTATCGCGATGTCGCCACCGCGCCGGCGACCCGCCAAGCCTACGCCAGCGATGTACGCGCCTTTGAAGCCTGGTGCGCACAGCATGAGCTCATTGCCCTGCCGGCGGTGCCTGAGATAGTCGGCGCCTACTTGGCGGCGGCCGGCGAAGGCTACGCCATATCGACCTTGCACCGGCGAGTGGCCGCGATCGCGCATGCCTCAGCCATCGCCGGCCACCCACTGAATACCCGGGCCCCGGCGATCCGCGAGACGCTTCGTGGTATCGGCCGGCTCCACGGATCGCATCGGCGGCGAGCGGCGGCTCTGGGCACCGCCGAGCTGCAAGCACTGACATCAGTATGCGAAGCGACTATGGCCGGCGATCGGGACCGCGCGTTGCTGCTGCTCGGGTTCGCCGGTGCGCTACGGCGTTCTGAGCTGGTTGGCCTGGACGTAGATCACCTTGCCTGGCGGAGGGATGGGGTGGCCCTGTGGCTTCCTCCGGCCAGGAATGATCCCATGGGCGAGCGGGCTGAGGTCGTCATAGTCTACGGTCGCTACTCGGGTACATGTCCAGTACGGGCCCTGAAGTGTTGGCTCGAGGCAGCGTCGATTACGGGCGGACCGGTGTTCCGCAAGGTCACTCGCGCGGGTACGGTCGGGCCCCGCCGCCTGGGTGCTCCCGCAGTGCGTGAGATTTTGTTGAAGCGTGCTAGCCAAGCCGGACTGGAGGGCACCGTGGCGGAGTCAATCTGCCCACATGGTCTGCGCGCCGGGTTCGTGACGACCGCCTATGACGCCGGTGTCCCAGACGAGATGATCATGGGGCAGACCCGCCATCGCGACGTCGGCACCGTGCGCAAGTATATCCGTCGGCCTCGGATCAGCGGCAGTGCAGTGTCAGGTACGCTCGGTTTATAGCCGGCTAGGCGGAGGGGCGTGCTCTAAGCAGGCGTGCCGAAAACGCGATGTGGCCAGTCGCAATTTTGGAGTCAGGCGATCTCAGAATTTGGAGTCAGATTTTCGGAAAGGGCGGAACGTAGGGGGAACCTGATTAAAGAGTCAGGGAATCGCAGGATTTGGAGTCAGTGACAGCCTTTGGAGTCACTGACATGCGCCATCTCAATCGGTGATCTACACCGAAAATGCGCATAAGGAATATTATCGGAAATAAATATGCCCGTTACCGCTGCGCCTTGGGACTTCTCAACCTTTGGAACCGGAACAGCTCCGCGCTCAGATTGTTATGAGCGAAAAAGGAGTGCGCGCAGATGCAGTCCGTTACGAGCCGCCCCGGCGTCGCATGAAGCGCATCGGTGGAAATCTGGCGGCTGGCGCCTTGGTGATCTTGCTTGCGACCGCCGCCTTGACGCTGTTCGCCCGTGGCGGGCAAGCGCTTGCCGCTCACGCCTTAGCGGCCGAATACGCCTCACTTAAGATCGGGATGCAGCGGGACAGAGCCGACCGGGTGATGAGGTCGACGGGGCAGGAAATTTCCGTCACTGAACTCGGTGGGCACGTGGTGCGTCTAGTGGAATGGGACGGGCCTGGCGGCGCCGCCGTGACCGCAAATTTCAGCGATGAGCGCCTCATCGCCAAGTCGGAGAGCGGCCTGCGGCGAGCCGATGCGGGCTCCAGCCCTGGCCTCTCTCCATCTGGCGTCTTTCCATAGAGGGCGCCCCGGCCCGCCGGCGCGAGCGCGGGGCGTTTCCGCATCCTAACGTCCGATCCAGCGGGTGCGCTCCAGTTCGATTTCCTCATCGGTGTAGGGCGTCGCGGTTTCGTCGAAACGAGCCCATCCCGCGTTGCGATATGCGGCCCCTCGCACGGCCACATCGACGAAGACGATGTCCCGGATCGCGGCTTCGGCCAGCACCACCTTGTCGTCGGCGACCTTGGCGCTGACCAGGGTGGCGCCACGGCGAACGGCTTCGGCGTAGACTTCCGCCTCCTCCCGGCTGACGCCGGCGTTCGTCAGGGCTCCGACCAGTCCGCCAGCCGCGCCGATCACCGCGCCTCCGACCACTGCGCCCACAGCGGCGGACGCGAGCCATCCCGCGGCGACGACCGGGCCAAGGCCGGGAATGGCGAGCAGCCCCAGACCGGCCAGAACACCGCCCGCGGCGCCCACCACTCCCCCGGCGGCCGCGCCGACCCCGGCATCCTTCGCGGCGGCTTCGCCCGCAGTGCTGTCTTGGGGTTCCCGGACGTGGGCGGGGGCGTGCTTATGGTGCGACTTATGTGAGACGATACTGATATCGCCACGGGGAACGCCCGCGCGTTCCAGTTCAATGACGGCGTGCTCAGCGTCGGCGAAGCTGTCGAACAGACGCGTGATGATTTGGCTCATAGGAGAAGTCCTTCATCAGCAAATACAGGCTAAATGTAAAAGAAATGGACTATTGAGCGGCGACATTGCCCTTGTAGTCGAGCGCGACATTCACCGTATGGCCGGCCCGGGTGGCGTGAGCCTGCCAAAGTCCGTCGCCGTCCAGGGTGAGATCGGTGACGTGGGCGTAGCCGGCTTTCTGGATGCGAGCCTTGGCCTCTCCCTTGGTGAAAGAGTTATGCCCCTTGGCGAGGGATGCGTTCGTCATATCGTTTGGAGATTTGACAGCTGCATTTTGCGTGGCGTTCGGGTCAGCTGCCGGACCTGCCTGATCCTGTGCAGATGCAAGGTTCGCGACTCCAAGTGTCATGGCGGCCGAAATCGCGATTATCGTTGAAATTTTCATCGGATTGCCTCTTAACTCGCATAGGACAACCGCGATCTACATTGAATGTTCCGATTTCGTTGTACATAGAGCTCGAAGGATCATTCGAACGGACAGGCGTTCGAGACCAATTCAAAACGCCGCGCGCCGTCCCCATCGCCGCTCCCCCTGTCCATCCCTTGAGGGGCCAAGACGCCGGTGGACGTCGGGTGGACATAAAACGGCAAACTTGACTGGATAATCAGCGCCGGTCGGGGATTGGAACGAGGTCTCGCTTGCCTAACCTCGCACACAGATGCGCGCGATTTCGAGTGCCGCCACCCAGGTCCGCCAGGCGCCGGCGATGGAGTCTTCCCATCCTTTCCCTTCAAGCCGCTTTCCACACGCGACCGGAATGAACCAGCATCAACCCGGACGATCCCGGCGGCTTTACATCGTGCTCCTTGGCTTGGCGGCGCTGGCGCTGCTGGCGGCGTGGTTGATCTTCCACAAGAAACCGGCCCCCAAGGCGCCGCCGCACCAGATACCGGTGATCGCGGTCAAGGCGGCTTCGCAGGACTTCCAGTTCGAGGTGACCGCGCTCGGCGCCGCCCAGGCCTGGACCAGCGACATGATCTTCGCCCAGGTGAGCGGCAAGCTGATCCGGGTGAATTTCACCGAGGGAACCGACGTCAAGGCGGGACAGGTGCTGGCCGAGGTGGATCCCCGCCCCTTCCAGGCCGCCCTGGTGCAGGCGGAAGGCACGCTGAAGCGCGACCAAGCCAACCTGGCCGGCGCCCAACGCGACCTGATCCGGTTCCAGCACCTGCAGGGTGAAGGCGGCGTGTCCCGCCAGCAGCTCGAGGACCAGGAGGCCACGGTCGGCGCCGACGAAGGCACGGTCGAACTGGATCAGGGCGCGGTCGACGCGGCCCGGATCAATCTGGAATTCTGTCGGATCGTCTCGCCGGTCAGCGGCCGCACGGGCGTACGGCTGGTCGACCCCGGCAACATCGTCAGCGCCAGCGGTTCGGTGAGCAGCGTGGTCAACACCTCCTCGGCCACCAGCGCCTCCCCTGCCGCCACGTCGGGCGCCACGGGTTCGTCCAGCTCGAACGGCCCCACCTCCAACAGCGGGTCGAGCGGCGGGACGGGCATCGTGGTGGTCAACCAGATCCAGCCGATCGCCATCACCTTCACCGTACCCCAGGGTCAGTTCCAGCGCCTGATGCAGGCCTCCGACGGGTTCAGGAAAGCCCTGCCCGTGCAGGCCTTGAGCCAGGAGACGGGCGCTCTGCTGGGGGCCGGTGAGCTCATGATCGCCGACAACCGGATCGATCAGAACACCGGATCGGTCGAGCTGAAGGCGAAGTTCGCCAACCCCGGACCCAAGCTATGGCCGGGGCAGTTCGTCAACGTGAAGCTCGGGGTGCAGAAACTGCCGAATGCGACCGTCATCCCCCTGGGCGCGGTCAATAGAGGGCCGACGGGCCAGTACGTCTTCGTGGTCGGCGCCGACCACAAGGCCAAGATGCAGGCCGTCGCGCTCGTCACCACCCAGGGCCAGCTGGCCGTGGTCAAGTCCGGCGTGAACCCCGGCGATGTGGTCGTGGTCGACGGGCAGATGGTGCTGAACAACGGGTCCCTGGTGCGGGTGACCCGTATGGTTCCGGTCGGAAATCCCGGCCCTTGAACCTTTCCGAACCCTTCATCCGGCGACCGGTCGCCACCACGCTTCTGGCGATCGCCGTGCTGCTGGTGGGCATCGTCGCCTACATCACCCTGCCCGTGTCAGCGCTGCCCAACGTCGACTTCCCGACCGTGCAGATCAGCGCCGCCCTGCCCGGCGCAAGCCCGGAGACCATGGCCTCCAATGTGGCCACGCCGCTCGAACGGCAGTTCTCGCTGATCCCGGGCATCAGCCAGATGACATCGGTGAGCGCGCTGGGCACCACCAGCATCACCATCCAGTTCCAGCTCAACCAGAGCATGACGAGCGACTTCCAGCAGGTGCAGGCGGCGATCAACGCCGCCAGCGCCCAGCTGCCGAGCAACCTGCCGGCGCAGCCGACCATCCGCCAGGTCAACCCGGCTGATGCGCCGATCATGATCCTGACGCTGGATTCCCAGACCCTGCCGATCGATCAGGTCGACAACTACGCCGACGTCATCTTCTCCCAGCAGATTTCCAAGATCTCCGGCGTGGGCCTGGTCACCATCGGCGGCCAGCAGAAGCCGGCGGTCAGGATTCAGCTCGACCCGCGCAAGATCGCCGCCCGTGGCCTGCAGATCGACACTGTCCGCGCCAAGATCACGGCCTCGACCACCAACGCGCCGAAAGGCGCCATCAACGGACCGAGCCAGAACCTCACCGTTTACGCCAACGACCAGATCCTCGACGCCGGTCCGTGGAACGATCTTGTCGTCGGCTACAGCGGCGGCGCGCCCGTGCTGCTCAGGGACGTCGGCACGGTCTCGCAGAACGTCGAGAACAACCAGATCGGCGCCTGGGTGTTTCCGGGCAAGGGCAATGTCGACCGCACCCTGAGCGCCGGCCAGAGCATCCTGCTGGTGATCTTCAAGGAACCGGGCGCCAACGTGATCAACACGGTGGACGATATCCGCAGGCAGCTCCCGGCCCTGGAGAACAATATCCCTCCGGGTATCAAGGTGCATATCCTGATGGATCGCACCCAGACCATCCGCGCCGCGGTGCAGGATGTCGAGACCACCCTGCTGATCACCATCGTACTGGTGGTGATCGTGATCTTCCTGTTCCTGCTGAATATCCGCGCCACCCTGATCCCGAGCACGGTGATCCCGCTGGCGCTGCTGGGCGCGGCTGCGGTGATGCTGCCGCTGGCCTACAGCCTGGACAACCTGTCGCTGATGGCGCTCAGCATCGCCGTCGGCTTCGTGGTCGACGACGCCATCGTGATGGTGGAGGTGATCTGGCAGCACCTGGAGAAGGGCGAGAAACCGTTCGAGGCGGCGCTCAAGGGCTCGGCCGAGGTCAGTTTCACCATCCTCTCCATCTCGATCTCGCTGGTGGCGGTGTTCACGCCCCTGATGTTCATGGGCGGCGTCGTCGGCCTGCTGATGCGGGAGTTCGCCGTCACCCTCAGCGCCGCGGTGCTGGTGTCCATGGTCCTGACCCTGACCCTGACGCCGATGCTGTGCAGCCTGTTCCTCAAGCCGCCGAAGCCGCCGTCCAGCCCGGTCATGCGCAGGCTGGAGGGCGGGTTCAGATGGCTCGATGACCGCTACGCCCGCGCGCTCGACAAGGTGCTGGAGCACAAGCTGCTCACCCTGATCATCTTCATCGGCACCGCCGCCCTGGCGGGCTACTTCTACGCCACGGCCAAGACCGGCTTCTTCCCGCAGCAGGACACCGGCTTCCTCTCGGGCGTGATGATCACTTCGCAGGACGCCTCCTTCGCCAAGGCCAAGGAAAAGGTGCAGGCGGTCGGGAAGACCATCAGCCAGGATCCCGACGTCTCCGGCTTCGGCATGTTCGTCGGCAACAGCAGCACCAACCAGGCCAACCTGTTCATCGCCCTGAAACCGAAGGACAGCGGGCGCAAGACCAGCGCCGACCAGATCATCGGGCGGCTGAGGCCCAAGCTGGCCAACCTGGTCGGAGTGCAGACCTTCCTGCAGGCGGCGCAGGACATCAACATCGGCGGCCGGGCCGGCCAGGCCCAGTACCAGTACACCCTCGCCGATTCCGATCTGCAGGAGTTGAACGCCTGGGCCCCGAAGCTGCTGGCCGCGATGCGCCCCCTGCCCGAGCTGAGGGACGTCAGCTCGGACCAGCAATCCAACGGCCGGGCGGTCAACCTGACCATCGATCGCGCCGCGGCGGCGCGGTTCGGCCTGTCGCCGACCGATGTCGACACCGCCATCTACGAGCTGATCGGCCAGGACGAGGTCACCCAGTACTTCACCCAGCAGAACAGCTACCACGTCGTGGTGGAGGGGCCGCCGGACCTGCAGGCCACGCCCGACCTGTTCGACACGGTCTATCTGCTGTCGCCGACGACCGGGAAGACGGTGCCCCTGTCGCACTTCGTCAAGTTCGACCCGCTGGCGACCAGCAGCCTCACCGTCAGCCACCAGAGCGAATTCCCCGCCGCCACCCTGTCGTTCAACCTGGCGCCGGGCGTGTCGCTCAGCCAGGCGACCCAGGTGATCCAGGACGCCCAGAACCGGCTGGGCGCGCCGCCCACCCTCACCGGCTCGTTCCAGGGCACCGCCCAGGCCTTCCAGCAGTCGCTGTCCTCGGAACCGGTGCTGATCCTGGCCGCCCTCATCGCGGTCTATGTCATCCTGGGCGTGCTCTACGAGAGCTTCGTCCACCCTCTCACCATCCTGTCGACCCTGCCCTCGGCGGGCCTGGGCGCGTTGCTGGCCCTCAAGTTCGCCGGCCAGGACCTGAACGTGATCGGCATCATCGCCATCATCCTGCTGATCGGCATCGTGAAGAAGAACGGCATCATGATCGTCGACGTGGCCCTGCGGCTGGAGCGCGACCACGGCATGTCGGCCGAAGACGCCTCGCGCGAAGCGTCCCGCCAGCGGTTCCGTCCGATCCTGATGACCACCGCCTGCGCCGCGCTCAGTGGCATCCCGATGATCCTGATGGACGGCACGGGTTCGGAGTTCCGCCGCCCGCTGGGTTTCGCCATCGTCGGGGGACTGCTGGTCTCGCAGGTGCTGACCCTGTTCACCACGCCGGTGATCTACATCTACCTCGACAAGCTGCGGAACTGGCGGCGCGGCCCGGACCACGATCGGGAAGGCTCCGGAGCGCCGGAACCGCCCGAGCCCCCGCAGCACGGCCCCGGTCATCACGTCCAGCCGGAAGCGAGCCCGTCATGACGCACCGCTCGTCATGGACGGCCCTGTCCCTGGCCACCCTGCTCGGTGGATGCACCGTCGGGCCCGATTATCATCGCCCGCCCGCCCCTACCCCGCCGGCCTTCAAGGAGGCGCAGGGCTGGACGCCGAGCCATCCCGCCGACGCCGTCGACAAGGGCGCCTGGTGGTCGATGTTCAAGGACCCGGTGCTGGACGGGCTTGAGCAGCGCGTCGCGATCTCGAACCAGACGGTCAAGCAGGCCGAGGCGGCCTATCGCCAGGCGCACCAGATCGTCGCCGAGGCGCGCGCCGGCTTCTTTCCCACGCTCGGCGTCAACGCCACCGCCGAACGCAGCCACGACCCCGCCGGGATCAGCGCCTCCAGCTTCGGAAGCGGAACGACCACGACATCGGGCGCGGGCGCGACGACCACGACGGGAACAGGTTCGACCTCAGGTGGATCGCGCAGCGCCACCCTCTACGAGGGCGCGCTGGAAGCCAGCTGGGCGCCAGACCTGTGGGGCAAGATCCGCCGTACGGTCGAAAGCGACAAGGCGCTGGCCCAGGTCAGCGCGGCCGACCTCGCCAACGCCAGGCTGGCCGCCCAGGCCGCCCTGGCCGAGGACTATTTCCAGCTGCGCGTGCTCGACCAGCAGGCGCAGATTCTCGACGACACCGTCGCTGCCTTCCAGCGGTTCCTCAAGCTGACCCAGGACCAGTTCAAGGAGGGGACCCAGCCCCAGTCGGCGGTGCTGGCGGCCGAGACCCAGCTCTACGGCGCCCAGTCCTCGCTAATCAGCGTGGGGGTGGCGCGCGCCCAGATGGAGCACGCCATCGCCATTCTCGTCGGCGTACCACCGTCCGCCCTGACCATCGCGCCAGCCCCGCTCGGCCGCGACGTGCCGACGCCGCCGGTGGACCTGCCATCCACCCTGCTGCAGCGCCGGCCGGACATCGCGGCGGCGGAGCGGCAGATGGCGTCCGGCAACGCCCTGATCGGGGTGGCGGTCTCGGCCTATTATCCGGACCTGACCCTGTCCGGCCAATACGGCACGGGGGCCAGCAGCCTGGGCCAGCTGTTCAGCGCTTCCAGTTCGCTCTGGTCGTTCGGAGGCGACGCCGCCGAGACCCTGCTCGACTTCGGCCTGAGGCGCGCCCAGGTCCGGGCCGCCCGCGCGGTCTACGACCAGGACGTCGCCGCCTACCGCCAGACTGTGCTCACCGCCTTCCAGGGGGTCGAGGACGAGCTCTCGTCCCTGCGCATCTACCAGCAGCAGCAGGAGGTCCTGATCCGGACCGAAGAAACTGCGCGCAAGACCGTCCAGCTCGACCTGGATGAATTCCGGGAGGGGACGGTCGACTACACCACCGTCATCACTGCCCAGGCGAACCTGCTGAGCGCGTCGCTGAACGTGGCGACCGTGCTGCAGAACCGCTTCCAGGCCAGCGTGCTGCTGGTCGAGAACCTCGGCGGCGGCTGGACGGCGGCGGAGCTGCCGAAGAGCTAGAGCGTGACAGCCGCAAGTGGTGACCGGCTGCGGCGGCGATCACGCTCCAGAGGAAAAGCGATCCGGTCGGCGGAAGTCAGCCCGCTCTTTCCATCCAATGCAGCCGGTCGGCGATGTAATTCAGCCGGGCCTGGATGTAGTCGCGGTCGGCAGGGTTCAGGCCGCCGTCACGCTGCCACAGGTTGCGTACCGAGGCCCTAACGCTATCCAGCTCCGCCCGGGCGTCGTCGGCCTGGCGATGATCGATACGGCCGTCGCCCTCGGCCCTGGACACGCGATCGTTCAGATAATCGATCCGCTGGCGGATATCGCCCGGCGCGTCGCGCCAGAAGCCTGCCGCCGGGGGCGGCGGAGGCGGCGGCGGTCCATAGCCCGCATAGCCCGGCGGCGGCGCGTAGTAAAAGCCCGGCGGACAGGGATCGTTGCGGCTTCCGGCGATGGCGTTGCCCGCCACAGCCCCCGTCAGTCCCCCGATCAGGGCCCCTGCTCCGTGACCGATGGCGCCGCCGATCAGCGCGCCGCCGATGCCGCCAAGTATGGTGCCCTGGGCGCGACTGTCTTCGTTGGAGCGGACGCAGCTCGGGTCGGGTGGTTGCGCCATAGCCGCAGCCGGAAGCGCAACGGCCAGGACGCTTCCAAGCAAGAGCTTTCTATACATGCGACGGCCTCCTCAAAGGGCTCAGCATTTTGCTGTATGAGCACCTAACGCACGAGATCGGCGTTGGAATCATCGCCCCCTTCGACCATCTCCGATTGCAGGTGGCTTCGGCGCTGCGTGGCTCAGCGGAACCGGCGCCCCGGTCATTTGGCCTCAGCCACCGTCTTCACCAGATCAGCATGCGGATTCCAGCCGCCGCCCAGCGCGCGGAACGACGCCACGGCCGCACGGTCAGCCGCCGTCGCCGCCTCGGCGCGGGCGTCGCGGGTTGCGAGGAGGCGTGTGTCGGCGTCCAGCACCTCGATCAGGCTGACGACCCCACCCTTATACGCCACCGTGGACGCCTCGCGGGCCCGCTCCAGCGCCGCTTCCCCCTCGGCGAGCGTCTGGGCCTGGGCTTCGCTCTGCACCAGCTTGGAGAAGGCGTCCTCGACATCTTCGGTCGCGCGAAGGACCGAAAGCCGATAGGCCGCCAGCGCTTCGGCGTTGCGGCCACGGGCGCTGGCGACCTCGGCGTCGACCCGCCCGAAGTCGAACAGCCGCCAGCGCAGTCCGACCACGCCCGATGACTCGCCCGCCGCCGCCGTGAACAACTCGCCCGTCCCGCCGGACGCCGCGCCGATCAGGCCGGTGAGCGAGACTTTCGGATAGTAGTCCGACATCGCCGCGCCGATCCGGGCGTTCGAGGCCGCCAGGGTCCGCTCCGCCACGATCAGGTCTGGACGACGGCGCAGCAGATCGGCCGGGCCACCGGCCAGCGTGATCGCCGGCGCCTTCGGGATCGGGGCCGGGGCCAGCAGTTCCGCGCGGTAGACGCCAGGCTGGGCGCCGAGCAGCACGTCGAGGGCGTTGAACGCCTGGTCCAGGCTCGTCTGCAGGGCGGGCACGGTCGCCTCGACCTGCTTCAGGGCGCCCTGGGCCTGATCCAGTTGCAGGCGCGCCGCCACGCCCTTGCTCATCTGCAACTGCACCAGGGCGACCAGCCGCTGCTGGGTCTCCACCTGCTCGCGGGCCACGGCCAGTCGTGTCTGCAGGCCGCGGATGGCGACATAGGCGTCCGCGACATCCGCCGCGACGGCGATCCGCGCCGCCGCTACGCCGGCCTTGGCAGCGCCGTATTCGGCCCGCGCCGCCTCGCGGTTGCGGCGCAGACCGCCGAACAGGTCGATCTCCCAGCTCGCCCCGGCGTCCAGCTCGTAGACGTCCTCGTTCCGCTCAAAGCCTGGCAGTTCCCCTAGAAGCTGCCCCTCGGACGTCGCTGTCGACAGCCGGGACGTCGTCGCGCTGGCGCTCCCCTGCCCTTGCGGCAGCAAGGCCGCGGTGGCGGCGCGAAGTTGCGCGCGCGATTGAGTGATCCGCGCCAGCGCCTGGGCGAGATCGAGGTTCTGGGCCAGGGCGATGTCCACCAGCCGCGTCAGCTCCGGATCCTCGAAGCTCCCCCACCAGGAAACCAGGTCGGCGCCATCCGCCGCCGACCGTTGCTCGATCGCGGCCTGGCCGAGATATCGGGCCGGTTCCGACACGGCCGGCGGTGCATAGTTCGGCCCGACCGCGCATCCGACCAGCAGGCTGGCGGTGAGAGAAAGGGCGAAGACCGCCTTGGTTTGGAGCATGGGCCACCGAGAAGATAACTCGTGACCAATATCCAATGTGGTCACTCGTTGTCAATAAGGGGGCGTTTTGCTACGATAAGGCCATGCTCGAAGCGACGCCCCTACCGCCGTCCGCCGGTCAACGCGGCCCGGCCGACCACGCCATCCGCGAGCAGATCGTCAAGGCGGCCAGCGACCACTTCCGCCACTACGGCTACGCCAAGACCACCGTCGCCGACCTCGCGAAAGCGATCGGATTTTCCAAGGCCTATATCTATAAATTCTTCCAATCGAAGCAGGCCATTGGTGAAGCCATTGCGGTGGATTGCATCGGCGCCATCATAGGAGCCGCGAAGGTGGAGGTTGACCAGGCAAGTAGCGCAACCGAGAAGCTTCGACGTCTATTCCGGACTTTGACGGCGAAAAGCCTAGAGCTTCTGTTTGAAGACAATAAGCTATACGACTTAGTCACCTGCTCCGTTGCGGAACGTTGGACGGTCGATCAGAATTACAAGGATGGCATCACAAGCGTTCTCCAGCAGATTATCCTGGAGGGGCGCGAATCGGGCGAATTCGAGCGTAAGACCCCGATAGACGAGACCTGCCGCGCTATCGTGTTGGCGATGCAGCCGTTCATCCATCCCGTGGCGCTGGAGTTCAATCTCGAGAACCTGTCGGACGCCTCCACAGAGCTGACCAACCTGATCCTGCGGAGCCTGGCGCCTTAGCCTTTCATCGGCCTGGAGCGTGACGAGTGACCAATTGACATAATGGTCACGGGTCGGGATAAGGGGCGGCCTGTCTGGAGCGCCTTATGTCCCGTCGAAGCCCCGCTTCGCTGATCCCCATCGCCGCGATGATCGCCCTTGGCGCCGCCGCGTGCAGCCGCACCGCCGCCGACCCCCGTCTGGAGCCGCCTGCGGTCCAGGTCGCCACCGTCTCGGACCAGCATCCGGCCGACCTCGCCTTCACGGGCGTCGTATCCGCACGCGTCCAGAGCGACCTGGGCTTTCGGGTGCAGGGCAAGGTCATCGAACGCTTGGTCGACACCGGCCAGACGGTGCGCCGCGGGCAGCTTCTGATGCGGATCGATCGCACCGACTACGCCCTGGTCCTGACCGCCCAGACCCACTCTGTCGCCGCCGCCCGCGCGAAAGCCGTCCAGACCGCGGCCGACGAAGTTCGTTACCGCGACCTGGTCGCCGCCGGCGCGGTCTCGGCCTCCACCTACGACCAGATCAAGGCAGGCGCCGAAGCGGCCAGGGCCGAGCTGAACGCCGCCGAAGCCCAGGCCAAGGTCGCCGGGGACCAGGCCGACTATGCGGTTCTCCGCGCCGATAGCGACGGGGTGGTCGTGGAGACCCTGGCCGAGCCGGGACAGGTGGTCGCCGCCGGCCAGACCGTGGTCAAGCTCGCCCACGCCGGCCC
>JBARAK010000330.1:0-10635 GCA_049791955.1 Caulobacteraceae bacterium
CGACAGCCCTGCGCGCCCTGCTCAACCGCACCGGCGGCCGCGCCCACCTGCTGCGCGCGCCGGACGCCGTCCGCCTCAAGCTCGGCGCTCATCATCCGCGTCCGTCCGCGCTGGAGGAACTGACGGAGCGCACCCGCCACGCCTTCGACCCCCTCAAGATTCTCAACCCCGGCCGGCTGGGCCTGGGTTCCGCCGGAGCGCGCTGATGCAGACGCAAATCCCCGAGGCGGCCCTCGCCGACCCCAACGTCAAGCTTTCCAACGACATCATCCGCTCGTGCATCCACTGCGGCGTGTGCCTGTCGCACTGCCCGACCTACCAGGTGCGCCACGATGAGAACGACAGCCCGCGGGGCCGCATCGTCCTGATGCGCAACATGTACGAGAAGGGCGGCGCGCCGGACAAGGACACGGTCAAGCATCTGGACCGCTGCCTCACCTGCCTGGCCTGCGAACACATCTGCCCCGCGGGCGTCGAGTACTCCAAGCTTATCGCCCACGGCCGCGAGCACGTGGAGGCCACCTACAAGCGCCCCTGGTTCGACGAGCTGATCCGCCGCGTCCTGACCATATTGATCCCCCGCGCAGGCCTGTTCCGGCTGGGCCTCGTGGCCGGCAAGCTGGCCCAGCCCGTCAAGCCCTTCTTCTTCGGGCCGCTGCGGGCCATGCTGGACATGACGCCCAGGGGCCGCATGCCCAAGGCGAGCTACACGGACCATCCCCAGACCTTCCCGGCCAACGGGCCGCGGCGAGCCCGCGTCTCCATCCTCACCGGCTGCGTCCAGACGGTGCTGGACCCCGCCATCAACGAGGCGACCATCCGCCTGCTGCAGCGTCACGGGGTGGAGGTGGTGGTCGCCAGGGGCGCGGGCTGTTGCGGCGCGCCAGCCGAACACATGGGCAAGGAACAGGGCGCCCTGCCCTTCGTGAAGGCCAATATCGAGGCCTGGCTGCGCGAGGCCGACGCCCCCGGCGGCCTCGACGCCATCATCGTCAACACCTCCGGCTGCGGCACGTCCCTGAAGGCCTATGGCCACGCCCTGCGGCTGGATCCCGAGTGGAAGGACAAGGCCAAGCGAGTGAGCGCCATGACCCGCGATATCAGCGAGTACATGGTGGAGATCGGCCTGAAGAAGCCCGTGCATCACCCCAACCTCAGGGTGGTCTACCACTCGGCCTGTTCCATGCAGCACGGCCAGCGGATCGTGCACCAGCCGCTCGACCTGCTGCGGGCGGCGGGCTTCGAGGTCCTGGAGGTGCCGGATGGCTTCATGTGCTGCGGCTCGGCGGGAATCTACAACCTCCTGGAGCCCAGGCTCGCCGGCCAGCTCAAGGATCGCAAGGCCGCCAACATCAACTCCGTAGCTGCGGACGTGGCGGCCGCCGGCAACATCGGCTGCATGACGCAGCTGGAGAACGCCGTCGGCATCCCCTTCGTCCACACCGTCGAGCTGCTGGACTGGGCCACGGGCGGCCCATGCCCCGCGAAGCTGAAACCGCGCATCGGCCGTGAGTCCAGCTACGCGGCCGCCGATGCGCCGACGTCCACTCCGGCGGCCGGCGCCGCCGCGACCTGACCGTTTCGATCCCCCCGACAAGAAGCGAGACCTGACATGGCCAAGACTGTTGCGGACTTCATGGTGGACACCCTCAAGGAAGCGGGGGTGAAGCGGGTCTACGGCATCATCGGCGACAGCCTGAACGGCTTCATCGATTCCCTTCGCCGCAAGGGCGGGGTCGACTGGGTCCACATGCGCAACGAGGAGGCCGGCGCCTTCGCGGCCGGGGCCGAGGCCCACCTCACCGGCGAGCTGGCGGTCTGCGCCGGCAGCTGCGGCCCGGGCAACCTGCACCTGATCAACGGCCTGTTCGACTGCCACCGGTCCAGGGTCCCGGTGCTGGCCATCGCCGCCCACATCCCCTCCACCGAGATCGGCACCGACTACTTCCAGGCCACCCATCCCGAGAATCTGTTCAAGGAGTGCAGCCACTACGTGGAGCTTGTGTCCAAGGCCTCGCAGGCGCCCCAGGTGCTGGAGCGGGCGATGCGCGCGGCGATCGCGCACAAGGGCGTCGCAGTGGTGGTCATCTCCGGCGACGTGGCCCTGGAGGAAACCACGGCGACGCCGCCGCCCTTCCTCATCCCCGAGGCGCCCATCGTGGTCCCGGCGCCGGGCGGCCTGGACCGCCTTGCGGATCTGCTGAACGGCTCCTCCCGGGTGACCCTGCTGTGCGGGGCGGGCTGCGCCGGCGCCCATGACGAGATCGTCGAACTCGCCGGCGTGCTGAAGTCGCCCATCGTCCACCCGCTCCGCGGCAAGGAGCACGTCGAGTACGACAACCCCTACGACGTGGGCATGACCGGCCTGATCGGCTTTGCGTCGGGCTATTTCGCGATGAAGAACTGCGACACCCTTCTGATGCTGGGCACCGACTTCCCCTACCGACAGTTCTACCCGGAGGGGGCCAAGATCGCCCAGGTCGACATGCGCGCCGAGGCGCTAGGCAACCGCTGCCGGCTCGACCTGGGACTGGTCGGCGACGTGAAGGCCACGGTCGCCGCCCTGCTACCGCGACTGAAGCCCCACGCCGACAGCAGCCACCTGGACGACGCCGTGGCCGACTACAAGCACGCCCGCAAGGCCCTAGACGACCTGGCCGAGAGCAGCCCCAACAGCACCACCATCCACCCGCAGTACGTCTCGCGGGTGGTGAGCGAGCTGGCCGACGAGGACGCCATCTTCACCTGCGACGTCGGCACGCCCACCGCCTGGGCCGCCCGGTATCTGCGCATGAACGGCAAGCGGCGGCTGATCGGCTCCTTCAACCACGGCTCCATGGCCAACGCCCTGCCCCAGGCCATCGGCGCCCAGGCGTCCCACCCCGGCCGCCAGGTCATCTCCATGTCCGGAGACGGCGGCTTCGCGATGATGATGGGCGAGTTCCTCACCCTGAGCCAGATGGACCTGCCGGTGAAGCTCATCGTGCTCAACAACGGCACGTTGGGATTTGTGGAGCTGGAGATGAAGGCCAGCGGCCTTCTCGACACCGGCTGCGACCTGAAGAACCCCAGCTTTGCGGCCATGGCCGAGGCGATGGGGGTCAAGGGCGTGCGGGTGGAGGATCCCAAAGCCCTGAAGGACGCCCTGGCGAGCGCCTTCAGCCACGACGGCCCGGCCCTGGTGGAGGTGATGAGCGCACGCCAGGAACTGATCATGCCGCCCAAGACCACCATGGCTGAGGCTCACAGCTTCGGCCTGTTCATGCTGAAGGCCGTGATGGATGGCCGCGCCAGCCAGCTGATCGACTTGGCCAAGGTCAACATGACCCGCTGAACCAGACAATCCTCGCTGGGAGTTCAGCCGATGGCGCTCACGCCCCTCATACTATCCCGCCTGCAGTTCGCCTTCACCATTTCCTACCACATAATCTTCCCCTCCTTCTCGATCGGGCTGGCGGCGTGGCTGACGGTGCTGGAGGGCCTGAACCTTTTCACCAGACGGCCGGTCTACCGCCGGCTGTTCGACTTCTGGCTGAAGATCTTCGCCGTAGGCTTCGGCCTTGGCGTAGTGTCGGGCATCGTCATGCCCTTCGAGTTCGGCACCAACTGGAGCCGCCTGTCCGCCATCTCCGGCCCGATCCAGGGTCCGCTGCTGGCCTATGAAAGCTTCACCGCCTTCGCCCTGGAGGCGTCCTTCTTCGGCGTGCTGATGTTCGGCCGCCCCCGCCTGCCGCCCGTCCTCTACTTCGTCTCGGTGGCCATGGTGTCGCTGGGCACCACGTTCAGCGCCTTCTGGATCATGGTCAACAATAGCTGGATGCAGGCGCCGGTGGGCTATGTCGTGCGGGACGGCGTCTATGTGCCCACCGACTGGGCGGCCATCATCTTCAGCCCCGTGGTGTGGGTGCGCTTTCCGCACATGCTGCTCGGGGCCTATCTCGCCGGAGCGTTCTGCGTGGCCGCGACTGGCGCCTGGTACCGACTGCGGCGGATTTACGCCGTGGAAGGCCAGACCATGCTGCGCATGGGCCTATATCTGGCCTCGATCCTGATCCCGCTGCAGCTACTGTTCGGCCACTTCAACGGCGACTATGTCCACGACCGGCAACCCACCAAATTCGCCGCCATCGAGGCGCGCTGGCACGACGAACAGCCCGCCGCGGAGGTGCTGCTCGCCCTGCCCGACTCCAGGCATGAGACCAATCACTTCGAGCTGAAGGTCCCGGTGCTCGGCAGCCTCGTCGCCACCATGACCCTGAACTCCAAGGAAGTTGGCCTGACCCGTTTCGCCAGGGCCGACCGACCGCCGATCGAAATCCCCTTCTTCGCCTTCCGCGTGATGGTCGGCTGCGGCCTGCTGATGATGGCCCTGGCCTGGGGTGGCGCACTGCTGATGATCGGCGACCGCCTGGAGCGCAGCCGCCTGATGCTTAGGGCGATCTTCCTTAGCTTTCCCCTGCCCTTCATCGCCATCCTCACCGGTTGGTTCACCGCGGAGGTCGGACGCCAGCCCTGGACGGTCTACGGCGTGCTGCGCACCGCCCAGGCGGTCACCCCCACCCTGACCACGCCCCAGGCGGTGATCTCGCTCGCGGTGTTCGTGTGCATCCACGCGCTGATCTTCACCTTCGGCACGATCTATACCTACCGTCTGCTGGAAGCGGGGCCGACGGGAACGCCCCCGGCCCCGGCCAATCCGAAGCGTCCTCTGGCGGTTCCGGGCGCAAGTCCGGCCCCCGTGGGCGAGGGTTTCGAGCAAGGGCTGAAGCTATGATCCTCTTCTGGACCGGCGCCCTTGGCTTGGTCACCCTGCTCTATGTGGTGCTGGACGGCTTCGACCTCGGCGTCGGCATCCTGTTCGGCCTCACGCGGGAGGAAGGCCAGCGCCGTGGCATGCTAGCGTCGATCTCGCCGGTCTGGGACGGCAACGAGACCTGGCTGATCCTGGCCGCCACCACCCTGTTCGGCGCCTTTTCAAAGGCTTTCGCGGCGCTGCTGGCGGCCTTCTACCTGCCGTTCATCATCCTGCTGTGCGCCCTTATCCTGCGCGGGGTCGCGTTCGAGTTCCGCTACAAATCCACCCGCCTGCGCTGGCTGTGGGACGCCGGCTTCGCCGGCGGCTCAACCGTGGCGGCCTTCCTGCAGGGCGTGACCATCGGCCAGCTCGCCGAAGGCCTTCCGCTCAAGGACGACGCCTATGTGGGCGGTGCGCTCAACTGGCTGAATCCCTTCGCCCTCCTTTGCGGTGTCGGACTATGCTTCGGCTACGCCCTCCTGGGCGCCGCGTGGCTGGTGAACAAGACGGAAGGGAAACTGCGGGCGCGTGCTTACCAGCAACTGCCCGTCCTGCTCACCTGTGTCCTCGCCTTTCTGGTAGCGGCCTTCTTCGTCGCCGCCGCACAGAACCTTCCGATCATGCACCGATGGCTGGAGCGGCCCTATCTCGCTGTCTTCCCTGTCACGGGATTTGTCGCGGTGCTCGTCCTTGTCCGCTGCATCATGACGCAAAGGCAGGACCAGTGGCCGTTCCGGATGGTCGCCCTGATCTTCGCCGCAGCGTTCGGCACCCTCGCCGTTTCATTCTGGCCGTACATGATCCCATTCGGAATGACGATCCAACAGGCCGCAGGACCACCGGAGAGCCTGAGCTTCATGTTGTGGGGGGCCGGAATCTTAGTCCTGCCCGTGACCCTGATCTATACCTTCATCGTGTACCGCGTCTTCCGGGGGAAGACCGCCGACGCGCAATACCACTGATGAAAAACTGATGAGTGGCAAGCATTCTGTTTCCGACCACACCAACGCTGCGAGGAAACGCATTGGCAGCTATCAACTGGCGCCATGGCTCACTGGAACATTCACCTCGTTCCGGGTGACCATTCCCATCCCCCGTTTGGAGGCATCCCCTCCCCTGCCTGGGGGATGCCCGGAAGCCTCACTTCGTCTTACCTTCTAGGCACGCGGGTTGTTTGGCGCTGGACTTGAGAAACGTCGAAATGCGCACGACCCTTCCGACATCAGCGCCTCAACCAGCATTCTGCATCGCCTCGGCTGAAGCGCCGGCGCAGTCTATGCGGCCACGCCGCAATTCGACTCGAACATGAATAGCATTTGCGGAGATTTGTCGTGCGCGTTGGCCTTTTTATTCCCTGTTACGTGGATGCATTTGAGCCGGAAGTCGGCGTAGCCACGCTTGAGTTACTGGAACGGTTCGGATGCGAGGTCGAATATCCGTTTGACCAGACCTGCTGCGGACAGCCAATGACGAACACGGGCTGCCACGCCGAGGCGGCGGCGACCGAGGCTCTCTTCGTGAAGAACTTCTCAGGTTATGATTATATAGTGGGACCTTCGGGAAGTTGCGTCCACCAGATCAGAGCTCATCTGACCGCAATCGAGCAGACCGACGAGGTGAAAGCGGTGCGCGAACGCACGTTCGAACTCACCGAATTTCTGCACGATATCCTCAAGGTCGAGGATTTTCCGTGGGCGGAATTCCCGCACAAAGTGGGCATCCACTATAATTGCAATTCATTGCGCGGCATCGGGCTCGCGGCTCCCTCAGAACTGCACGCGCCCTTCTTCTCAAAACCCCGCGACCTCCTGTCAAAGGTCAGGGGTGTCGAATTCGTCGAGCCGGCCCGGCCCGATGAGTGCTGTGGCTTCGGGGGCACTTTCTGTGTCTTCGAACCGTCCGTGTCAGCCAAGATGGGCTACGACAAGGTCACCGATCATGCCCAGGCGGGCGCCGAATACATCGTCTCGGCCGACTCCTCTTGCATGATGCACCAAAAGGGCTGCGCCGAACGGATAGGCGTGCCGATCAAGTTCATCCACATCGCCCGCATTCTCAACGGAGCCGCGGCATGACCCGGGAAACCGACACCGCACCGGCCACGGACGCCCCCGCTCGACAGGGCATGATCCACCCCGATCTCCTGACCGACCATCACGAAGGCGCCGTCGGACAGGACGGGCGGCCTCTCGATCACGCAGAAGGGGCCTCGCAGCCCATGCGGCCGAAGATTCGGGAGCCGCAGCCGCGTGGCGCGCGCGTTCACGGATCGCGCCCGATCGACCAGGCCGAGGCCGCAACCCGCTTCATCGCCGCCACCGAACACCAGAAGATGCACGACGAGCGCCTCTGGGATCTGCGCAAGAAGCGCGACCGCGTCATGCACGGCATCGAGGAATGGGAAGAGCTGCGCGAGCTGGCTTCCCAGATCAAGCAGCATACGCTGGCGAACCTGCATCAATATCTCGAACAATTCGAAGCGGCCGCGACCGCTAACGGCGTCACCGTCCATTGGGCGTCGGACGCCGCTGAACACAACAGGATTGTCCATGGCATCCTGCGCGACCACGGCGCCAAGACACTGATCAAATCGAAATCGATGCTGACCGAAGAGTGCGGCATGCGCTCCTATATGGCGAGCGTCGGCATCGAGGTGATCGAGACCGATCTCGGCGAACGCATCCAGCAGCTCGACAACGAAGACCCAAGCCATGTTGTGGTCCCGGCCGTGCATAAGCTGCGCGGCGATGTCGCCGAGGTGTTTGCGCGGGCGTTCGGGACCGATCCGGACAACGACGACGTGCATTACCTTGCCGAGCAGCAGCGGCAGGCCACCCGCCCCCTGATCCTGGGCGCGGACGCCGGCATGACGGGCGCAAATTTCGCGGTCGCCGAGACCGGCAGCTTCGTGGTCTGCACGAACGAGGGCAATGCGGACTTGTCCGCCAACACGCCCCCCTTGCACATCGCATCGATCGGCATCGAGAAGCTTATTCCCCGCATCGAGCATCTCGGAGTGTTTGTGCGGCTGCTATCGCGTAGCGCGCTGGGCTCGCCGATGACGCAGTACACCTCACATTTCCGGGCGCCACGGCGGGGCGGGGAAATGCACATCGTGCTCGTCGACAACGGCCGCACCGCCCGTCTTGGCATGGAAGAGTTCTGGACCTCGCTCAAATGCATCCGCTGCGGCGCCTGCATGAACACCTGTCCAGTGTACCGCCGAAGTGGCGGGTTGAGTTACGGCGCCACCTACTCCGGGCCGATCGGCCTCATCCTGGACCCGACCTTCGATCGACGGAAATATTCAGCGCTCCCATTCTCATCCTCGCTGAATGGATCCTGCACCAATGTCTGCCCGGTCAAGATCAACATCCACGAGCAAATCTTCGCCTGGCGTAAGGTGATGTCCGAGACCCACGAAATTCCGCTTATGAAGTCTGCGATGATGAAGGCCGCCGGTGAGGTTCTGTCGCATCCCGCGCTATATCGAGCATCGATCACCGTGGCGGACTCGGCCCTGCGGCATCTGCCGAAGTTCCTGGTCTACAATCCAGTGAACACCTGGACGCACGGGCGCGAAATGCCCGCGGCGCCGAAAGAAACCTTCCATTCCTGGTGGAAGGCGCACCGCATGGAGAGGAAGGGCGACGCCGCCTCCCGGGATGGAGGTCAGGCATGAGCTCTCGCGAATCCATATTCGCTGCAATCCGCGCCAATAGGCCGTCCGGACAGCATGATCTGCCGGTCGTGCCTCGCTTCAACGTTCCCGAGGCGGATAACGATCGCATGCAAGCGTTCAAGACGAACCTCGTCGCGATGGGCGGAAAGCTCATGGACGCGGGACCGGTCGACGATCACCTCGCGCCGCTCCGGGTCCATCTGGCTACCGCCGCGGTGGTGTGCTCGGCCACGCCCGAGATTAACGGGACGCGAGATCTGGCCGCCGTCGCAAAACCGCATGATTTGGCCGATGTCGATATCGCGGTGGTCCGCGCGGCGTTCGGCGTAGCGGAAACCGGCTCTGTGTTGCTGACCGAGAGCGAGTTGCACATCAATGCGCTTGCCTATTTGGCGCAACACCTCGTCGTTCTGCTCGATCCAAACGATATCGTGGCAAGCACGCAGGACGCCTATCGCCGGCCCGAATTCCACGCCGCGCACTATGCTTCATTCCATACGGGCCCATCCGCCACGGCCGACATCGAAGGCGTGCTGATCCACGGCGCGCAGGGCGTGCGATCTCTCACGGTTCTGTTGTCGCCGCGGGAGTGAACTCGAGTCGCCGAGCGGATCTACTGGGCCGCCTAAAATTACTCGCATAGTGAATTGGCTCGCCATCTGCTCCGATCGTTGCGCGAGAGCTTCGACGGAGTAGGGCTTCTTGAGCAGCTTTGGGGCCGCGGGCTTTCCTTCGCCCGCCCCATCGGTGCGTATCGACGTAAGCTGCTCGCTCTGGCCTATCTGGCGTCGGACCTCCAGGACGCCATTCTCGAAGATCGCCGTCCGCCGCAGTCGAATTTGGAGCGGCTGATGGCGCTTGAGCTGCTGCTGGCGTAGCTGGATCAGCGTGCGCTGCCGGGCCTTCCAGAGGCGCGCTGAACGCCTCGCGAGAAATTCCCTACCGGCCTAGGGGATTTATTTTCCTGTTCCGTTGATCGCCTTCTCGGTGGTCTGGCCTCGCAACCCCTTACGCAAGCTCGACCTTCACCCGTCGTTGAGCGATAGGCGCGCCCTCGCCCGGCGCTGTTCCCGTGAACGCCCAGTTCAGTTGGGCGAATGGGGTGACTTGTGAGGATTGGCGTGGACCCGAGACAAACTCGAAAGGTCATTGGCTGGGGGACTAGGACTCGAACCTAGAATAACGGTACCAAAAACCGCTGTGTTACCATTACACCATCCCCCAGGATGGTCGCGTCGGCGGCCTTTCGGAGGGGCCGCTGCGCGGGAGGCGGTGAGATAGCCTAAGGCGATGGGCCTTGCAACACGCTGCTTGAGGCTTTCCTGCGACGAACGCGCCCCAGACGTCCCGGCGCAGGTCGGAGCCCAATTCTCCCCTTAATTTTCCACCGGTTTTCGGCCGCTTCAAAAAACCATCGAAAGGTAGGCAAACGGCCGCTTGCGGGGTCCTGCGGGCTGCTCTATACACCCGCCCTCTTCGTCGGAGTGTAGCTCAGTCTGGTAGAGCACCGTGTTCGGGACGCGGGGGTCGCAGGTTCGAATCCTGCTACTCCGACCATTACTTTTCCCGTGATTTTCCCTGGACGCCCGCCTTCTAAAACACGGCGTCCCATTGGGGTCATCCTCCGCCCGCGCACCGGCGGACGGCCGTCCCCCCTCGATACGCCCCGTGCACGGACAGTCGCCCAGCAGGCGCGCCCGGAGACATGGGAGGCGACACGTCGTGCGGACACGCCTTATGCTCATTATGCTCAGTTTATGAGTCGCCGTGACGCAGCCAAAGTCGGGAGCGTCCGGCGCATCCAAACGTTCGGGCTCGCATGGGTAAGACATTCCGCTTCCGCACCTGGCACGCCGCCGCCTTCCTGGCCGCGATCGGCGCCGTTTCCGCCGTGTCCTCGTCGCGCGATGCGCGCAACTACTGGCGGGGCCTGAAGCGCACCTCCAGGACGCCGCCGGCCTGGGTGTTCCCTTCGGTATGGACCACGCTGAACATCCTCCAGCTCTGGGCCGACCTGCGGATCCTGAACGACCGGGAAGCGCCTGACCGCAAGGCTCTCCTGGGGCTGCGGGCCGCGAGCTGGCTGCTCTCGGCGGTGTTCACCCCCACCCTGTTCCGGGCGAAGACCCTGGCCGGGGCGGAGGCCGCCACCCTGGCC
>JBARAK010000331.1:0-1937 GCA_049791955.1 Caulobacteraceae bacterium
AGGAACAGCGGCAGGGCGGCGAGGCCCTCGAACCGCACGGCGGTGAAGCTGCGTCCCGACTCGTCCAGCCAGGTGTTGAGCACCCGGTTGGCGGCCTGCGCCCGTCCCCGGAACGCCAGGTCCATCAACAGGAAGGCGACGTCGTACATCACGTCGATCTCGCTCAGCACGTCGCTGAACTCGATGCAGTCGAACAGCACCGGCCGGCCGTCCTCGACCACGATATTGCCCAGGTGGAGGTCGCCGTGGCAGCGCCGCACGAACCCCAGGTCGCGACGGCGATCCAGCAGGCCCGCGTGGCGCACGAAGGCCGCCTGGGTCGTCTCGATCAGTCGCTCCACGGCCGCCTCGCCAAACTCGCCTTTCAGGCTGCGGAGCTGCTCGGCGTTGGAGCCGAGCACATATTCGAGCCCGGCGGCGCCGCGCCCCTCCGGCGTCAGCGGCGCGTCGGCCTGTACCCGTCCGACCTCGCGCCCGAGCCGCTCGGCCATGGCGCCGTCGACCTGGTCAGGGTGGTTGGCCAGGATCGCCTCGGTATCGAACGGGCGCATCTCAAGCACCCACTCCACCACCTCGCCTTCGCCACCCAGCTGGAATCCCCCTGCCCCGTCACGCGTCACCGCATGGATGGCGCGATAGACGTCGGGCGCGGTGCGGTGATTGAAATCCAACTCGCGCCGGGTCGCCCACTCGCGCTTCTCCAGGGTGCTGAAATCCAGGAAGCCGAAGTCGACGGGCTTCTTCAGCTTCAGCACGCGGTCGGCGAAGACGTAGACCTTGGCGATCGGGGTCTCGTGCTGGGCCTCGCAGCGCTCGCCACCGCCGGCGCCGTCCGCCATCCAGGCGTCGAGGCCGGGATCGACCTCCCCTCGCGTCCAGCCGCTCAAGGATAGAGCTTCACGGTGGTCCAGGCCGCATCCAGCCGGTCGCGGCGGAACAGCATCCGGTCGTGCAGGCGTGAGCGGCGGTCACGCCAGAATTCGATCGCCAGCGGCTCCACCCGGTAGCCACGCCAGTAGTCCGGCCGGGGCGGCGGCGCCTCGCCGTAACGCGCCTCCAGGTCCTTCACCGCCTGCTCCAGCGCGGCGCGCGATTCCAGCGGCCGGGACTGGGCCGAGGCCCAGGCGCCGATCTGGCTGCCGCGCGGTCGGCTGGCGAAATAGGCGTCGGCCTCCGCGTCGGAGACCGGTTCCACCGGCCCGCGGATGCGGACCTGGCGACGCAGCGACTTCCAATGGAACAGCAGCGCCGCCTTGGGGTGAACGGCCAGTTCGCCGCCCTTGGCGCTCTCGATGTTGGTGTAGAAGACGAAGCCCCGGGCGTCGTTTCCCTTCAGCAGCACCATGCGCACGTCCGGCAGGCCGTCGGCATCCACCGTGGCCAAGGCCATGGCGTTGGGATCGTTCGGCTCGGCCTGCTGGGCCTCCGCGAACCACCGCTCGAACAGGGCGAAGGGCTCGTCCCCCTCGAACAGGCGTTCATCCACCGTCTCGGCGTCGATCTGTTCTGCCGGCTGCATGGCGGACTCCCGATTTGTGATGCGCTGGGGGGTTCGATAGAAGGCCGAACCATGTCGCACAACAGCTTCGGCCATCTGTTCCGCGTCACCACCTGGGGCGAAAGCCATGGGCCGGCGCTTGGTTGCGTGGTGGACGGCTGTCCGCCGGGCCTGTCCCTCACCGAGGCGGAGGTGCAGCACTGGCTGGACCGCCGCAAGCCGGGGACCAGCCGCTTCGTCACCCAGCGGCGCGAACCGGACGCCGTGCGCATCCTGTCTGGCGTGTTCGAGGATGAGCGCACGGGCGGTCCGGTCACCACCGGGACGCCGATCTCGATGATGATCGAGAACGTGGACCAGCGCTCCAAGGACTACGGCGAGATCGCCACCCAGTTCCGGCCGGGCCACGCCGACTACGCCTACTTCGCCAAGTACGGCG
>JBARAK010000332.1:0-3644 GCA_049791955.1 Caulobacteraceae bacterium
GCCCGCGGGCGGCCGCGCGGCCGCCCTGACCAGACTCCGGCGGCAGACGCAGGTCCTCCTGGCTGAACCCTTGGACGCCGGGTGACCGCCTGATGTCCGTTTTCCTGCGCATCCTGGCGCTCGCGGCCGCCCTGGTCCTGGCCTCGGCCAGCCTGGCGTCGGCCACGCCTCTGACCCCCGATCGACCCGAGTCCGGCCGAGCCGAGGCCGTCGGACCCGAGCGGCAGATCCTGGTCATGCTGCGGATGGGTCCTCAGCACTTCCGCCCGAACACCGGCTATGGCGGCGGCTACGGCGACGGCGAAGGCCGCAGCGCCCGCTGGCGCGTGGCCCAGCGCCTCGCCCAGCAACACGGCGTCACGGTGCTGAACGAGTGGCCGATGTCGCTGCTGGGCGTGGACTGCTACGTGATGGCCGTCCCGGCCGACCAGTCGCCGGAAGACGTGGCGGCGCGGCTAGGCCGCGATCCCAGCGTGTCGTGGGCCGAACCCATGCACACCTATCATGGGCGCGGCGAGCCGGTCAGCCACAACGACCCGCTCTATCCCGTACAGCCCACGGCGCGTGAATGGCGGCTGGCGGAACTCCATCAGATATCAACGGGCCGCAATGTCAGGGTCGCGGTGATCGACAGCATGATCGAGAAGACCCACCCCGACCTCGTCGGCCAGGTCGAGACGATCAAGAACTTCGTGGCCGACCACCCCGACGTTCCCGAGGCCCACGGCACGGGCGTCGCCGGCGTCATCGCGGCCCGGGCCGACAATGGCCTGGGCATAGCCGGCGTGGCGCCGCAGGCCAAGCTGTTGGGCCTTCGCGCGTGCTGGCAGGAGAGCGGAAAGGCCGGCGCGGCGCCGACGGTCTGCGACAGCCTCAGCCTGGCCCGGGCGCTCGATTTCGCCATCAGCCACAATACCCAGATCATCAACATGAGCCTCAGCGGTCCCACGGACGTCTTGCTGGGGCGGCTGCTGGACCTGGCCATCGCCCGGGACATCACCGTGGTGGCCGCATATGACCGGAAACTTCCCGGCGGCGGTTTCCCCGCATCGCACGGCGGCGTGGTGCCGGTAGTTGACGAAGAGACAGGACCGCCTATTGCGGGCGTGTTCAGCGCGCCCGGCGCGGACATACCAACCACCGAGCCTGGCGGACGATGGTTTCTCGTGAACGGCAGCTCCTACTCGGCCGCCCAGGTGAGCGGCCTGTTCGCTCTTCTGCGGCAACGGGCGCCATCCCTTCACAGCGGCTCAGCCCTTGTCCTCGCACGCACCGGTGATACGATAAATGCGTGCGCGACGCTTTTGCAGAAGCTGGAGCCTTGCGATTGCAACTGTGCTGCGCATGCGCGTGAGGCGTTGTCGGTCGCGAAAAAATGACCCGCGACCGCTGATCAAACGGAACCTCCTTTTCGCTTCCGCAATCCTGTCGCTCGGCCTGATCTTTCCGGTCGCCGCGCGCGCGCAGCTTGTCGCCGCCGCCACCCTCGAAACCCAATACAGGCTCCGCGGCGTCGCGCTGAGCAATGGCGAGCCGGACCTCAGGCTCGCCCTGTCCTACGATCATTCCAGCGGAGCCTATGGCGGCGTCTCTGCGATCGGCGGGGAAACCGACCGCGATGGCGTGCAGCCGCTCGGCTACATCGGTTACGTCGGCTTCGCCGCACAGACGCAGGCAGGGTTCGGCTGGGATGTCGGCGCCACCGAATCCGACCTGACGCTCTATCTGCCCGCTCAGCGGACGATCCGCTCGGCCCAGAACGATATAACCACCCAGACCTATACCCATCGCTATGACGCCGAGTACACCGAAGTATATGGGGGCGTTTCAATGGGAGATATCGGGGCCCACCTGTACTTCTCCCCCGATTACCTCCACCAGAACCTGCGGACCGCCTATCTCGATGTCACCGCGACCTCGAGGCCGCTGAGCTGGCTGCGCGTCTTCGGACATGTCGGCGCGCTGACCCCGATCGAGGGCTCCGCTCCGGCAAGCAGCGATCGCGAACACTTCGATCTGGGCGTCGGAGCGGCCTGGGAGTTCCGACACGGTGAACTCCAGTTGGCGTGGACCGGAACCACACCTCATGTCGAATATCCGGTAGGTTACCGGCAGGCGTCCAACGCCCTGATCCTGAGTCTGACTGGTTTCTTCTGACTGAAAATTTCTTTTCCACCGCTTTGAACGTCCGGACCACAGCCCTGCACTCATGCAGTGGAGGGGGCGAAACGGTCCCTCGTCCGTGGTTGGAAAAGGTGGAGCATGCGGAAGACCCGTTCGTATCTGACTTTGATGGCGGCAGGGGCCAGCGCCCTCGTGCTCGCGGGCTGCGGCGGCGGCGGTAGCTCCAGCTCCTCCACGACCGCGGCGACGCCACCCGCGTCTACTCCCCCCGCGTCGACGCCCCCCACGTCGACCACGCCGACCTCGTTCCAGGTCACCGCCCTGGCGGGCACGACTGCGGCCGGCACCGTGGACACCCTGGCCCCCGCCAACGTCGCCTCGGGCGACAGCACCACCTTCAGCTTCCCGGCGACCCAGAACGCCACCCTGAACCCGAACCTGGCCGGCGCCTGGGGTGTCGCGTTCGGCCCCGGTTCGGCCGTGTGGGTGAACGGCGAAGCCAGCAACATGTCTGTGTTGCTTGACGGCACCGGAACGCCGATCCCGAGCCTGCCCTCGGTCTCCGTCCCCGGCGGCCCCACCGGCATCGTCGCCAACGTCAACACCGTCAGCTGCCCGACCATCACGGCTTCGACCTGCACCGGGTTCAACACCTCGGGCTTCTCGGTCGGCGGCGGCTCGGCCGAGTTCATGTTCGCCAGCCTGAACGGCAACCTCTACGCTTGGTCGACCGGCACCGCCGCCAGCCAAGTGGCCACCGGCGCCACCGGCTCGTCGTACACTGGCCTGGGCATCTTCACCCAGTCGACCGGCTCCACCTTCCTGCTGGCCGCCAACTTCGGCGCCGGCAAGATCGACGTCTACAACTCCAGCTTCCAGATCGACACCACCAACGCCTTCCCCGGCGGTTTCACCGACAGCAGCCTGCCCGCCGGCTACGCGCCGTTCGGTGTCCAGCAGATCGGCAACCTGATCTACGTCTCCTACGCCCAGAAGCCGACCGCTCCCGGTCCGGAAGTCGACGGCGCGGGCTTCGGGCAGGTCGACGTGTTCGACAATACTGGCAAGTTGCTGCGCACCCTGGGTGCGGTCGGCGGCGTGTTCAATGCTCCGTGGGGCATGACGATCGCGCCCCAGGGCTTTGGCTCGCTTAGCGGCGACATCCTCGTCGGCGACCTGGGCGATGGCCGCATCAACGTGTTCGATCCGAACTCGGGCGCCAATCTCGGCGTGATGATGGACTCCGCCACCGGCAAGCCGGTGCAGATTCCGGGTCTGTGGGGCATCGCCTTCGGCAACAACGCGATGAGCCAGAGCTCCACTGTCCTCTATTACGCCGCCCAGACCGATCACAAGGCGCAGGGCCTCTATGGTCAGATCGCCGTTCCCGGCGCGACGACCAGCACCACTACTACGACGACCAATCCATTCAACTACTAGGAGCTTCGATGCGGTTTCAACCGCATTCGTTGCGGGGCCTCCCCGCCCCCTGGCCCCGGGTGCGTGGCGCGGTCGAAAGA
>JBARAK010000333.1:0-13638 GCA_049791955.1 Caulobacteraceae bacterium
GTACGCAGATGCTGCGCGCGCTCAGCCTTCGCGCCGGCAACCTGCTCGGGGATCGGCGCATCACGCTGGATCAGGCCGATCGGCTTTCACGCACGATGATAGACGGCGGTCGCCGTCGGCTTATCGCGCTTGGCCGAAAGGCGCCCTGAGGCTCCAGACGTGTGCTCCATCAGCTCTTCCAGGGCGCCCGCCGCCAGTTCCGTGCAGAGCCGCCGGCCGACCTCCAGGGTGATCTTGCCTTGCCAGACCTGGCTGCCGGCTTCTTCGGCGAGCACGATCAACAACTGGACGACGGTCAGGCATTCTTCCGGGCGCAGGGCGTAACGGCGCCGCACCCGCCGGCAGAGGTTGCGCAGGAGCCGCATCCGCAGGCGGGACAGGACCGGGTCGAGGCGGCCGGCGCTATAGAGGTCGCTGATCAGGATGTGGACCAGGGGTCCGTGAGCGGCCACGTGCTCGAAATAGATCGCCACCGCGGCGTGGCCCTGGTTCCGCACGCGGGCGGGCAGGGCGTTCACCGCTTCGACCAGCGGCGTCATGTGCAGATGAAGCAGGGCGTTGATCAGGTCGTCCTGGGTCGGGAAGTAGTTGTAGATCAGGCCCTTGCTGACCTGGACCTCACGGCTCAGGGCGTCCGGCGCGACGGGGAGGTGGCCTTGGTCCACGGCCAGCCGACCGGCCGCAGCGAGAATCTGGTCTCGCCGTTCCTGCGGGGACAGGCGCGTGCGCTGCGGCTTCGCCTCTGCCAAGGGCCTCCTCCTTCGGGTCGCTGGACATAGGGGGTGGAGGGTTTCCACCGCAAGGGCGCCGTTTCCACTTGCGTCCACCGGGCCTCCCAGGGAAGGTGGTGCTATTGGCGTGTCTATCAATAGCTTCGTGCAAACAGCTTTGGGCAGGCGAAGATGAAACTCTACATGGAGCGTGATCCCGCCCCCAACCCGCGCCGGGTCGGCATCTACCTGCGGGAAAAGGGTATCGAACTGGAAACGGTGCGGGTGAATATCCGCGAGCGAGCCCATAAGGCGCCCGAGCATCTCCAGCGCAATTCGCTGGGCCAGCTTCCGGTGCTCGAACTCGACGATGGCCGGATGCTCTGCGAGAGCGTCAGCATCTGCCTCTATCTGGAGGGAATGTTCCCCGAGCCGCCGCTGTTTGGTCGCGACGCCTATGAGCGCGCCCTGATCGACATGTGGATCCGCCGGATCGAGTTCAACGTGGCGATCCCGGTCGGCCTGTTCTGGCGTCATCGCCATCCGCTGACCGCGCACCTGCTCGAGCAGCACCTGGAATTCGGCGAATCCAATCGCGTCAGGGTCGCCAAGGCCATGCGCTGGCTTGATGGCGAGATGGGGAGCCGGGACGCCTTCATCGCGGGCGAGGCCTTCAGCATGGCCGATATCGTGGCTGTCGCCACCATCGACTTCGCCACGCTCATCGGCCTGCCTGTGCCGGAAGACTGTGAAGCGCTGCTGGGATGGCGCGAACGAATGGACGAGCGCGCCTCCGTGGCCATGCCGTCGGAAGCGCAGGATCGCTATCGTATGGCGGTGGCCGCCGTTTCTTCACCCCACGTGGTCGCTTGAGAGCCGGGCCGGTTGTAGCGTGGAGACGGCCTCTGGGGACGCCCCCTGGAGGCCGCTCGGCTCGATGGGGCCTGAAGACTAGTACTTAACCCTCAGGGTCGCGCCGAAGGTGCGGGGCTGACCGAGGTAGGCGTTATAGGTATTGCCGCCGGGCACGCCCAAGGTCTGCAGCGCGCCGTTGAAGGCGACCTGGACATAGGGTTGGTTGAAGATGTTCTGGGCCCAAAACGACAGGTTCCAGCTCTGGTCGTGCGGTCCGATGCCGATGGCGCCGTCCCAGAGTTGGAAGCCGCGCTGAGCCTTGGTCGGATCGAGGTCCGAGCCGGTATTGTAGCTGGAGACATACTTCACGTCGGTCGACACGTTCACCCACAGGGCGTCGGTGATCGGATGCGCGTAGGCGAGGCCGCCGGTGATCGACCAGGCAGGCGCCAGCGACAGGCGATGGCCGGGCAGTCGCTGCAGGCCGGAAGCGGCGTTCAGCGCTGCTCGGTTGGCCGAACTGTCCGGATAGTAGCTGTCCGAATAGGTGGTCCCGAAATTCAGGTTCAGGTTCGGTAGGACGCGATAGGTGGCGTCGACCTCGGCTCCGCGCGAAATCACCTCGGGAACAGAGGTCACCACGAACACCAGTCCATTGAAGGTGTTGAGCTGGAAGTCGTGGTAGTCCTGGTAATAGAGCGCGCCGTCGAGGGTCAGTTTCCGGTCGAGCAACGTCGCCTTTTCACCCAGCTCGTAGGCGTCGACATAGGTCGGCTGGAACGCGGTGTTCAGGTTGACGACAAAGGGGTTGGCGTTGGGTATGCCCGAAACGCTGGCCACCGAGGTCCGCGCCAGGTTGAAGCCGCCCACCAGGAAGCCCCGCGAGTAGGAGCCGTAGGTCATCAGGTCGGGATTGAAGCGATAGGCGATCTTGGCCGTTCCAGTCGCCGCGGATTCCGAAGTCGACTGATGATCCAGCAGGTGATTGTAATTGTCGTTGGCGATTACGCAATAGAATGGGGAAAATGGGTCGACGGCGAAGCCGGCCACTCCCAAATTCTGTTTCGCGATCGTACAGCCCTCGGCCGAATTTCCAGTATTAGTATAGGTCGTGTCGAGGTTCTTGTTTTCGAAGGTGTAGCGAAATCCACCGGTGACCTCGAGTTTCGAGGTGAGCTTGAAGGTCTCCTGGGTGAACAGCGATTCCGAGTTCTCGTGCTGGCGATAGGTGTCGTAGGTGCCGGCGTTGGCGGGAAAAGCGGTGGCGGGGTTGGTGATCCCGGCGTTGCCGTTGAAATTCAGCAGTCCGCCCGACGCTCCGGCCACCAGCGCCTGCATGTAGCTGTCGTACTGTGAGCCGAAGTTGATCCCGGTGCCGGAATAGAGGTCCTCCACCTTGACGTAGGCGCCGACCAGCCAGTCCAGCCGATTGGTGTGGCCCTGATAGCGGAGTTCCTGGGTGTACTGCTTGAACTCGGTATAGACGCCCTGGGGCCCGGACAGCAGGTCGGCGCCGGTGGCGTCCAGGTCGGAACTGCCGCTCTGGTCCTTCCAGTCCCGCACCGCGGTGATGGAGGTCAGGGTCGCGCCGCCGAGCCACGGCGTTTTCCAGTGAGCCTCGGCCGAGAGGCCCTTATCGGTGATGTTCTCGATGTTGGTCCGGTTATCGTAGGCCACGAAGCTGTTCGGTACGGCGGGGTTGGCGGTCGCCCCGGGGACCACCGCATTGAGGATGCCGGCCTCGAAGCCATTCTCGATCGGGACGGAGCCGCCCACATGGTCGTTGCGCTTGGTGTAGTCCCCGATGAAGTTGACGTCGAAATCGGAATTCGGCTGCCAGAGGATCTGGCCGCGGATGGTGTAGAGGTGCTCGTCGTTCAGGCGAGGCAGGTCTGGGCCCTGGGCGTTGTTGACCTGATAGAAGCCATCACGTGAGCGACCGGCGATGTAGAGCCGCCCCGCGACAGTGTCGCCGAACAGCGGGCCGGTGACCGAGGCCGAACCCCCGTACATGCCGTAATTGCCCGTGGTTGCTTCCGCCGTGCCGCCAAAATTGAAGGACGGCCGGGCGCTGGTGACCGCGATCACGCCCGCGGTGGTGTTGGCCCCGAACAGGGTGCCCTGGGGCCCCTTCAGCACCTCGATGTCGGCAAGTTCGCCGAGGTCGTTGAAAGCGACGCCGTTGCGGGGGCGCTCGACCCCGTCGATGACGATGCCGACCTGGTCTTCGAGACCAATATTGTCGGAGACCGTACCGATCCCGCGGATGCGGGCCGAGGTGCTGGCCTCGCTGCCGGTGCTGGTGACGGTCAGGCCGGGAGTCAGGACGGTCAGGTCCTTGATGTCGCGGACATTGGCGTCCTGGAGCTGCTTGGTGTTGACCACCGTAACGACGACGGGGACGTCCTGCAGGTTCTGGGCGCGCTTCTGGGCGGTGACCACCACTTCGGTCACGGTGGAGGACGTCGATGTCGGCGTCGGTCCGGTCGTAGCGGCGGCCGATGGCGCATCCGCGGCCCTTGCAGACACGCCATGAAGCATGAACGGCAGGATCGAGGCGCACGTCGCCAGTAGCTTGGTCTTCACTCCGATTCTCCTCCCCATTTGTTTGTTCTGGCTCGCCTCGTTGGGGTGGGCGGCGCCGATTATGGTTTTTCGGATTCGTGTATTCGCCGTGGCTCCAGTTTTTTATGAATACGCCAAAAATTACGCTTTCCGCTTCGATCTAGGGGTTGGCGTCTCCAGACCAAAAAGCCGGAATTTCAATTATCAGTGCGTCCGTCGATAGGGTGTGGTCAACCACCGATTTTTTCGAATAGGCCCTCAGGTCCGCGTGTGGCGGCGAGGCGATGAGGATTTTTGTCGATATATATGATTGTAAAATATTGGAAAAATGAATCAAAACCTCACTTTGTCGCTACGCGGGCGTGGTTGGAATGTAGAGAAAAATCCATTTGAGCGGGGTCGGGCAGTGGGGAGTTGGAAGCAAACCGGATATTCGAAAATGCTGCTCTGTGGGGTTGCGCGCCGCGGATTGGCGGCGTTAGAAGATTGGCGACGTCTGCGGCGATTATTTTTCCGATAGCGTCAAAATCAATCGGCTTTCGACGATTTCACATCAGGGCAGCGCCGCTTTCGGTTCCGCGGCGAGAGTTGGACAACCTGTGGAGGGGCGGACGGATGACCTGGGTCTATGCCGACTGCTGGGAAAGCATCGCCGCTGCTCAACCTGACGAACCTGCGCTGATTCAGGGGGCTGAGGTGGTGCAGTGGGGACGGTTCGACGTCGAGGCCGACGCCCTGGCGTATGATCTTCTGGCGGCGGGCATGGCGCAGCAATCCAAGGTCGGAATCCTGCTCTACAACGCCCCGGAGTTCCTGGTTTCTGTCTATGCCGCCTTCAAGGCCGGACTTGCGCCGTTCAACATAAACTACCGCTATGGGCCTGAAGAACTTCATTACCTGCTCGACAACGCCGATGCCGAGGCGGTGGTGTTTCACGCTGAGTTCGCGCCCCGGCTGGAGGCGATCCGTTCGCGCCTGCCGCTGGTCAAGCGCTGGATCGCCGTCGAGCAGCCCGGCCATCCAGCGCCCGATTGGGCCGAAAGATACGCTGAGGTTTCGTCCCGGCGGGGCGGGCCCCGCGGCGTGCGGGCGTCCTGGGGGCGATCGGAAGACGATCTGCTGCTGGTCTATACCGGCGGCACCACGGGTATGCCCAAGGGAGTGATGTGGCGTCAGGGCGACCTGTTCGGAGTGGGGAACTACGGCGCCAATCCGGTGCTCGGCCTGCCGCCGCTGGACAGTCCCGAAACCGCCGGCGAGCGGGCCAGGATGACCGGTCGCCCGCTCTCCTTCATCGCCTCGCCGTTGATGCACGCCACCGGCCTGATCTCTGGCTGTGGCGCGCTGAATGCGGGCGGGGCGGCGGCCTTCCTGCCGTCGCGCAAGTTCGACGCGGCGGAGCTGTGGAACGAAGTCGAGCGGTTGCGCGTGGCCCGCATCTCCATTGTTGGCATGGCTTTCGCCGTTCCAATGCTGGAGGCGCTGGACGCCAACCCCGGGCGCTGGGACCTGTCCTGCGTACGGGTCCTCGGGTCCTCGGGTTCGATGTGGAGCCGCGAGAATAAGCAGGGGCTGCTGCGCCACCTGCCGCAGGCCACGTTGGCGGATTCATTCTCCTCGTCGGAGGCGTTCGGCATGGGCCTGTCGCAGTCCACCGCCAACGGTGAAGAACAGACCGCCCGTTTCGTCGTGGGCGCCAACTGCGCGGTGTTCACCGAGGACGGACGTCGGGTCGAGCCCGGCTCAGGCGAGCGGGGGATGACCGCAGTCGGCGGCTTCATTCCGGCGGGCTACTACAAGGACCCGGAGAAGACGGCCAAGACCTTCCGGATGTTCGAGGGGCGTCGCTGGTCCACGCCCGGCGATTGGGCCACGGTGAACGACGATGGCACGCTGAATCTCCTCGGCCGGGGGTCGCAGTGTATCAACACCGGTGGAGAGAAGGTCTTCCCGGAAGAGGTCGAGGAGGCGCTGAAACGCCACCCGGCCGTACGCGACGCCGCTGTGGTCGGATTGCCCGATCCCCGCTTCGGCGAGCGCATCTGCGCCCTCGTCGAACTGAAACTCGGCGCGGACGATCCCGGCGGCGTCGCCCTGGCGTCCCACGTCAAGGCCCAACTGGCGGACTACAAGGCGCCGCGCGACCTGCTGATCGTGGAGACGGTCGGCCGCGCGCCCAACGGCAAGCTCGACTACAAGGCGGTCAAGGCCACGGCGGAAAGCTGGGCCGCTGCACGCTCCGCCGGTGCGGGAGCAGCCGCTTGAGCATCAGGGGCAAGGCCTTCATCGCGGGCGCCTGGGAGCATCCCACGCGCCTGGCGCCCGACAAGTCAACCGCCCAGCTGCATGCGGAATGCGCCAGGGGCGCCCTGGCCGACGCCGGGCTAAGCCACCGCGACGTGGACGGATATTTCTGCGCCGGCGATGCGCCTGGTTTCGGGGCGATGTCGATGGCCGACCACATGGGGCTGAGGCTACGCCATGTGGATTCGACCGAGACCGGCGGTTCCTCGCCCATGGTCCACGTCAGTCACGCCGCCCAGGCGATCGCGGCGGGCAAATGCGACGTGGCGCTGATCACGCTCGCCGGACGGCCCCGCAGCGAACCCTTCCGCGGCCGCTTCGGCGCGCCGGAATCGGCTTTCGAGCAACCTTACGGCGGCATCACCCATACGCTCTACGGCATGTGCGCCATGCGCCACATGCACGAGTTCGGCACCACCGCCGAACAGCTCGCCTGGGTCAAGGTCGCCGCCTCCCACCATGCCCAGCACAACCCTCACGCCATGCTGCCCGAGGTGGTCACGGTGGAGCAGGTGGTGAACTCGCCCCTCGTAGCCGATCCTCTGCACCGGCTGGACTGCTGCGTGGTGTCCGACGGAGGCGGGGCGCTGGTGGTGGTGCGGCCCGAGATCGCCCGCGAGCTGAAGCGTCCGCAGGTGCGGGTGCTGGGCGCCGGCGAAGCGCCCAAAGGCGTCGGCGGCGGATTCGAGCTGGACCTGACCTACAGTGGCGCGCGCTCGGCGGGGGCGGCGGCGTTCGCCGAGGCCGGAGTGCGGCCTGCCGATATCCGCTACGCCTCGATCTACGACAGCTTCACCATCACGGTGGTGATCCAACTGGAGGATCTGGGATTCTGCGAGAAAGGCCGGGGCGGCGCATTCGTCGCCGACGGGAACCTGATCTCGGGCGTGGGCCGGCTGCCGTTCAACACCGATGGCGGCGGCCTCTGCAACAACCATCCCGCCAACCGGGGCGGGGTGACCAAGGTGATCGAGGCGGTGCGCCAGCTTCGCGGCGAGGCGCATCCAGCGGTGCAGGTGGCCGACTGCGGCCTGGCGCTGGTCAGCGGCATCGGCGGGGCGTTGGGCACGCGCCATGGCGCCGCCGCCCTGGTGCTGGAGCGCGTCTGATGGCCGAGCTCCGCAAGATCCCGGCCCCCGAGCCGACGCCGGAAACCCAGGTGTTCTGGGACGCGGCTCGCGAAGGGCGGCTGCTGATCGGCCGCTGCGTCGATACCGGACGCGCCTTCTATCCGCCCCGCGCCTGTTCGCCCTTCACCCTGGGTGAAACCACCGCCGAGGCCAGCGGCGGGGAGGGGACGATCTACACCTTCTCGATCATGCGCCGGACGCCTACCGGGCCGCTCGCTATCGGCTACGTCACCCTGGACGAGGGACCGTCGCTGCTCACCAACTTCACCGGCTGCGAGGTGGATGCGCTGCGTATCGGCCAGCGGGTGCGGGTGGTGTTCACGCCCACCGACAGCGGGCCGCCCGTCCCGACCTTCACGCCCATCGACACCCAGAATAAAACCTGAGGAGATGCCCATGCCTGATTTCGGAGGCGTGCCCGCCGAGACCGACGCTTTCCGCGCCGAGGTGCGGGATTGGATCGCGGCCAACTTCCCGGCTTCGCTGAAGGGCAAGTCGCTCTACCTGTACGGCGATCCTGCCATCGCCGCCCGCGACCCCGATTTCGAGCGCTGGCGGAAAGCCATGGGCGAAAAGGGCTGGGGCGCGCCAACCTGGCCCCGTGAATACGGCGGCGGGGGGCTGAGCCGCGAACAGGCCAAGGTGCTCAGCCAGGAGCTGGACCGGACCGGCGCCTGGAACCCGATCGGCGGCATGGGGGTGATGATGTTCGGTCCCACCCTGCTCGAATACGGGAACGAGGCGCAGAAGCAGCGGCACATCCCACCGATCTGCCGGGGCGAGCTGCGCTGGTGCCAGGGCTTCAGCGAGCCGGGCGCGGGCTCCGACCTCGCCTCATTGCAGACCCGTTGCGAGGACAGGGGCGACCACTGGCTGGTCAATGGGCAGAAGATCTGGACCTCCGGCGCCCAGTGGGCCGACTGGTGCTTCTGCCTGGTGCGGACCGATCCCAACAACAAGCACGAGGGCATCAGCTTCCTGCTGATCGACATGAACTCGCCGGGCGTCGAGGTCAGGCCCATCCTGCTGATTTCCGGGGTCTCGCCCTTCTGCGAGACCTTCTTCACCGATGTGAAGGTCCCCAAGGAGAACCTGGTCGGCAAGCTGAACGCAGGCTGGACCATCGCCAAGCGCCTGCTGCAGCACGAGCGCCAGGGCCTTTCGGGCGGAGGCCCGCGAGGGCAGGCGGTCGATCTGGCCAAGCTGGCCAGGGGCTATGTAGGCGTCGATGCAGAGGGGCGCATCGACGATCTAGACCTGCGCGCGCGCCTGATCGCCCACACCGCCCGTGCAAGAGCGTTCCAGTTGACCATGGCCCGCAGCGCCGCGGAGTCGAGGTCAGGCGCCGGGCCCAGCGCTGCGGTCTCGATCCTGAAGAACGCCGGCTCCACCGTCGCCCAGGAACGTCACGAACTGGCGCTGGAGATCATGGGCCACCAGGGGCTGGGCTGGGAGGGGGAGGGCTTCAGCAAGGGCGAGCTGGAGGCGGTGCGCGCCTGGCTCGGCGGCAAGGCCTTCTCGATCTACGGCGGCAGCCACGAGATCCAGAACAACATCATCGCCAAGCGCATCCTTGGCCTGCTCGACCATCAATAGGAGCGCCCGGTCATGGCCGTGCTGAACGAAGAACAGACCATGCTGCGCGACGCCGCGCGGGAGTGGACGCGGGACAATGCGCCGGTCTCGGCGTTCCGCAAGCTGCGCGACAGCGGGACGGGGCTTGGCTACGACCCCACCCTGTTCGCCCAGATGGCGGAGATGGGCTGGGCCGGGGTGGTGATCCCGGAGGCCTATGGCGGATCGGATTTCGGCTATCTCAGCCTTGGCCTGGTGCTTGAGGAGACCGGCCGCACCCTGACGGCTTCGCCCTTGCTCGCTTCGGGCCAGGCGGCGGCGAGCGCCCTGGTGCTGGGTGGTTCGGATGCACAGAAGAGCCGCTGGCTGCCGGGGATCGCGGCGGGCGAGGTGGTGGCGACCTTGGCGGTGGATGAGGGACCAAGGCACGCCCCCGAGAAGATCGCCATGAAGGCGGAGCGTGACGGCGACGGCTGGCGGCTGACCGGAGCCAAGGTCTTCGTGCCGGAGGGCATGGCCGCGAACCTGTTCATCGTGGCCGCGCGCACGGCGGAAGGCGTGTCGCTGTTCCTGGTTCCGGCGGATGCTGATGGCCTCGGCCGCACGCGGGTGCGCACCGCCGACATGCGCGGGGTCGCGAGCCTGAGCTTTGAAGCCGTGCGGCTGGACGCCGACGCCGAGCTGAAGGGCGGGGCGCTTTCCGGGGGGGCGCTGCTGGAGGCGGTGCTCGACCGGGCGCGCGCCGGACTGTCGGCCGAGATGCTGGGCATGGCGGTCCAGGCTTTCGAGACCACGCTCGACTACATGAAGACCCGCGTGCAGTTCGGCCAGACCATCGGCAGCTTCCAGGCGCTGCAGCACCGGGCGGCGGAGATGTTCACCGAACTGGAGCTGACACGCTCTGCGGTGGAGGCGGCGCTGGCGGCGATCGACGCGGGCGGGTCCGACGTGGCCGAACTGTCGTCCCTGGCCAAGCTGCGCGCCTGCGAAACCCTGCACCTGGTCTCCAACGAGATGGTCCAGCTGCACGGCGGCATCGGCATGACCGACGAGCACGACGCGGGCTTCTATCTGAAGCGGGCCCGCGCCGCGGAGGCGACCTGGGGCGGTCTTAGCTACCACCGCGAGCGCTTCGGCCGGCTGAATGGATTCTAAGGCCCTGTCTCGCTTTAGTTGCGGACCCAAAATTAGAAAATCTGGAAAATATCCGATTAAAATTGACCTTGTGAACATACCGTAAGATCGTTCTCCTTGAGCCGCAGCGACAGACCTGTGGCCTTGATCGCCGCGAACGGCGCCGGGAGGAGACGGGTTAAGGCGGCCAGATCTCGTTCAAGGCCCCAGGGGCGTTTCTCAACCAAGGTGGCGTCCTGAGACCCTTCGACCTTCCGGTTCCCGCGGCTTCAGCACGGGTAGGAAGAATGATGCACTCGCAAGGTTTAGGATCGCCCTGGCCGCTGGGGACAGCGGTCGACGAGCATGGATGGCGGGGCGACCGCGGCGCCGCGGTTCACGCTCCGGTCGCGGGAGGGCGTCATGGCCGTTGACCGCGCCAGCGCGCCGATACCGGCCGCTTCGATCCGCCTGGATCCCGGTTCCGCTTCCACCGCCTACCGTTACCTGTGCGTGGCGATCCTGGCCCTGGCCTATACCTTCAACTTCCTGGACCGGCAGATCCTGGCCCTGCTGGCTGAGCCGGTGCGCAACGAATTGCACCTCTCCGACGCCCAGATCGGGTTGCTGACCGGCTTTGCCTTCGCCTTGTTCTACACGGTGTTCGGAGTGCCGATCGCCTGGTTCGCCGATCGCTCGCACCGGGTGCGGATCGTGGCCCTGGCCTGCGCGGTGTGGAGCCTGTTCTCCGCCGCCGGTGGCCTGGCGACCAGCTTCATGCAGCTCGCCGTCGCGCGCATAGGGGTGGGGATCGGCGAAGCGGGCGGCACCACGCCGTCCTACGCCATTATTTCCGACTACTTCCCGCCGAAGAAGCGAGGTGTGGCGTTGGCGCTCTATTCGCTTGGCGTGCCCTTCGGCACGGCGGTGGGGGCGGCGCTCGGTGGCGGGGTGGCGGCGCATTACGGCTGGCGCGCGGCCTTCTTCGCCGTCGGCCTGCCGGGGCTGCTGATCGCCTTGCTGATTCTGGCCGTGGTGCGCGAGCCCGCCCGCGGGGCCCAGGACGACCGCAGCCTGGTCCATGAGATCGAGCCGGCCCGGCTGGGCGAGGTGATCCGGATGTTCTTTGGCAATCCGGTGCTGCTGTGGACGGCGCTGGGAACCGGGCTCGCGGCCTTTGTCGGCTACGGCATGGGCAATTGGACGCCCTCGTTCCTGATCCGCCACCAGCACATGACCCTGCTGCAGCTGTCGGGGGTCTACAGCATCTGCATCGGGGCGGCGCTGGGCTTGGGCACCTGGCTCAGCGGCTATCTGGCCGACCGGCTGTCGAAGGCCAACCCAAGGGCCTACGCCATGATCCCGATGTGGGGTTCGATCCTGGCCATGCCGTTCGTGATCGTGGCCTTCCTGTCCAATAGCTGGATGGTTAGCCTGGGCTGCCTGACCGTCAGCGGCGCGCTCGGGATCGTCTACCTCGCCCCCGCCCTGGCGGTGGTGCAGAACGCGGTGCCGCCGCAGGCCCGCAGCACGGCGGGCGCGCTCCTGCTGCTGGTGCTGAACCTGATCGGCCTGGGGGGCGGACCGGTCTGCGTGGGGTTGCTGAGCGACGCGCTGAAGCCGCGCTATGGCGTCGACTCCCTGCAGATCGCGCTGCTGAGCATGACGCCGATGATGCTGGTGGTGGCGGGTGTGTTCCTGCTTGCTTCGCGCGCCATGGGCCGTGCGGCGCGGGATAGCGCCGACCTACTGGTCTGAAGCCCTAATCCGCTTAGCCAGGTCGCCCCGGGGATCGCTCCCCGGGGCGGTTTTGCATGCGTCGTATCTGGTCAGGCCGCGACCGGAGGATGGCCGGCCCAGTAGCGGCGGAGCTCGCCGCGCGGATCGTCCTCGGCGCGCATCTCGTCGTTGAACAGCATGGTGGCGCGGCGCTGTGGGTCGTAGGTCGGCCACGCCGGGATTTCGGAGTTGTTCGGGTCGCCGGTGTGGGCGAAGGCGACCCACGCCGAGGCCAGCCGTTTGCACATGCGCCGCCCCGCCGCTACGCCGGAGCCCACCGTCTGGTCCCGGTAGTTGTGGAACGAGGCCGAGACGTCGATTCCATGCACCGCGCCGAACTTGCTGTCGAAGGCGGGCGTGGCCCAGTCCCACTGGTACATCCACACCTTGCCCCGACCCTGGCGCGCCTTCAGTTCGGCCTGGGCGATGGCGGCTCGGCGGAAGCCCGCATCCGTGAAGGCCTGGGCCTGCACCAGGAACGCCGCCTTGTTGGGATAGCGGGCGCGGTAGAGGGCCGTGATCTCGTCCGCCTGGCCGCCGAACCGGTGGGCGAGCACCTGCTTCAGGCCCGGTTCGTCCAGGTCGAAGTTGATCAGGCTGAGGGCGGCGTCCTCCAAAGCGGTGGAGACGATCAGGGGTACATCGGCCGACTCTTCCGGCGCGGCCGGATCGAACGGATGGTGCGGCAGGTAGTGGCCGTCCAGCACCGGGGCGAAGCGACCGCCGGGCGCCGCGCTGGCCACCGCCGCCTGGGCCTCCAGCATGGCGGTCCAGGGGACCTTCTGCAGGTCGGCCGGGCGCGACCGGGGGATGCCGAGCTTGTCCAGCAGGGCGACGGTGGACTTCGCTGCGGTCTCCCGGTCCACCAGCTTCAGCAGCGAACCGCTCTGCACGGCCGCGCGGCTGAACAGGCCCTTGGCCGCCGGGCATCCGAGCAGGACGCTGGTCTTGGCCCCGCCGCCGGACTGGCCGAAGATCATCACCCGGCTGGGATCGCCGCCGAACGCCTCGATGTTGTCGCGCACCCATTCGAGCGAGGCGACCATGTCCATAACCCCCGCAACCCCGGCGTAGGCGAAGTCATTGGGCGCGCCCAGGCTCACGAGGTCGATGTAGCCGAAGCTCGACAGGCGGTGGTTCACTGTCACCACTACCGCATCGCCGAAGCGGGCCAGCTGGGCGCCGTCGAAGCCGGGCGCATTGCCCGATCCGGTCTCGAACCCGCCGCCATGGAAACTGACGAACACCGGCCGCTTGGCGCCATCGCGCAGGCCGGGGGTCCAGATGTTGAGGTGAAGCTGATCCTCGCCCATGCCGCCGACATGGCGGTCCCACATGATCATCATGGCGTAGTCGGAGCGGAGGTCGGGCAGGGTCTGCGGATTGATCGGTCCGAAGGCGAGGCACTCGCGTACGCCGACCCATGGCGTGGGTTTCCCGGGTGGCATGAAGCGGTTGCGACCGCCCGTCGGCGCGCCGTACGGGACGCCCTTGAACTCATTGATCGGACCGTTGGCTTGGCCGAGCACCTTGCCGTAGCTGGTCTCGGCGACCACGAAGCTTGATCCCGACGAGGCTCCTGTCAGGGGGCTGGCGCTCCTCGGGGC
>JBARAK010000334.1:0-8012 GCA_049791955.1 Caulobacteraceae bacterium
CTTTCAGCCCGGGCCGCGGCGCGTGCGCGGTCGAGCACCAGGCGGGTGTAGGCCTCCATGTCGCCCTCAAAGGGGGCGATGGTCCCGTCCGCCGCCAGCCATAGCCGGTCGGCCACCAGTTCCATCAGCGAGCGGTCGTGGGTGATCAGCACCACCGCGCCTTCGTAGCCGTTCAGCGCCTCCATCAGGGCCCGGCGGCTATCGATGTCCAGGTGGTTGGTCGGCTCGTCCAGGATCAGCAGATGCGGCGCCTCCATGGCGACCAGATGCAGCAGCAATCGCGCGCGTTCGCCCCCCGACAGGTCCGCCGCCTTGGTCTCCATCTTGTCCGAGGAGATGCCGAACTGGGCGAGGCGTGAGCGGCGGCGTGGCTCGGTATCCTCGGGCAGCGCCCGGCGGATCATGTCCAGCGGCGTGTCCTCGGGGTCCATGGCTTCGATCTGGTGCTGGTTGAACCAACCCACCCGCATCCGCGGCTGGCGGGCCAGTTCCCCGGCCATCGGCTTCAGCGCCTCGGCCAGCAGCTTGGCGAAGGTCGACTTGCCAGCCCCATTCACGCCGAGCAGGCCGATGCGGTCGTCCACGTCCAGCCGCAGGTTCAGGTTGCGCAGGATCGTGCGGCCATCGTAGCCCGCCGCCGCCTTTTCCAGCCGCACCAGCGGCGGGTTCAGCGGACGCTCGGGCGAGGGCAAGGTGAAGGGCGCGACGCCGTTCTCCACCGCGACCGTGATAGTCTGCATCTTCGCCAGCCGCTTCATGCGCGACTGGGCCTGCGCGGCCTTGGTGGCCTTGGCCTTGAAGCGGTCCACGAACGACTGGAGCTTGGCCCGCTCGGCTTCCTGCTTGGCGGCCTGGGCGCCGACCAGGCGCAGTTTCTCGGCCCTCAGCCGTTCAAAGTCGTCGTAGCCGCCGGTGTAGAGGTCGAGCTTGCCGTCCCGCATGTGCAGGATGTGGTCGACGGAGTTGTTGAGCAGGTCGCGGTCGTGGCTGATCAGCAGCGCGGTGTGCGGATAGCGCTTCAGCCGGGCCTCCAGCCACAGTGCGCCTTCCAGATCCAGGTAGTTGGTGGGTTCGTCCAGCAGCAGCAGGTCGGGCTCGGCGAACAGGGCCGAGGCCAGGGCCACGCGCATGCGCCAGCCGCCGGAGAACTCGGCCATCGGCCGGCTCAGGTCGGCATGGGAGAAGCCAAGGCCGCTCAGGATCTCGGCGGCGCGGGCGGGGGCGGCGTCGGCGCCGATCTCGATCAGCCGGCCATGGATCTCGCCCAGCCGCTCCGGCGGGGCGGTGTCGAGCTCGGCCAGCAGCCGCGCCCGTTCGGTATCGGCGGTCAGCACGGTTTCCAGCAGGGGAACCGGCGTTGCGGCGTGCTCCTGCGCCACCGTGGCGACGCGGCCCGTGCGCGGCGTGGCGATGTCGCCGGTGAGCGGGGACAGCTCTCCCAGGATCAGCTTGAACAGGGTGGACTTGCCCACGCCGTTGCGGCCGACGAGGCCCACCTTGGCTCCGTCGGGGATGCGGGCCGAGGCGCCGTCGAGGAAACGCCGCCCCCAGGCGTTGAACGAGAGGTCATTGATCTGCAGCATGCGGGCGGCTTATGTCGCGCCTCGCGCTCCATGGAAATCCCCTCCCGTCCGCGGGAGGAGGGTTCGTGCAGCGCAAAGGCCGCATATCCGCCGCCTTCGTCCTGCAGGGGCGTTGGCCTTGGCGGGCGCCACAGCTATAAGCCCGCGACCTCCCATCCCAACACAAGACAAACAGCCATGACCGAACGCACTTTCTCGATCCTGAAGCCCGACGCGACCGAGCGGAACCTGACCGGCGCCATCAACGCCGTGATCGAAGGCGCCGGCCTGCGCATCATCGCCCAGAAGCGCATCAAGATGACCCGCGCCGACGCCGAGCAGTTCTACGGCGTGCACAAGGAACGCCCCTTCTTCGGCGAACTCGTCGACACCATGACCTCTGCCCCGGTGGTGGTGCAGGTGCTGGAAGGCGAAAACGCCATCGCCAAGTATCGCGAGATCATGGGCGCCACCAACCCGGCCCAGGCGGCCGAGGGCACCATCCGCAAGCTGTACGCCGTGTCGATCGGCGAGAACTCGGTCCACGGTTCCGACGCGCCGGAAACCGCCAAGATCGAAATCGCCCAGTTCTTCCCCGAAGCCGAAATCGTCGGCTGATCCATGCGTTCCCCTCTCCCGCCTTCGCGGGAGAGGGGAGTTCGCGCGACATGCGCGCGGGGCGGAGTTCTGCTATGGCGGCTGAGCCATGGCCGTGCCCGACGATGCGCTTCAGCGATATCCGCCGCTCCCCTATTACGAAATCAAGCGCCTGGCCCGCACGGGCGACCTGATCCTGTGCTCGGGACGGACGCCCTTTTCCCGCATGATCCGCTGGGCCACGGGCAGTCCCTGGAGCCACGTGGCGCTGGTGGCCAGGGTGGATGCGCTCGACCGGGTGATGGTGCTGGAGAGCGTGGAGCGCACCGGCGTGCGCGCGGTGGCGCTGCGTTCCTTCATATCCCACGGCAGCAGCGGCCGGCGGCCCTTTCCCGGCCGGCTGCTGCTGATCCGCCATAGGGAGTTCGAGCACCAGGCCACGCCGAAGCGCCTGATCGCCATGGCCGACTTCGCGGTGGATCGTTTCGGCGCGCCGTTCAGCTTCCGCGAGGTGGTCAGGATCGCGACGCGAATCCTGCTGGGCGCGATCAAGGTGCGGATGCCGGGGCGCCTCAACCCTCGCACCGAATACATCTGCTCGGAATACGTGGGCAAATGCTACGAGCGGATCGGCATCCAGATTCCGTGGGACGGACGAGGCTTCATCGCGCCCTGCGACTTCGCCCGCGATCCCGACATCGAGGTGGTCGCCCAGATCGATCCCTCGATCGAGCGTCCGGACAAGCATGCTTAGGCCGCCCTTAAGCTTAAGGGTGTAGCGGGACCTCACCGTCGTGGGGGAGACGTCTGGAATGACCGGTATCCATCGCACCCTGGCCGCCGCACTGGCCCTGGCCTCGTTCGCCAGCGTCGCCCTGGCCCAGAATCCCGTCCAGATCGCCCACGCGCGGGCGGGGGCCAGCTGCCCGGGGTGCAACCTGTTCCAGGCCGATTTTTCCAACCTGGAGGTGAGGGGGCGTAATTTTGCCCGCGCCCGCCTGCGCCAGGCGGACATGTCCACCGCGGTCATGAACCACGTCAGCTTCGCCGGAGGCGATCTGCGCGACGTGAACGCCTATGGCGCGGTGTTCGGGGGCGCCAACTTCGCCGGCGCCGATCTCACCAACGCTACCTTTGTCGGAACCTTCCTGGAGGGCGCGAACTTTCGAGGAGCGCATCTCGCCGGCGCGAACTTCTCGGGGGCGGAGATGGGCCGGGCTGTCGGCCTGACCCAGCGGCAGCTGGACCAAGCCTGTGGAGACGCGGCGACCGTCACGCCGCGGGGCCTTCGGCTGGCGCCTTGCACGCGACCGTGAAGTCGCAGAAATAAAGAATTACCAAGGTTTAAGTGGCGATAGGGGAGCGATCGTCGGATATTGCTAGCTATAGACCGCCCAGGTCTCGGAGTATTCGTGTCGTGCACCCTCTCTCTGTCCTTTTTGCCGCAGCCGGTTTGAGCTTGGCCCTTTCGGGCGGAGCTTCGGCGATGGACAAGGACGTGGCGCGCCGGATGGCGCTTGGAGGGTCCTGCCCGGGTTGCGAGTTCTCAGGCCGTCAGCTGGTCGGTGCGAACTTCACCGGCGGCAACTTCGTCAATGCGGCGCTGGTGGGAACCGACCTGCGCGGTGCGAGGGTGATCGGCTCGAAGTTCAACGGCTCCGACTTCACCCGCGCCGACCTCCGCGGCGCCTCGGTGTTCGGGACGAGTTTCGTCAACTGCAACTTCTCCAACGCCCAGCTCGAAGGCGTGGAGGCCCAGGGCGCCAATTTCACCGGCGCGATCCTTTCCGGCGCACACCTGCGCTCGGCGAGCCTGCAGGGCGCGATCTTCATCAACGCCCAATTCTCCGGCGCGCAGTTGCATGGCGCCGAGATGCAGGGCGCGCGGCTAGGCGGCGTGGTGGCGGATGGCGCCGATTTCAGCGACACCCAGATGCAGGCGGCCGACTTCACCAACGCCAACCTGCAGCGGACTTCGTTCCGCAACGCCCAGCTGGAGGGCGCGCGGTTCGCCGGGGCCCAGCTCGAAGGGGCGGACTTCCACGGGGCGGAGCTCATGGCTGCCGACCTGCGCAACGCCGATCTTTCCCGCGTCCGTGGCCTGACCCAGGATCAGCTGGACCGGGCCTGCATCACCGGGACGGTCGGTCTTCCGCCGGGCCTGAAGGCGCACGGTTGCCGCCAGATCAGCGTCCACGTCCCGCCGATCAACATGCATGTTCCTCCGATGAACATGCATGTCCAGGGCGGAGACATGCACACGCGGGGTGTGGACGTCCACGTCCCCGGCACGGATATCCATGCCGCGGACGATAACGACGACCCCTACTGACCCAGTGTCGGCCTCTCGAACCGGGAGCGCCGTAACCTACACCTTGATGGGCGGGACCACGCGGATATGCAGCTCCTTGAGCTGCTGGTCGCTGACGGGCGACGGGGCCTGCATCATCAGGTCCTGAGCCTGCTGGTTCAGCGGGAAGGCGATCACCTCGCGGATGCTGCCAGCGCCGGCCAGCAGCATGACTATGCGGTCCACGCCCGGCGCGATGCCGCCGTGGGGCGGCGCGCCGTAGCGGAAGGCGTTGAGCATGCCGCCAAACCGCGCCTCGACCTCGGACGCCGGATAGCCGGCGATCTCGAAGGCGCGCAGCATGATCTCCGGCTTGTGGTTCCGGATCGCGCCGGACGACAGCTCCACCCCGTTGCAGACGATGTCGTACTGGTAGGCGAGGATATCGAGCGGATCCTTGCCATTCAGGGCTTCGAGTTCTCCCTGGGGCATGGAGAAGGGGTTGTGGGAGAAGTCGACCTTCTTCTCTTCCTCGTTCCACTCGTACATCGGGAAGTCGACGATCCAGCAGAACTTGAACTGGTTCTCGTCCACCAGGCCAAGGTCGGTCCCGACCTTGGTGCGCGCCAGGCCCGCGAACTTGTAGAAGGCGTCCGGCTCACCGGCGGCGAAGAACACCGCGTCGCCGGCCTTCAGGCCGAGCTGGGCGCGGATCGCCTCGGTGCGATCGGGGCCGAGGTTCTTGGCCACGGGACCTGCGCCGCCTTCCTCGCCTTCGCGCCAGAAGATGTAGGCCAGGCCAGGTTGGTCCTCGCCCTTGGCCCAGTCGTTCATGCGGTCGCAGAAGGCGCGCGATCCGCCGCCCGGCGCCGGGATCGCCCAAATCTCGGCCTTGGGGTTCTCGAGGATGCGGGCGAACACGCCGAAGCCGCCGCCGCGGAAGTGGTCCGACACCGCCTGCATCTCGATCGGATTGCGCAGGTCGGGCTTGTCGGAGCCGTACTTGCGGATCGCCTGGCGGTAGGGGATGTGCGGGAAGGGCGCGCCGGTCACGCGACGGCCGCCGCCGAACTCCTCGAACACTCCGCGCATCACCGGCTCGATGGCGGCGAACACGTCGTCCTGGGTGACGAAGCTCATCTCCATATCGAGCTGGTAGAACTCGCCGGGCGAACGGTCGGCCCGGGCGGCCTCGTCGCGGAAGCAAGGGGCGATCTGGAAGTAGCGATCGAAGCCCGACACCATCAGCAGCTGCTTGAACTGCTGCGGGGCCTGGGGAAGGGCGTAGAACTGGCCCGGGTACAGCCGCGAGGGCACCAGGTAGTCCCGCGCGCCTTCCGGCGAGGAGGCGGTCAGGATCGGGGTCTGGAACTCGGTGAAGCCCTGCTCGATCATCCGCCGGCGCAGGGACGAGATCACCTGCGAGCGCAGCACGATGTTGCGGTGGAGCGTATCGCGGCGCAGGTCCAGATAGCGGTACTTCAGCCGCAGCTCTTCCGGGTAGTCCGGCTCGCCGAACACGGGGACCGGCAGTTCCGCGGCTTCCGACAGCAGCGACAGCTCCTGCACGCGAATCTCGATCTCGCCGGTGGGAAGGTTGGTGTTGGCGGTCTCGGCCGAACGGGCCAGCACCTCGCCGTCGACCCGGATCACGCTCTCGGCGCGGATGCGCTCGGCGAGCTGGAAGCCCGGCGTGGTCGGCGAAAGCACCAGCTGGGTCACACCGTAGTGATCGCGCAGGTCGATGAACATCAGCCCGCCGTGGTCGCGCTTCCTGTGCACCCAGCCGGACAGGCGGACCTTGCGGCCCACGTCGGAGGCGCGAAGGGCGCCGCAGGTGTCGGATCGATAGGCGTGCATGGCGTTTCCGCGCGTTGGGCGCGCGGTCTTCTTCAACGAAACGGAAGCGGCGGAAGGGGCATGGGCGCGCCGGCTTGTCAAGGCGGCGAGCCGTTCCAAGGTCCCGTGAAGGGCGGCGAAGCGTTTATGAAGAGCGCCCGTTCAGCCTGTCGCAGCTTCACGTCCATCTGCTAAACTACCGCTGTTCTAGAGGTTCGCCGATGCTCAAGGATCGCGCCAATCCGTTGCGCCCGGGCGGCCCGCACCCCGACCCGCTGGAGACGTCCGTCGCCTGTGGTCGGTGCGGCAAGATCGTCGAGGCGCGCACCATGCTGCTATGGTCGGAGCAGCGTCGGCTGAAGTTGCCCGCCGCCGAGCCTGGGGGCTTCCGCTACGAGCACCGCGATCACCATCATGCCGTCTGCCCTTCCTGCTACGGGAAGCTGGCCGAAGGCGGCGAGGTGGCCGAACTCAAGCGCCGGCGGGGCGTGATGATCCTGCTGGCCGCGCTGATCGTGGGGGCCATGGTGCTGGTGGCGACGCCGTTCATCATGCCCGAGCTGCTCGCCGCCTTCTGGCAGACCGGGGCGACGGGCCGGTAGGGCGCCACGTCCCGCGGAGGCGACCGCCGGATCAGCGCGCCATCACGCCTCTTATCGCCTTCCCGTTCCGCAGATCCTCCAGCTTGCCCAGGATCTGGCGCGCGGCCGGATAGGGCAGGGTGGTGGCCGCGACGTGTGGCGTGAGCAGGATATCGGTACGGCCCCATAGAGGGCTGTCCGGCGCGGGAGGTTCGGCCGGCAGCACGTCGAGCAGGGCGCCGCGCAGGTGGCCGTTGTCCAGCAGCCGGCACAGGGCCTCGATGTCGATCAGGTCCCCCCGGCCGACGTTGATCACGCCGGCGCCCGCCGCCAGCCGCTCCAGGCGCTCGCCGTCCAGCAAGCCCCGTGTCTGTGGCGTGGAGGGCAGGATGGCGGCCAGCACGTCGGTTGCGGGCAACTGCGCGTCCAGGGCGTCGAGGCCATGGATGCAGTCCACGCCCTCGATCATCTTGGGCGAGCGGGACCACCCCGTCACCGCGTAGCCGAATTCGGCCAGCGTCTGGGCGACCTGGGCGCCCAGTTCCCCTAAGCCGAGCACCAGCACCCTGACGTCCGCCGACGCCCTCGGGGGCTGCGGGCGCCAGAGCGCGGACGCCTGATCGCGAGCGTAGGCGTCGAAGTCGCGCTGGAAGCGCAGCACGCCGAACAGCACGTACTCCACCATCTGGCGCGCCATGCCGGCGTCGGTCAGGCGGACCAGCGGGATGTCCGCCGGCAGGTCGGTGCGCGTCATCAGATCGTCGACGCCGGCCCCAAGCGCGAACACGCCCTTCAGGCCGGGGATCGAGGCGAACAGGCCCGGCGGCGGACGCCATACCAGGGCGTAGACCGGTCGTCCGGAGGGAAGGGGCTCGGGCCAGACGCGCACGTCCAGGGCTGGCGCCAGCTCGCGCAGCACGGCGCTCCACGCCGCCACGCGGGATGGGTGCTGAAGGTAGAGGATGGGGGCGTCGGTCATTTCGGCTTCGCTGGAGCGGCGTTGTGTGCGGCGGCGGCCTTCACCAGCAGTTCGTATATCTCGGGCGCGGCGCTGTCGCGGGCCAGCTGCAGCAGGTTGCCCTCGGCCGGGTCGGCCCCGAGGGCCAGCAGGCGGCGGACGGCGGTCGGCTCGCCGTCGTCCAC
>JBARAK010000335.1:0-4788 GCA_049791955.1 Caulobacteraceae bacterium
GCGTGGCCGGAGGCGATCCGGCGGTCGGCTTGGTGTTTCGGCGCTCGGCTACGCAGCATTCCGTGACCTGATCGACGCTCCCCCGTCCTTCCAGACCACGATCCCGCGTCAGGAACGTGGCGGAGCAAGGGCGCCACGGAGTCTGTGGCTTTCGCCCACCCCCGTCGAAGGCGCCAACGGTCGCGGGTCCAAACGCCGCCACCTGGCGATCGCCAGTTCACAGTCGAGGTGCTTCACGCCTGACATGTTCCGGCGTTCACACGGGCGCTCAGCTCCGGACGCGTGTCATTCGGGTAACTATAACCAACGGCGCTGGAGGCGCTTGCGACGATATTTCCGCCAGGAAATGCGTCATCACCCGGTGATTGATATCAGCCACCCCACATCCTGGAGGGGTATTGTGTTCAAATACGTTTCAGCGGCCGTCATCGGCTTCGCTGCGCTTTCTGCCGCCGGAGCAGCGGCGGCCGACGGCTTCTACGTCAGTGGTTCCGTCGGCGGTTCGTACCGTCCGGCCGACGATACGACATCCTCGTACGCACGCGATCCCTTCGGCAACAGCCTGGAGATCAACGGCGTGGTCCAGCCGTTCAGCTACGCCAACCGCGTCCACTACGATATCGGCGTCGATACGGACGAGGCGGTCGGCTATCGCTTCGATTTCGGCCAGCGAGGATCGGTCCGGACGGAAGTCGACATCGAGTACGGCAACTACGGCATCGGCAAGATCGACATCGGAACCGGCGTCAATCCTCATGACACCACGATCTATTCCGGATCGGCCAAGCCGGTCGGAACCCTGTCCGACCAGCACGTGAACGGGACCTTCAACGCCTTCTATGACCTGAAGATCTTCCGCGCCTTCACGCCCTATGTCGGGATGGGCGTCGGCTACCACTATGGGTTCTCGTCCTCGGGCGAGCGGAACCGCACCTTCACCTATTCGGCTCCGGCCAGTTCCCCGGCCGGAAGCGGCCCGACCATATCCGGGCCTCCCGGCGCGGTGGTCAGGGGCATGAACACCGAGACCGTGAGCGGCAGCGTCAGCCGCGACGGCGCCTATCTGGCGGAAGTCGGCGTCGCCATTCCGATCCTCGACCGGCTCAGCATCGTTCCCGCCTACCGCTACACCAACGTGTTCAACGAAGGTACGCCGGTCCACATCCTGAAAGTCGGCCTGCGCTATAGTTTCTAAGCATCGGTAGGCCCCTTCGGGGGCCTACATCCCCCGCTCGGCCGTGCGGATCAGCCATTGCTGGTACAGGCCCGGGCTCAATTCCCTGAGCCGCCGCAGGATGAAGGCCCGCTCGCCGGGCCTCAGCCTGATCTGGCTGTCCACCGTTTCGAGCACGGATGCGGTCTTCGAGCGGCTGGGCGCCAAAGCCTCGGCTGTCTGCATATGGACCTCCTCGCTGTCCTGACGAACGATCCGCGCCACGAGGCGTTCCGAAGCCGGCGATCTCCGTACGGCGTCACGGCGCGGCGGACGGCTTGGCCTTCGCGCCATCGCCCGCGTGGGCGCTCAGCTGCACGGGCGCGACCTGCGGCCCGACCAGGGTCCGGGTCCATGGATTCATCCCCACGCAGTAGCCGCTCAGGTCCCCGCACTGGCGGATCTCGCCGGTGTCGCCGTCGACCACCACGATGACGTGCTCGTCGTCCGCCGTGCGGGCCTGGGACGGCGAGGCCGGCGCGCTCGCCTGGACCATCTTCGACCAGAGCTCGCCCGGCAGGTAGATCCCCACCCCGGCGTAGCGGCCATGGGTGTGACCCCGGCTTTCGGAGACCGGCCCGTTGCAACCGGCCAGGCCGGCGCTCAGGCAGGCGGCGAGCAGGGCCGCCCCGATCGGTCGAACTCGCATCCCGCACCTCATCTTCAAGCGGCGACGCCCGCGGCGTGGCCAAATACAGCCGCTGCTCAGGCCGCCGTGCGGGCGATGGCGCCCTGGACGTCGTTGAGGACGAAGGGTTTGCGGATCACCACCCGCTCCTTGTAGGCGGGCTCGATGCCGTCGGAGCCGTAGCCGGTGGCGAAGATGTAGGGCACGCCCCGCCGTTCCAGGATGTCGGCGACCGGGAAGGACACCCGCCCGTCCAGGTTGACGTCGAGGATGGCGAAGTCGATCTCCGCGGTCTCGGCCAGCGTCACCGCCTGAGGCAAGCGCATGGCCATGCCGGCGACCTGGTGGCCGAGGTCGACCACCATGTCCTCCAGCAGCAGGGCTATGGTCATCTCGTCCTCGACGATAAGGATGCGAAGCGGCATCGGTCAGTCCTCCCCATAGACGGTCAGGGGCGCGTCGATGATGCAGGCCAGCCCGTCCGGCTGGAACAGCATCTCCACCTCGCCACCCATCTCGGCCGCGAGTCCCCGCTCGATCAGCCGTGAACCAAAGCCGCGCCTGGCCGGCGGCGTCACGGGCGGCCCCTCCCGCTCGCGCCATTCCAGGTGCAGGCGATCGCCGCCCTCATCGGGCGCGTAGCGTGTCCAGGTCACCTCGATGCGGCCGGTGTCGGCCGACCAGGCCCCGTACTTGAGCGCATTGGTCGCCAGTTCGTGCAGGGCCATGGACAGGGCCAGCGCCGTCTTGGCCGTGAGCTGCAGCGGCGGCCCCTCGACCCGGAAGCGGTCGTCGCGGGGATCGTGCGGGCGCAGGGCCTGGTCGATCACCCCCCGCAGCGACACCCCCACCCCGCGCTCCCCGGTCAGCAGGTCGTTGGCCTGGGCCAGGGCGACCACGCGGGCGGAGAAGTTGATCTTGGCCTGCTCCAGGTCCTCGGCGCTGCGGAAGGTCTGGAAGGCGATCGCCTGGGTCATGGCCAGGTTGTTCTTCACCCGGTGGTTCAACTCGTTGACCACCAGCCGCAGGTGCTGCTCGGAGCGCCGCCGCTCGGTGACGTCGCTGGCGGCGCCGAACCACTCGACGATCTCCCCCTGGTCGTCGAGCAGCGGGATCGCGCGCGAGAAGGTCCATCCCGCCGTGCCGTCGACACGCCGGACCCGGTGCTCCAGCTGGAACACCCCCTTGCTGCGCAAGGCCGCCTGGATCGCCTCCTGGATCTGGGCCTGGTCCTCGGGAAACAGGTACGCGTCCATCCAGGCGAACCGGGGGGTGTCGGTGTCGGCGATGAAGCCGCGCCCGTCCAGCGCCTGCATCTCCCGCCAGTCGGCGCTCATGCGGTAGACGACGTCGGAGGTGGCGTTGACCAGGGCGCGGAGCCGCCGCTCGCTGTCGCGCAACCGCTGTTCCGTCTGGACCCGCTCGGTGGTCTCCACCACGATGGCGATCACGCCGGCCGGCCGGCCCTGTTCGTCCAGCACCGGCGAATAGTCCAGGTCCATCCACACCCGCTCCGGCGCGCCGTGCCGGTGCAGCGTCAGCTCCTGGTTGCGGTAGGCCAGGGTCCGTCCCGCCAGCCCTTCGCGCATGACGTGGTCGTTGAAGTCGGCGACCTCGGCCCAGCCCTCGCGCACCTTGGAGCCGAGCAGCTGCGGATGACGGCCGCCCGCGAAGCCCGAATAGGCGTCGTTGTAGATCATGACGCCGTCCTCGCCCCACAGCAGCACGATCGGCACGGGCGAGAGCAGCAGCATGCCGGTGATGGTCTTCAGGCTCTGCGGCCAGGCCTCCAGCGGCCCCAGGCTGGTGCCGGACCAGTCGAAGGCGCGGATCAGGGCGCCCAGTTCGCCGCCGCCCGCCGGGAACACGGCGGCCGGGGATGCAGTGTCCGACGCGCTTCGCCCAACCACCCGCGCCCCTCCGATGCCGGCCGGGAAAGAGACCGGACATCCTCACCGTTAAGCCCCGTCGGATGGCGGCGTCCAGCGCCTGCACCCGCCGAGCGAAGCGCGCCAGGACGAAGGTGGTTGCACATGGACGGGTTTCGCGTCGCCCTGGTCGTTTCCTCCAGGCCGAACCGCTGGGCTCTCACGAACGTGTCGGCTAGGCTCACCCGGTCCAACGGAGCCCGCAGGTCCATGCCCGACCACGATCTCGTCGCCCTCTGGGAGGCGCACTGCCGCTACGAGTTCGAGACCCGCGACGTGGACGCCACCATGGCCACGATGGTGGCCCAGCCCTACGTCAACCACATCCCGACCATGACCGGGGGCGTGGGCCACGACCAGCTCAAGCGCTTCTACAAATACCACTTCATCGGCGCCAACCCGCCCGACACCGAGCTGCAGCCGATCAGCCGCACCGTCGGCGCCGACCAGATCGTCGACGAGATGCTGTTCAAGTTCACCCACACCCACGAGGTGGACTGGATGCTGCCCGGCGTCGCCCCCACCGGCCGCCGGGTCGAGGTCCCGCTGGTGGCCATCGTCCGCTTCGTCGACGGCAAGCTGGTGCACGAGCACATCTACTGGGACCAGGCCTCGGTGCTGGTCCAGGTCGGGCTGCTGGACCCCGAGGGCCTGCCGGTCGCGGGCGTGGAGACCGCCCGCAAGGCCGCCGACCCCGCCCTGCCGAGCAACACCCTGATGCCGGGCTGGGCGCGGAGCGAGGGCAAGCCGATCTAGCTCACCCCAGCACGGGATAGCCCAGGCTTTCCGCCATCTGCTCGAAGTAGAGCACGGTGCGGTAGTGCGGCTCCGGCAGCGGGTGGAAGCCGTCCAGCAGTAGGGCGCGGCGGACCGGGGCCAGGGCCGGGTCGCGGGCCAGCTCGTCCAGGCTCCGCCGCAGGGCCTCGAAGGTCGCGCGACTGGTCATGCGCCCGGTGACCAGCGGCAGGCCGGGGCTGCGCGTGGTCCAGGCCACCACGGCCAGCGGCTCGGTCAGCGCC
>JBARAK010000336.1:0-12242 GCA_049791955.1 Caulobacteraceae bacterium
CTGCTGCTGCACGTCTGGCGGCGACTGATCGCTCTTCTGGGCCGCGAACAGACGCCCGAGCTGATCCTCGTTGGCCGGCGCGGCTGGGAAAACGAGATGGTCCTGGACCTGCTGGACCGGACGCCCAGCTTCAAGGGCGTCGTGCACGAGCGCAGCCGGGTTCCCGACATCGCTCTGCGTGGCCTGATCCGCGGCGCCCGCGCGGTGTTGATGCCCTCCTTCGCCGAGGGCTATGGCCTGCCGGTGGTGGAGGCCCTGGCGCTGGGCGCGCCGGTCATCGCCAGCGACCTGGCGGCCCTGCGCGAAGCCGGCGGGGCGGCGCCCGATTACCTGGATCCGCTGGACGGCCGCGCCTGGACCGCGGCCATTCTGGACTATGCCAAGCCCAATTCGCCCCTGCGGACAGCTCAGCTGAAGCGGATGGCCACGTGGCGGGCGCCGGACTGGGACGACCACCTCCACACCGCCCTGGACTTCATCGCGCAGGTCTGCGGATGAGCCTCGTCGCTTCCAGATCCCGCAGCCGGTGGACGGAACTAGCCGACGGCTTCGACGTGCAGCGTCACGTGATCGGCGCCCTGATCCTGCGCGAACTCCATACGCGCTATGGCCGTGACAACATCGGCTATCTCTGGATGCTGCTGGAGCCGGGGTTGCTCGCGGCCGCGGTGGCAGCCTTGCATGCCGGCCAGAAATCCCACGGCGAAGGGGTTTCCCCGGTCGGCTTCGCCATTGTCGGCTACTGCACCTTCATCATCTTCCGCTCGATCATCAGCCGGGCGGAGTCGACGCTCGAAGCCAACCAGCCCCTGCTCTACCATCGGTTCATCACCATCTTCGACATGCTGGCGGCGCGCGCCCTGCTCGAGGCCCTCTCGACGATCGCCACGCTGATCATCCTGTGGTCAGGCGCCTGCGCCCTGGGCCTCGCCGTCCCACCGGCCCGGCCCTTGTTGCTAGCCAGCGCGATCGGACTGTGGGTCTGGATGTCCTTCGCACTCTCGATGCCGGTCTGCGCGGCGACCTACGTCAACAAGGCGGTGGCCAAGTTCGTCCATCCGACCATGTACATCCTGATGCCCATCTCAGGTGCGTTCTTCATGCTGCAATGGATTCCACAGCCTTATCGCAGCTGGCTGGCATGGTCACCCATCGCCCAGACCTTCGAGATGCTGCATACGGGCCAGTTCGAGAGCGTCGAGAGCCCCTACTACGATCCGGTCTACATCATCGGCTGGTGCCTCGCGCTGACCTTGGCTGGGTTTCTGTCGCTGCGGATCGTCCGCCGCCACGTGCATCTGCATTGATCTGATCCATGCGCCCCGCCCTTCCCCCCTCGGAGACGCCGTGATGGACGGAAACACGCCGATCGAACCGTTGCACCAGGTCGACCTCGACTGGCCCGCAGCCCTGCCGACCGCGGCGGCCCATCATGCGGTGGGGCGACGCTGGAAGGCCTGGCGGCCTTTCCTGCTGATCGTAGTCCTGCCGACGCTGCTGGTGGCCGGGTACTACTATCTGATCGCCGCCAATCAGTATGAATCGGAGGCGCATTTCATCGTCAAGACCGGCGCCCCCACGACAGCGGGCGTCCCCAGCATCGGACAAGCCCTCGGTCTCGGCGGCCCCTCCTCCGACCAGTCCGAAATCCGCAGCGTAGGCGACTACCTGGCCTCCCATGACGCGGTCGCAGCGCTGAACCGGTCGATCGATCTGACCGCCACGTTCCGCCGTCCGGAAGCCGACCTGATCAGCCGGCTGCACGACGCCCATCCCACTCCGGAAGCCCTGCTCAAATACTACCAGGGCCAAGTCAAGGTCACCGTCAGCAGCGACACGGGCATCACCAGCCTCACTGTTCGCGCCTTCCGCCCGCAAGATGCCGAACGCATCAACGAAACCCTGCTGGCGCTCGGTGAAGCACGGGTCAACACCTTCAACCAGCACGCCCTGGAAGACCGCCTGCGCGTCGCCCGCACGCAGCTGCGCGACGCCGAAGCCGAGGTGGCGGCGACCCAAGGCAACCTTACGGGCTTTCGTCAGAGCGACCGTGACATCGACCCGAGCCGCAGCAGCGTCGCTCAGATCGGCTTGTCGACGAGCCTGCAACAGCAGCTGGCCCAGGCGCGGGCGCTTCTGGCCAGCATGAGCGCCTCGGTCAGCGCCGACAGCCCGCAAAGGGTCGCCCAGGCCGCCCAGGTGCGCGCCCTCGAAGCCCAGGTCGCGGGGGTCCAGGCCCATCTGACCGTTGGTCGCGACGCCATGGCCCCCTCCCTGGGAAGGTTCGAGAGCCTGCAGTTGCGCCAGCAGTTCGCCGCCAAACGCTATGAAGCTTCCGCCGCCGCCCTGGAGACCGCCAGAATCGACGCCCTGAAGCAGCAGATGTTCGTCATCCGGGTCGTCGAACCCAATCTGCCGGTCAAGGCGCTCTATCCGCACCGCTTGAAGATCGTCGCCACCGTCTTCTTCGGCCTGCTGCTCGCCTACGCGATCGGCTGGCTGATCCTTGCCGGCGTACGCGAACACGCTGCCTGACCGCCCCCGATCGCCAAGGTCTGCGACCATGACTCTCGCCTTGAAGCTCTACAAATCCAACGGCGTTCCCGTCACGGCCGCCGTCAAGCGCATCCTCGTCGACGCCAACCAGGCCCGGGAAAACCGGGATTGGGCGGGAGCGGCGGCCGGGTTCCGCAAGGCGCTCGAGCGCGATCCCGAGCTGACCCATATCTGGGTGCAACTCGGCCACGCCCACAAGGAGAGCCAGGACTACGCCGACGCCGAAACGGCCTATCTGGAGGCCGCGCGGCTCGCGCCGGAGTCGGCAGAGCCCCACCTTCATCTGGGGCACCTTAGGAAACGGCAGGGCGACGGCGCCGGAGCCAGCCGGTGCTATCTGCGGGCCGCCAGGCTTGAACCCAGCAACCCTGACGCCATAGCCGAACTCCACACCCTCGCCACCCGTGGCGCCGATGTGAGCGCGGCGGACCTGATGTCGATCCTGCAGCCGGTCATGGACGACTCCAGGCTCTGGAGCCCTGGGCGGAGCATCGCGGACACGGCCGAGGAGGCGCAAGCCGGCGTCGCGGATCTGATCGCGGCCCTGAAACAGGACAGGACGGCGCCAGACGCGGAGACGCTTGAGCGGGTCACCCGAGCGTCCGACCTGCTGGCCGCGGTCAAGCGCGATCTCGCCAAGACCGAGCGCGGAGCCGCCGGCGGGGCCACGCCGGCGATCGTGTTCGACGTCTCCGATCTGATCTCCTACTTCCGCAACGCCCGTCTGCCGACCGGCATCCAACGAGTGCAGATCGAGACGATCTCAAGCGCGCTGCAGGAGCGGATCGGACCACCGATCAAGGTTTGCTGCTTCCTGGAACACCGCGACGAGTGGCTGGAGATTCCGCCCGCCGCGTTCATGGCCCTGTGCAAGCTGAGCCTGTCGGACGGGGACCGCACCGCGCCCGAATGGGTCGCGATGCTCAGCCGCCTCTACATCATGATGAACATGGCGCCGGCCATCGTGTTCCCGACCGGCGCCTACCTGATCAACCTCGGCACCTCATGGTGGCTGCAAAACTACTTCCTGTTCGTCCGCCGGGCCAAGGCCGAGCACGGCATCCGCTATGTGCCCTTCGTACACGACCTCATCCCGGTGAAGGCGCCCGAACACTGCACCAAGGAACTGACCCAGGACTTCATCTCCTGGGCCATTGGCGCCTTCGAGCATGCCGACTTCTTCCTGGTGAACTCGCACGCCACCAAGCGCGACCTGCTGGCGGTCGGCAAACGCCTCGGCCATCCCCTCGAGTCCGAAAAAGTCGCGGTGATCCACCTGGATGCGGACTTCCGCAAGCCGACGGTCGCGCCCGTGGCCAGGAACGCGCTCGCGACCTGGGGCCTGAGCCATACGCCCTTCGTCCTGTTCGTCTCGACGATCGAGTCGCGGAAGAACCACCTGTGCGCCTTCGAGGCCTGGACGCAGCTGATCCACGCCCACGGCGCCAAGAAGGTCCCCAAGCTCGTCTGCGTCGGCAACCGCGGCTGGTTGAACGATGCGGTCTACGCCCAGTTGGCGTCGAATGAGGTCCTGAAGGACCGGGTCGTCATGCTTTCGGGTCTGTCCGACGCGGAACTGGCCCTGCTCTACCAGAACTGCCTCTTCACGCTCTACCCCAGCCGCTATGAGGGCTGGGGCCTGCCGGTCACCGAATCCCTTTGCTACGGTAAGGTCCCCCTGATTTCCGACGCGTCGTCGCTGCCCGAGGCCGGCGGGCCGTTTGCGGTCTATTTCGAGTCCGGCTCCCCGGCCCGCCTGATCGAAGCGCTCGATCGCCTGATCTACGACCCCGGCCACCGGGAAGCCTGCGAACGCAAGATCGCCGAGGACTTCCGACCGAGGACCTGGAGCGCGATCGCCAGGCAGGTCGGCGAGCAGATGGCGAGCTGGGCCGCAACCAACTCTCCCGAATCCCCTCGCGCGCCCGCGGCGCAGCTCGGCGCCTACCATCCGATCGAGCGCAATTTCGAGACCCGGATCTGGCCCGGCATGCGGTCGGCCGAGATTTTCCGCACCGGCGACGGGTGGTGGGGTCCTGACGACTGGGGCTGCTGGACCAAGGCCCAGGGTGGCCGCCTGGCGATCGGTCTGCCCGAACGGCACGACGCGCTGCGCATCTACCTGCGGCTCCACGGCCTGCCGGGCCGCGTCTGCGACTATCGGCTCAAGGTCGGTGAGACGAATCTCAAGGGATCGCTCCAACCCGGTGAGTTCAAGTGGGTCCAGGTTGGCCTGCCGGCGACGGAAATGACCAGCCCCGTGCTCCACGTCGCCCTTGATGGAGATCAGATCGAGGACCTCGCCCTCCGCACCCAGGGTTTGGACAACCGTGTCATCTCCGCTGGCCTGACCGGGTTTTTCCTCTGCGCCACCGACGACGCAGTCGCGCGGGCCCTGTTCCTGGAGGCCGTCGCTCTCGACAACCTTGCCGACCTGGCCTTCAACCGGGAGCGCGAGCCTGCCGATGCGCGCCGGTTCGAGGCTCCGGAGCCCATGCCGATCCGGCGCCCCACGTCGCTCGGCGTCCCGGCCTGAGGCCGATGCGCCTCGGCCGCGATCTCCTGGTCCTCGGGTTTGGCGATCTGGCCGCCCCCTCCGCTCCTCAGCTTCAGACGCTGACGGCGGTGGCGCCGCCGGACGCGACATGCGTCCTGGCGGATGTGGACTGGCCCGCCGCCGACACGGCGCAACTCGACGCGCTCGCCGCCATCGCCCAGTCGAAACCTTGGCTCATCTGCATGGGCGTTGGCGCGGGAGGCTACGGCGCCCTATATTTTGGACGCATGCTGGGCGCCTCCGCGATCTTCGCCGCGGCCCCGGGCGGCGGTCATGGCCGGCCGGTCAGCGTCGAGGACCTTGACGACCTCGCCGCCCTCTACGCTGATCCCGACCTCGAGACGCCCGACCAGCTTCTGCAGGTTGTCACAGCCGACGACAGCCGCCCGATGGACCTCGCGCTGCTCGACCGTCTGCGAGGCGTCGGCGCGGACGTCGTTGTCGATCATGCCGCCTTGCCCAGCTCAGCTGTCGCCGTGGCGCTGACGCAATCGGGCGTCTGGGCAGACCAGCTCGCCGCTTGGCAGGCCGGCGAACCGGCCTTGGCCGCCGGCGACGTGGCGACGCTTTGGCGCCAGGCGTTCGCCCACGCACTGGAGATCGATGTCGCCGCAGCCTATCAAGACGCCGACGGTGCCCTGCTCCTATCCGGGCGTTTGTACAACCAATCGCCCACGACCTTCGATTTGGCCATGGCGTCGTCCGAACAGGTCCGGGTTGGCGCCCGTTTGCGGAGCCGCGCGGGCGCGGGCCACGTCTTGGCGGAGGCGCGAGCCGGCTTCAGCATGACCCACTTAGCGCCGGGGCAGTCCTCGCCCTTTCGCCTAAGGTTCCCGAGCCTTCCGGAGAAGGCCGATACGCTGGACGTCGGCTTGGTCTGCGATAGCCGGTTTTGGTTCGACGCCGTCGGCTTTCCGGTGACAGCGTTCAGCCTGGGCGCACAGGTTGACCCAATACCAGAGGGCGACGACCAAGACACGGTGCCGGCGGGTGCAACCTAGCGCCCTAGGCAGCGGCTTAGAGGCCCTTCTATGGAGCCAAGCATGACAGTGGACTTTTCCAGCCTATCAGCGATCAGAACACACCAGCCTGCCCTCCCGGCGCCGAGGGGGGTCAGCCGCGACCAGCTTCTCCAATCACTGATAAGTCTCGCCATCGACGGAAGCCGCTCCGGAGAACTGGAGAGCTACGCCCGCGAAGACTGCGACCGGTTCCTGTATACGCTCGATTTGGTTCCCGAAGATGCACAACAGATCCTGGAGGTCGGATCGAACCCATACTTCCTGACATATTTGATGAAAATTTTCCGAAAAAAAGCTCATATAAAATTGCTAAACTACTTCGGAGGCCCCCCTGGAACGGGCCGACAGACCATCCGCTCAAGAAACCTGACCGATGAACACGATCAGGAATTCGCCTTCGACTATATGAACATCAATATCGAGGCGCACGACATTCCCCTGGCATCCGGCGCTTGCGACGTTGTCCTGTTTTGCGAGGTGATCGAACACCTCCTCGAGGACCCTCTGCGCGCACTTTTAGAACTCAAACGGGTTCTGCGTCCGGGCGGCCAACTGGTTCTGACGACGCCCAACGTCGCACGCCTGGAAAATCTCGCTCGGATAGCCTCAGGGGCGAATATCTACGATCCCTATTCGGGTTACGGGCCCTACGGGCGCCACAACCGCGAGTACACGCGGCACGAACTTTACAAGATCATGACCTATTGCGGCTTCTCGCCGGAAATCCTGTTCACGGCCGATGTTCATCCCAATCGTGCAGCGGATTACTTCGACCTGTCCCGTCTCGACGCACTGGTGGATTTCCGCGCCCCTGACCTGGGCCAATACCTCTTCAGTCGTTGGCGCAACACCGGACCCGCGCCTACCCGGAAGCCGTCATGGCTCTACCGCAGCTATCCCACGAACCTTATGGAAGAGGTGCTCCTCTAGCGCCGTCGGCGACAGGCTGACGCTCTTCCCGAGCCGACCGCGGCTGGCTCAGCGTAGCTGCGCCCTATTGGACCTTGAACAAGAGATCGAAGTGCACCCACCCCCTCGGAAGATGGCCCGTCTCGACGGCTTCGTCATCCCTGGCGCGCCACAGGTGCATCAGGTCCATGGTCGATCCGATCTCGCAACGGCGATTTGAATGTTCGATCACCGTCATGCTGTCGGTCATGTCGAAAAGCTGGTCTGCCAAGACCTCGGGCTCGGTGTCGCCATCCCCGCGCAGGCAGAGCGGATTGAACTCGCACAACACTATGGGTTTGTGGCGCGCGAAGGTGCGCTGCAAGCCGGTGATGGCGGCAGGTTCGTGGCCCTCGATGTCAATCTTGATCAGGTCGACTTTCGGCTCCCCGAGCAGGAAACTATCACCGGGGATGGCCTGGGCTATCTGTGAGACCTGTAGAGGATCGGCGCCGAGGCTCGCTTTGCTGTTGGATCCGGCCGACATCGTCAGCAATCGGCGCCGGTCGGACAGCGCAAACGGATAGAGCTGAACGTGCTCGAATCGGTTGGCCGCGACGCCACGCAAAAAGTGGGCGATGTTGCGTGGCAGCGGCTCGAAGCTAAGGACCTTTCCGCCCGGACCAACTTGGTCCGCCGCATTGAAGGACATCACCCCGACGTTGGCGCCGATATCCACAAACACGTCGCCTGGCCGAAGGTGCGCGCGAAGGGTCGCCACGATATGCGGCTCCCAGGTGCCGTGAGCGACGATCGTCTGTCCGAATTCGGTATCATCCCGATCGACGACAACCCAGAGGTCGTCCCCCATGCTGACCTTCTCGAGGCGGAGGCGGCCGGCCACGAACTCCTCGCTGTCCAGAAGGATTTGCCGCAGCCTCCCTTGGTCGATATCGCCGTCGGCCAGTTGGCGCGCATATCGCCACAAACCCTCCGGGTCCGCCTCTCGCCCGAGAATCCACTTGTAAGCGTTTTGGACGTCCTGGACGCCTATTCGGGGGTCAGGCATTCGATAGACTCTCGGCTAAACACTCTTCCAGAAGGAACGGCGCCGGTGCGAACCGTCACGTCGGCAGCGCGACGCTCATGGCCGGCGTAAATCCAGAGTCCCCGTTCGAAGGTGAAACCGCACCGTTTGAAGAGGTCCAGACACGGATGGTTGGCGCCGGTCTCCGTCACGCACGCGGAAACAGTCCCACATCCCGACTGCCAGATCGATTCCACCACCTTGGCGATCACCTGCAATTCCACGTCTAGGCCCATGACGCGACAGCTCATGACAAACTGTTCGATGCAGGCCACGCGCACGAGTGCCGCCCCGACCAGACCGTAATGAACGAACTTGTCCTCGACCTCGAAGGCGTAAAGGACGGTTCCCTCCGCGAGCGCCTGGCTGCAGGCTTCCAGCGTCAGACGTCGGCCTGTGGTGTTGAACTGGTTGGTCTTATTGATCAGTTCCAAGCACCGCGCGAAGTGCGGATCAGTTGGACTGCGGATCTCAGTGAGGGCGATCCGGACGTTCAAGGCAGCAAGGAATTCATCGCGAGACATCTGCACCCGCGCATCCTCCCGCGCCACCTGCGCCCGCACCATCTCGGTGCGCCGAGCGGATTCCTCGGTGATCGCGGCTGCCTGGGTCTCTGGTGAGGCCAACAGGATACGGCGTAGCAGGAAGGGTTCTTCGCCCAGCACGCGAATGTCGGGGAACGCCGCCTGCACGGCGGCTCGCTCCACCGGATTGTCGTCGATGAAGACGACACTATCGGGGCGGACATTTACGGCGCGGATCACCGCTTCGACGTTCTCTGGCTTCGGGCGCCAATTGATCTCACGGACAGCGAAGTCGTCCAAACTCAATCGGCCATGCCAGACATGCGGCCAGACCTGCGCGATCTTCTCCGGGTCGTTCTTACTGACAATGGCCAGCACGATCCCGCGCGCCTTGAGGTAGAGCAGCGCTTCGGCTAAGCCGAGCGGATAGCCCTCGCTGGCATGGCCCGCCCCCCGCCAGTTTTCGACCACTAGGCCGCGCCACAGCGTGTCGTCCAGGTCCACGATCACCAGCTTGACCGCGTCGACTCCGCGCATCGTGCGATGCAGGGCCAGCATCTCCTCGATCACCGCAGCGGTGTAGGCATCGCTCCGGTTCGGATATAGCTGCTTCACTGGGCTGGGCGTCTGGAGACGATCCATATCGTGGTCGCGCCCATCGTGGGTCAGCACGCCCGCATGATTGAGCTGCATATAGACGTCATCCTGGACGTACCGCCGCCCAAAGGAGCCTGACAGTTCGTCACAATCGACCACGTAGCTATTGAGGTACGTCTGGACTGCGTCATCGAGATCGTCGTTCAACTGCTGGACTAAACGCGCCATGTTGCGCTTGCCGGTGCGGGGCTGGGTGCGACCCAGCGGGTTCTCCTGGGGCGCCAGGAAATTCAGCGCAAAAGTCAGGATACGCATCTCCCGGTTCCAGCCCATGGCGGCGTCCAGCAGGTGACGTAGGCGCTCCTGGGCCTCGGCCAGGGTCGCGTCCCACCCCACATCCGAACCGATCGCTCGGAAATAGGCCATCTCCGGCAGCACGCTGCGCAGGGGAATCTGTACGACCTGGAAGTCGTATGCCGTCAAAGGCTGCGGTGGCGCCGCCGGTAGTTGCCCGACATTGTTGAAGAGGACAAAATCGCACTCGCAGCCAGCCGCACGGAACGGACCAAGCAGCGTTTCCGAAAAGCAGGATCCGACGACCAGTACGCGAGGTGGCGAGATTTCGGTGACCCGCAAGGCGCGCGGAACCCGAAACGAACTGGACGCAGGCGGCGGAAGCGTCTCGGGCGGCAGCACGCCCCGGCGCACCTCGGTCGCGCCGAGTCTTTGGCCGTCGTCCTGCCCCTCGCTCGCCAAGATCACCTCGACCGCTGTGGTTATGGCGGCGAGACGTTCCTCCATCGAAGCGTGCATGGCCCGCAGTTGCTGACGGATGAACGAGGCGCTCGGACCGTTGAGCAGACCCCAGTTCTCGTGGCGCAAGGCGCTCAGATAGTGCTGGTTCTCCGCCAGCATGTCGCACAGCAGCGCCTGATCGGAATCCATGCCGACGTCGAAGGTGTCCGCCTGGCGGACGATGTATTCGGGAATATCAAGGTATCGCCGATGCCATTCCGCAACGAGGGCGCGACCGACAGGATGCCCCAAGTTCAGCAGGAACACGCCGGCATTGATCTTATGAGGACCGTTTCCCGGTGTTGAGGGATTCGCGTGGCCCAGCGCCAGGGCCGCGATGAGCGCGATGTCGTCCTTATCAGCCAAGTACTGGCGAAGATCGAACGACTGATCGACAATATAGGCGTCGGCGTCGAGATAAACCGCCCACCCCCTAAACCCCCGATCCATCAGTTCTTTAAGGATGAATATCCGATTGTAGGTGGCGTGCCACGGCCAAACACCCCGCTTAATCCCGACATAGCTCTCGCATTTCAGATTGTGCCGCTGGCAATAGGCGATCACAGTGCGGGAGGTAGCGTCCAGCATCTCTCGGTAAACGACCGGATCGGCCGTCTGGATGAGAACAGGCTCATGGGACGGTCTGGACAACGCCTTGTGCCGGCCTCGGGCGTGAAATTCGGGCGACATAATGAACTCCGCCCCCATGTCCTCCTCGGTTCGCGCGCCGCTGGCCAAGGCCTCCGCGTACCGCGTCCACCCTTCGCCCTCTGCGGGCCGCCCGAGGATGGCGCGACACAGGGTATCGACGACCGTCAGCGCCTCTTCATACGAATAGGTCTTTTGCATCGCCGCACTCCGCTCTTAGTTCCCCCTCAGACCGCCAAAGCAGCACTGTAATTGTCGTCAGCCTCGCTCATTGGCCAATCACCTTGGCCGTATAGAATGGCTGGAAGAACAGGTTCAGCACCTGCAGCAACTTGGCGGGCTGGTTGGCGCCGGCGTTGGCGATGTAGACCACGTCGCGGGGCCGCATCTCGAACCGTTGCGCCAGGAAGTAGCTCTGGGCCTGCATCAGGTCCAAGCGGTAGGCGACCGGCCGAGCGCCCTGCGCGGGGGCTCCGTCCGGGGCCGCCGATTCGTAGCGGAACACGAAGACCGCCGTCGGGTCCGCCTGCTGGTCGCTGGGGCCGCCGGGCCGGGCCACCGCCTCGGCGAGCGACAGCCGCGGGTTTTGGAACGGCACCTCCGACACCTTTCCCGTGGCGCCGAAGATGGTGAAGGTCCGCGGCCGATAGACCAGCTCGATCCGGTCCTGCGGCGCCAGCGGGATATCGTCGGGCGAGCCGGCGGCCAAGCCGCTGAGGAAGGCGGTGGCGTTCAGGGCGCCGCGGCTGAGATGGACCGCTTCGTCCTGCAGTGGGTTGTTCGCCCCTCCCGCCAGGGCGATGGCGTCCAGGATGCGCTCGTGCGCAAAGGTCAGGGAGATACGGCCGGGCTTCTTGACGTCGCCCATGACCACCACCGTATTGGCGATGTTGTCGCGGATCCTCACCACGACCTGGGGGGCCTGGGAGTGCGGAGCCAGCCCGGCTTGGATCCGCGCCGCCAGGGCCTCGGCGGTAAGACCGGCCGCCTGGACCCGCCCCACATAGGGAACGGTGACCCCCCCATCTTCGGCCACGGTGACCGCCGGCAGGGCCTGACCGGCGGCCGTCGGCGGCGGCGATCCGGCCTCGGACGCCGTTGCGGTGGAACGCCCGGAGAACAGGGCCGTCCCGACCTCGAAGACCGAGATATCCAGAACGTCGCCGGGACCGATCATATCGATCCGCCCGGCCTTGGTCAGGCTGGACAGGGGCGCGGCGCTCTCCGGCGGCGTGGCGTTGAGCTGGGTCAGGACCGCTTCCGTCAGGGGCACGATGGCGAAGCCAGGCGCCGCGCCCTTGCCGGCCGCGGCCGCGATGATGTCGTGTGCGGTCGGTCCGCTGGACGGCAACGATGAGCAACCGCCGAGCGCCGCCAGGCAAGCCGCGAGGCAGGCGTGTTGTTTCAACCGACGGGGACGGGGCCAGGCGACCGGCGCAAAGATCATAATGGCGTTTCCGATGGACATGGCGTGGGATCGATCTGGGCGGCGGCCGATCGCGGCGGCTGGGAGAGGACGCGGGCGTGCAGTTCGGCCAGGCGCGCCTGATAGGCGGACTGGCTGAACG
>JBARAK010000337.1:0-2471 GCA_049791955.1 Caulobacteraceae bacterium
GTTCTCAGGGCCTTTCCGTTCGCTCTATGACGCGGGCGTGCTGGTCAGCTCGACCTTCTACGATGACCTGCAGGGCAATCCGGTCGGCGGCCTCCAGCAGGGCTGGGCCAACGCCGGGGCAGGGACCCTGGGGCTGGACGCCGACCTGAACCGGCTGGTCGGGCTGCCGGGCGGGCGGTTCCACCTGCTGTTCACCTACGAGTACGGCGGCACCCTGCAGAAGGACATCGGCAACTTCATCAAGTCCCAGGACTGGTATCTGCCGTTCCAGAAGTTCCAGCTGGCCCAGCTCGGCTACGAGCAGAGCCTGTTCGACGACAAGGTGAACCTGTACGGCGGGCGGATCAGCGCGGCGACCCTGTTCGCCAAGCCCACCTTCGGCTGCAACTTCGTCAGCGGCTCGCAGTGCCCCTACGACCTTCCGGTGTTCACCGGCGGGTTCTCGGGCTTTCCCTATGCGACCTGGGGCGGGCGGGTGAAGATCCGGCCGGTCGACAAATTCTATATCCAGGCCGGCGCCTTCTCGGTCGATCCGGTGCGCAAGGATAGCGGCGGCTTCGGCCTGGGGCTGAACACCGCCACCGGCGTGGTGGCCCCGGTGGAGATCGGCTACGAGTCGAACTTCGACAATGACCGCTATCCGCGGCACTACCGGCTCGGCGGCTGGATCAACGACGCGGCCGAGGCCGATCCGCTGCTGAACACCAACCATCAGTCGCGGGTGCTGTTCGGCGGCGCGCCGCTGATGAACACCGCCGACCATGGCGGTCTCTACGCCCTGGCCGACCAGGTGGTGTACCGGCCCGACGACTCGCGGCGGAACCTGGCGGTGTTCGCCTCCTTCGCCGCCCCGTTCGACCAGCGCGAGATCTTCAACCAGCAGAACACGCTGGGGGTCTACTACACCGGCCCGTCGGCGAAGCGGCCCGACGACGCCTTCGGGGTCATGCTGACCCAGGTGATCTTCACCCAGGCCGAGACCCAGTTCATGAACCAGGAGCTGCAGAGGAACGGCAGCACCACCTTCGTCAAGCCGGACCAGTACGACATCGAGGCCAACTACGCCTACCAGGTGGTTCCCGGCGTCACCTTCACCCCCAACATCGAATACATCGTCAACCCGGACATCACCCAGCGGCCGGACGCCAAGTTCGCGCCCAAGGACGCTTTGGTGTTGGGCATGCGGCTGACGCTGGACCTGGACAACGCGCTCGGCATTCCCGGCGCGCTGCCCCGGATGCATTGAGCTCAGCCCTGGCTCCGTGCGCCAGGCTCACGGCTGATTTGACCTAAGCGCATTTAGGCCTAAAGGCCGTCGCGCGCATTCTCGCGGTCCCGCAAGGGAGAAGCGTCGGGCTCGACGCTCTAGGAGATACAGTGATGGACACCCTCCAGGTGCAGGGGCTGCACATGCCCCGGCTCGGCTTCGGCACCTTCCGGATGCCGGACGAGGTCTGCCGGCCGGCGGTCGAGAGCGCGCTGTCCTTGGGCTACCGCCACATCGACACGGCGGAGATGTACGGCAACGAAGCCGGGGTCGGGGACGCCATCGCGGCCTCGGGCGTGGCGCGGGACCAGCTGCACGTCACCACCAAGGTCTGGCACGAGCACCTGGCGCCGGACGCCATCCGCAAGGCCTTCGACGCCAGCCTGAAGAAGCTGAAGCTCAACTTCGTCGACCTGTACCTGATCCACTGGCCGTCGCGGACCATGGACCTGCCGGCGGCGCTGGAGACCTTGGTCCGGCTGCGCGAGGAGGGCCTGACCCGCGCCATCGGGGTGTGCAACTTCACCCTGCCGCTGCTGAGGACGGCGATCGAGGAGGTGGGCGCGCCGATCGCCTGCAACCAGATCGAATACCATGTCTTCCTGAGCCAGGCGCCGATCCTGGCCTATCTGCGCGGCAAGGGCGTGCCGCTGGTGGCCTACGCCCCCCTGGCTAACGGCATCGTGGCCGACAGCCCCGAGCTCCAGGCCATCGGGGCCAAGCACGGCGCCACCGCCGCCCAGGTCGCCCTGGCGTGGCTGCTGGAACAGGACGGCGTGGCCGCCATCCCCAAGGCCGCCCGCGTCGAGAGCCAGAAAGCGAACCTCGCCGCCCTGGACCTGAAGCTCGACGACGAGGACCGCAAGGCGATCGCCGCCCTGCCCAAGGACCAGCGCCGCGTGAACCCGCCCTTCGCTCCGGATTGGAATGCGGCCTGATCCTGGAAGCGGGGAGGGCGTCCGAGCGACCGCTCGCGCATTATAGAACGGCATGACCGACGCCCGCCCCGCCATCGTCTGGTTCCGCCGCGACCTGCGGCTGACGGACAATCCCGCGCTGCACATGGCCGTGCAGTCGCGGCGGCCGGTGATCCCGGTGTTCGTGCTGGAGACCGATCATCCTTCCCGCGGGCCGGGGGCGGCGTCGCGGTGGTGGCTGGACCGGTCGCTGGCGGCGCTGGAGGCGGAACTGCACGGCCTGGGGT
>JBARAK010000338.1:0-1526 GCA_049791955.1 Caulobacteraceae bacterium
GCGCAGGCCAGGGCCAGCCGCGCGCTGTCGCTACGGTGGCCGTGGGCGGTTTCGGTCAGGTAGCCGAGCCCGGAGCGGACCGAGCCGGCGACCTCGGCCAGGGCGCGGGCGACAGCGGCTTCAGCCTGGGCCGTGACCGAGCGCTCGCCTTCGGCGTATCCGGCCGCGCGGGCGGCTTCCACTTCCTCGGCCGAGAAGTGGCGCTTGGGCTTGGGCGGGGCGATCACCCGATCGCCGTCGAACACGGTGTCGAAGGTGAAGGGCCGGGGGGTGGAGGCGAGGTCGCTGGTCATCAGTAGATCAGCTCGTCATCGCCGCCGGAGCCGGCCAGCATGATCTCGCCCTGGGCGGCGAGGTTCTTGGCGACCAGGACCATGGACATCTGGGCCTGGTCGACGTCCTTCAGGCGCACCGGCCCCATGGATTCCATGTCTTCGCGCATGATCTTGGCCGCCCGCTCGCTCATGTTGGAGAAGAACATCTCCCGCAGAGCGTCCGAGGCGCCCTTCAGCGCGACGCCGAGCTGGTCCTTGTCCACCGCGCGCAGCAGGGTCTGCACGCCGCCCGGATCGAGCCGGCCCAGGTCTTCGAACACGAACATCAGGGCGCGGATGCGCTCGGCCGCCTCGCGGTTGCGCTCTTCCAGGGCGGTGAGGAAGCGGACCTCGGTCTGGCGGTCGAAGTTGTTGAACACCTCGGCCATCATCTCGTGGCTGTCGCGCTTGGAGGTGCGCGCCAGGTTCGACATGAACTCGGTGCGCAGGGTCTGCTCGATCTTGTCGAGGATCTCGCGCTGCACCGGCTCCATGCGCAGCATCCGCTGCACGCATTCGAGCGCGAAGTCCTCAGGCAGGGCGGCCAGGACGCGCGCGGCGTGCTCGCCCTTCACCTTGGACAGGATCACAGCGACGGTCTGGGGGTATTCGTTCTTGAGGTAGTTGGCGAGCACGGCCTCGTTCACGTTGCCGAGCTTGTCCCACATGGTCCGGCCCGCGGGTCCGCGGATCTCGTCCATCAGGGCTTCGACCCGATCGGTCGGCATGAAGCTGGAGAGCAGGCGCTGGGTCTGCTCGTAGGAGCCCATGATGGCCCCGCCGGCGGACATTCCGGAGACGAAATCCACCAGCAGGCCTTCCACCGCGGTGGCGCTGACGGTGCCCAGGTTGGACATCACCTGGGAGATTTCGCGGATTTCCTCCTCGTCCAGCGCTTCCCAGAGCTTGGTATGCTCCTCGCCAAGCGCGAGCATGACAATCGCCGCCTTCTCCGGGCCGGAGAGGCGTTCTGGGTCGTCGATGGACTTCTTCCTGGGAGGCGCCATCAGGTTTCGTGCAGCCAGCTACGCAGGATGGCCACCGACTCGTCCGGGTGCTTGTCCACGAACTCGGACACCCGGCGAACGGATGACGCCTTTACCTGACCCTCGATGCGGGCGATGTCCAGGCGGCTGTCGATATCGGGGTTGGGCAGGGCCAGGACGTCGCCCTGGGCGATGGCGCCGCCCGGGCCCGCGCCGCGGGGCGTCA
>JBARAK010000339.1:0-16790 GCA_049791955.1 Caulobacteraceae bacterium
ACAGGGAGCCGAACGCGGCGGCCGCGCTCGGCCCCGCCGCACGCAGAGTCAGGCCGCTGCCGCTGTCGACCACGGCCGCGGCCGAGGCGCCGGTCCCGGTGTAGACGTTCACCGTGTTGCCGGCGTCGGAAAGCCCGACACCCCCGGTGTTCGATCCGGCTTCGAGCGTCAGGGTGAGCGAACCGCCGGCGCCGACGCCCTGGGCGATGGAGCCGTAGTTGTCGACGCTGCCGCCGCCGCCCAGATAGATCGAAGTCCTGCCGTTGGCGCTGGTGTTGGTAATCGTGCCGGTGGCCCCGTTGACGATCTGGCCGACGCCATTGGCATAGATGCCCTGGGCGTTCGCCGAGCTGATCGTCCCGGTGTTCACCACGTTGACCGAGTTCGCCAGCACCGTGACGATGTTGGTGTTGGACGTCCCTGAGGTGATCGTGCCGCTGTTCACCAGAGTGATCGCGTTGCCGTTGATCGCCTGGGCGCTGCCCGTGAGCGTGCCCGAATTGTTCGCGATCAGGTTCGAAGTGGCCCCCGTGTCGATGGCGCGGAAGCCGCTGATCGTGCCTTGATTGTTGACCGTCAGCGTGTCGTTCGTGCCGATGTCAACGATGCCCGAGCCGGTGGCCGACGCGACGGTGACGCCGCTGGCGACCGTGGTGGTGAAATTGCCGCTGCCGATCTGGATCCCAGCCTGGCCGCCGCGGACGTCGGCGTTCACGTTGATCGTGTTGGTCGCAGTGGAGGAGCCGTTGGCGCTGACGCCATAGCTGGTCGGCGCGGTGATGTCGCCGATCGCGGCGCCCACCGTGATGGTGGTGGCGTTGGTTCCGATGGCGCCCCCGACCGAGATGCCGGTGGCGCCGCCGTCGATCGTGCCGCCGGCAAGCGTGGTGACCGAATTGCCACCGCCCGAGCTCGCCGCGTTGATGCCGATCGCGCCGCTGTCGCCGGTGAGCGCCGAGGCCGAGCTAACCGAGACGCCCTGCCCTGCGGTCGCGCCCGATATGGCGAAGATGCCGTTGTCGGTGAAGCCGCTGATCGTCGATCCGCTGGTGCTGCTGACGATTACAGGCCCGTTGGTCGCCGTCATGCTGACCCCGGTGGCGAAGCCCGAAATGGTGGTCGAACCCAGCGTGAGGTTCGCCGAACTACTCGCGGACTGGAGAATCCCGGCGACCGCCGTGCCGTTCGCCGTGATGGTGTCGCCGGACGTGCCGTCGGTCAGGACCATCCAGATGTTGCCGGGCGAGTGCGCCAGGACGCCGTAGCTGCCGGTCAGGCTGTTGCCGCCGCTATCCCCCAGGCTGGCGTTACCGGTGTTCGTCACCACCAGCTCGATCGCGGCGCCGCCGCTGACCGAGGTCGACAGGCTGTTCACGCCCGCCAGGTTCGCTTCCGCCGCCGTATTGCCGCCGCCCGACGTCACCTTCACGGCGTCGGCGGTTGTGGCTCCGCTGGTGTTGGCGACCGTGAGGCCCGTCAGGGTGTCCGGCCCCGCGTCGCCGTTCTGGCCGGAAATCAGCACCCCGCCGCTGGCGCTGCCCGAAATCGATCCCGTCCCGGCGATGGTTCCGCCGGCGATCGAAGTCTGGGCCCAGGCCGGCGCGACGGCGAAATTGCCTGCCGCCGCAGCGACCATGACCGCCGACATCGTCAGCCAACGGCGCGGACGCATCATCCGCGCGAACATCGTTCCTTCCGACAGCGTGGTGGCGCCCAGCAGACGGTTCCGCGAGGTATCGGCGCGCGCGGCAGCCTGCGCGCCTTTGCGCGTGGAGGAAGTCTTAGCCATGGAAATTCAGCCCCCGGACGGGCTGCACGCCCGCACTTAAGGCGAGCCATAGCGAGATCGTAGCAGGCTTGAAATGTTTCGGCGTCTCATTTTTGAGACGCCGAATGAGCCGCTCATATCAGGCAATACATACCCGAATTAAATCAAAAACACCTGAACAACAAAGAAAATATAAGCCAAAAATCATTCAAATACATGCAATAGGTACATATTAAATCAACCTGCGCAATAATTTGTTCTTTGCGTCAAACTTATCTTCAAAATGATTTGTCGAAAACGTCTCCCAAGGGCTTATCCTTAACGCCCGCGCGTCAAGTTCCATGGAGGATGCATATTGATCGAAGATCGTCTTGGCTCGGAGCGAGCATAAGACCCGCTCCGGTGGGACTCAGAGGGCGTGACGCCACCCTGGGTCGACGATTTGCCGCAATCCCCAGGCGCGGATCGGGCTACGGTCCTATCGCAGCTCCGCCTGCCACGACGTGAACCGCCGCTTCATCGCCGAGGCGTCTTCGCCATAGTCGGATTGGACGCGCTCGCGGACCCCCTGGCGGAAGTCGGTGGGGCGGACGCCATAGAGATTGTAGAAGGCCTTGCTGGCGTGGCTCTCGCTGGAAAAGCCCGTCGCCAGCGCCAGGGTGGCGAAGGTGCGCCGCTCGGTCGGGTTGCGCAGCGCGTTCCTGAGCGCCAGCAGCCGGCGCGTCTGGATGTACTTGGCCACCCCTCCGCTGACCTCGAACATACGGTAGAGGGTGGCGCGCGACAGCCCGGTCGCCGCCACGACCGCCTCGGGGCCCAGTTCATCGCCTTGAAGATTGGCCTCGATGAAGCGTCGCGCGGCCTCGAAACGAATCGCATCGAGCTGGGCGCGCGCCGCGGTCGCCGCCGACTGTTCGGTCTCCAGGGCCAGCCGCAAGAGTTCCACCAGCACCCGGGCCGTGGCCGGCATGGCCTGCGCGGACAAGCTGGAAGCCCTTTGGGTGAGGGAGATGAGAAAGTCGGCCAGCAACCCCGATGGCTTCGCCTTCAGCACCCGCCCATGCAACTGCTCGACCGCCGCCCCCGCCGCCTCCTGCACCACCTCCCGCGCCAGGCTCAGGGTGATGACATGCGCCTCCGGCGTGCGGGTGCGCATGGGCTTGCTCATGTCGAGCATGAGCAGTTCTCCCGGGCGAACCAGGCGAAACCCTCCGTCGCCCTCGCCGTGGAATTCACCACCAAGGTTCAATTGCAGCGTGAAATGGTCGAACTGGTCCTGCCTGACCCGCGGCGCCAGGCGCTCCACCCCGACATCGGTCAGGCGACGATCGAACAGCACGAGGCGGTCGAGACGCCACGCCTTGATCTCGGCCGAGAACCTCGGCCCCAGCGACAGGGCGTCGGCGCCGGTCGCATAGAGATCGCGGTAACGTCCGTACCTTTCGCCCGCCTCGAACTGGGCGGTGGAGAAATCCAAATTTTCGATCATCGCCAAAGTCGAGCAGGCGCGCCGCGGAAAGGCAAAGGCAAAGACGTCGCATGACAAATGGCTCGGCTCGGAGGGGGGCTTGGGCTTCGCGAGAGTGGGCCTCTGGCTAGCGGGGGCTCTACCCGGATCAGCCCGTGGAAACAGGCTGGCGACCTCCAGCTGGAACTTTCTGCCAGGCGTCGTGAAACCGGCGCTTATTTCCGCCGAATAGCGACATCAGCCACGACCGATTTCTCTAACGCCCATGTCACCACGGCCGCTGGCCTTATTTCGTGTCCGCGAGCCGGCCATGACCGCAGGGCTCACGGCTCCAATATGGAGGACATTATGAATTACCTCGCAAATATGCTGGACCGCTGGGGCCTCCTGAAGCGCGACCTCGATTATCACCTGCTCCGCGCCGCAATGGTGATCATCTTCGCGTGGTTCGGGTATGATAAATGGTGGGACGCGGAGATCAGAGGACTGCTTCCCATGATCACGCACGGCCCCCTCATATTCTGGACGATCCCGGTCTTAGGCATTCACGGCACGGCCATTCTTCTTGGGACCTCGGAATGGACCTTCGGCTCGTTACTGTTTCTGGGATTTTGGAACAAGAAAGCGGGCATGCTCGGCGCCCTGGGTTCGACCTCCACCTTTATCGCCACCTTCACGATCCTGCCGTTCGTTCCCGACGCCTGGGACGCCGCCTCCGGAGGGTTCCCAGCCATGACAGCGAACTCGGCCTTCCTTCTTAAGGATCTCGTGTTGCTGGCCGTCTCCGTCTACCTGCTCAAGCAAGACGCTGTCCGGGTGATCGAGGCTGGACGCTCTACCCGTCGCCAATCTTCAGCCGGCGCAGCCACGTGAAGTTCGTATCGCCCTCTTTAGGCGACACCTCAGAAATTAGACATTACCCCTTATATACAAAGCTTTTTATGGCGGGAAAATCGAGCGCCTCAAACTCAGGCCGGGACCGTCTCGGCGGGGTCATAGAAGAAACGTTCCGCCTGGATGCGATCGCCGCGCCAGGTCTGCAGCGCCAGCTCCTCGCGCCGGCGCACCACGCCGGAGGGATCGGTGACGTCGAACACCCAGAAGATCGCGACTTGGTCCCCGTCGACCAGCACCGCGCGCGGTGGATGGGTGAATATTTTCATCCGTTCCAGGAAGCCTCGCTCCTTCTCGACCAGGCGGTCACGGCCACCGAGCGGCGGCTGGCCGTTTTCCTGCATCGAGGCGTCTTCGCAGTAGAAATCCTCGATCGCCCGGATGTGATCGTTGGAGACGACGGCGGCGACGAAGGCGGCGACACGGTCTTGAGTCGGCATGGCTGAATTCCCGGCATGGAACGCGGCGGGCGGGTCCTCGGGTGGGACACCCCCGCTCGAACCTCAGGTCCTGAACACGATCATCTTCTCTTCCGTCATCTCCTGCATGGTCCAGGGAATGCCGCCGACGCCGTAGCCGGACTCGCGGCGTCCGGCGAAGGGCATCCAGTCGGTGCGGAAGGCCGTATGGTCGTTGACCAGGACCGTTGAAGCGTCGAGGCGCTCGGCCACGTCGAAGGCCGTGCGGAGATCCTCGGTGAACACGCTGGCCTGGAACGCCGTGGACAATGAATTGGCGGCGGCGACCGCGGACTCCAGCTGGGTGAACGGATAGACGCAGGTCAGCGGGCCGAACACCTCAAGCGTCGAGACCTTGGCGTCGGCTGGCGGTTCGACCAGGATCGCCGGGCGCAGGGTCGTGTTGCTGAGACGTCCGCCGCCGATCAGCCGGGCGCCCGCCTCGACCGCCTCGCCGGTCCAGGCCAGGACCCGATCGGTCTCGCGCGGCAGGATCAGCGGCCCCATCTCGGTCTCGGGCAAGGCGGGATCGCCGACCCGCAGGGCCGCCACGCGGGTGGCGAAGCGCTCGACGAACTCCCGCTGGAGGTCGGCGTGGACAAAGATCCGCTGCACCGACACGCAGACCTGGCCGGCATGGTAGTAGCCGCCCTTCACCAACGGCTCGATCAGCCGGTATAGGTCGGCGTGGCGATCGATGATCACCGGGGCTGCGCCGCCGTGCTCAAGGGCGCACCGCGTTCCCGGCGCCAGCTTGGACCGGAGATGCCAGCCGACCCGGCTCGACCCGATGAAGCTCAGGAAGGCGACCCGGGGATCGGTGGCCAGGGCCTCGGCCAGCTCGTTGGTCTCGGGGAGAAACACCTGGCACCAATCCGGCGGCAGCCCGGCCTCGTGGACTAGGCCCACGAACTCGATACAGGAGAGCGGGGTGGTGTTCGCCGGCTTGATGATCACCGGGCAACCCGTGGCCACCGCTGGCGCGACCTGGTGGACGATCAGGTTCAGGGGGTGATTGAACGCCGAGATGGCGGCGACGACACCGATCGGCTCCACGATCGTAAAGGCGCGCCGACCGGTGCTCGCGGGCGTCAGCCCCATCGGGATCTCGCGGCCGGCCATGACGCGCAGCTCGTCGGCGGCGTTGCGCACGCCGTCGATCGCACGGTCGGTTTCAATTAGCGCATCGGTCAGCGGCTTGCCGCCCTCGCGCGCGATCAGCTGGCCGAAGTGTTCACGCTTGCCCGCCATGAGCTCGGCCAGCTTGCGGAGGATGGCGATCCTCTGGTGGACCTGCAGCCAGCCGCCCCGGTCGGCGAGCACCTTTCGTGCGGCCGTCAGCTTGCGATCCAGCGCCGCGGCGTCGTCGCCTTCGAGCTGTGCGATCGGCGCCCGATCAAAAGCCTGGACGACTTCGATCATGATGACTTCCCTTCCTTCGCCGCGTTGGCCCGCAGTTCCTCGACAAGGACCCGCATGTTTTCCGAGTAGTCGATCGGCACGCAGACCAGATGGACCCCACCGCCCGCGAAGGCCGCCTCGAGCGCCGGCGCCAGGCCGTCCGCGCTTTCCACCCGGCTGCCCTTGAGCCCGTAGGCCTGGGCGTAGGCGACAAAGTCGGGGTTGCCGAAGGTCATGCCGAAGTCGGGGAACTCATCGACGCCCTGCTTCCAGCGGATCATGCCGTAGGCGTTGTCCTGCAGGACCAGCACGACGAGATTCAGCCCGAGGCGCGCCGCGGTCTCCAGCTCCTGCGAGTTCATCATGAACCCGCCGTCGCCGCACACCGCCAGCACACGGCGCTCGGGATAGAGCATCGCGGCCATCATGGCCGAGGGCAGCCCGGCCCCCATGGTGGCGAGCGCGTTGTCGAGCAGCAGCGTATTGGCGACCCGCGTGCGGTAGTTGCGGGCGAACCAGATCTTGTACATGCCGTTGTCCAGACAGACGATGCCGTCCTCCGGGATCACCTGGCGTACATCGTGCACGATGCGCTGCGGCGTCGGCGGATAACGGCTCTCATCTTCCCGGTCGCTCACCCGCGCGAGGATCTGCTCGCGCAGCGGCAGCAGCGCGCCCGCATTCGGCAGTTTGCCTTCGAGGCGGTCGGCCAGCAGGATCAGGCTCCGGCCGACATCGCCGATCAGCTCTTCGTGCGGGAAGTACACTTCCTCGACCGCCGCGGGGCGATAGCCCACATGCAGGACTTTCGGTCCGTGCGGGCCCATCAGGAAGGGTGGCTTCTCCACCGTGTCGTGGCCGATCGAGATGATCAGATCGGCGCGGTCGATCGCCTCGTGGACGTAATCCCGCTCCGACAGGGCGGCGGTGCCCATATAGAGACCGGATCCGCTGGCGACGGCGCCCTTGCCCATCTGGGTGTTGAAGAACGGAAGCTGCAGGCGCTTCACGAAGTCCGACAGGGCGTCCGCCAGGCGCGGGCGGCTCGCCGCCGCCCCCAGCATCACCAGCGGGCGCTTGGCCTCGCAGATCAGCCGGGCGGCATGGTCGAGCGCAGCGGTATCTGCGACCGGAAACGGGATCGGATGGACCGGCACCGGGGCGATGTCGGGCGCCTCTTCCGCGGCGATGTCCTCGGGCAGTTCGAGATGGACCGGCCCAGGCCGCTCCTCCTGCGCCACCCGGAAAGCTTCCCGCACGATCGCCGGGATCGTCGCCGGACTGACGATCTGCTGCGCCATCTTGGTCAGCGGGCCCATCGTCGCGACGATGTCCACCACTTGGAAGCGCGCCTGCTTGCGCCGAAGGATGCCCTTCTGTCCCGTGATCATGACCATCGGCATGGCGCCGAGGTGGGCGTAGGCGGCGCCGGTGGTCATGTTGAGCGCGCCGGGCCCGAGCGTCGACAGGCACACGCCCGCACGGCCGGTCAGCCGGCCGTGCGTGGCGGCCATGAACGCCGCCGCCTGCTCGTGGCGCGTCAACACCAACTGGATTTTCGAGCGCCGCAGCGCCTCCACAACGTCGAGATTTTCTTCGCCAGGGACCCCGAAGATGTGCGTCACGCCTTCGTTTTCCAACGCGGCGACGAAGAGTTCGGCTGCTTTCACGAGATAGTCTCGCTTTCGTAAGGGTTTGGCGGCTGAAGGGCTGAGCTTGAACCTAGCGCGACGATAGGCGCTGTGCATCCGCAACAAAACTGAATAAAATTGAGCTAGTCGTTCTCGTTAGGAGAATACATGGAACTCGCTCAGCTCCTCATGTTCAAGGAGGTCGCCGAGACCGGCACGATCAACGCGGCGGCCCAGAGGCTGCACCGGGTTCCCTCCAATCTTACGACCCGCCTCAAGAAACTCGAGGATGAGCTGGGCGTGGACCTGTTCATCCGCGAGAAAATGCGGTTGCGGCTGTCGGCGGCCGGCTGGACCTTCCTGGACTATGCGCGACGCATCCTGGAGCTGGCGGATGAAGCCCGCCTGTCGATCAGTGGCGGCGAACCGATGGGCGCGCTTACGCTCGGGGCGCTCGAAAGCACAGCGGCCGCGCGGATGTCGCCGGTGTTGGCCGCATTCCACCGGAGATTCCCGCAAGTCCTGCTCGACCTGTCGACCGGTCCCTCGGGGGACCTGATCGACCGCGTTCTGCAGGGGCAGCTTGCCGGGGCGTTCGTCGACGGCCCCGTTTCCCACCCGCAGCTGGAAGGCGCGCCGGTGTTCGACGAGGAACTGGTGCTGATCTCGGCTGAGCCTCACGCCCCGATACGCCGGGCGCGCGACGTCAATGGAGCGAGCATCTATGCGTTCCGCTCGAACTGCTCCTATCGACGCCTGTTCGAGCAATGGTTCCAACAGGACGGCGCCGCGCCCGGACGGATCTATGAGCTCGAATCCTACCACGGCATGATGGCCTGTGTTTCGGCCGGGGCGGGATTGGCCCTGTTGCCGAAAAGCATGCTGGCCAACATGCCCAACCACGGCAGCGTCAAGGTCCACAAGCTGGACCCCGCGATCAGCAAGGTGTCCATCCACCTGATCTGGCGTCACCGCATGCGTTCGCCCGGCCTGACGGCCCTGCTCGAGATGCTGCAATCCGGAGAGCCTGCGTGAGCCCCCTCAGCGCGTCCCTGCCGGCGCTTCTTTCGCCGCCGGTGCGATGGCATAGGCTTGCGCCATGCACGTGCACGCCTTCCGCCTGACGCCCGGAACCGACCTGAAGGAAGCGCTCGAACGTCTCGCCGAGGCGCACGCCCTTCGCGCCGGCTTCATCCTGTCCTGCGTGGGAAGCCTCTCGCAGGCGCGCCTCAGGATGCCGGGCGCCATTGGCGAGGCTGAGGTTTTCAAGACGTTCGCCGAGCCGATGGAGATTCTATCGCTGGCCGGCACGCTCTGTCCGGACGGCCTGCACGTCCACATCAGCCTGGCGCGTCGCGACGGCGCCTGCATCGGTGGCCACCTCGTTTCCGGTTGCCTCGTGAACACGACCGCCGAGCTGGTGATCGGCGAGGCGACCCAGATCGAGTTCCGCCGGCCGCTGGATCCCGTCACCGGATACGACGAACTCAGCGTGCAGCCGCGCCTATCCGGGGACGATCCGTTACCGACGTAGCTGCGCATCCTGCAGTCTGGCTGAGTGCGATCGACGGAATCCGGTTAGAGGCGGGCGGAGCGTGGGGCCGGTCCCTACATTGACGCTGTACGTTGGGGCGTCGTCGGTCGAGGGGTTGCGTCTGTGGGCTTGCAGCGGGGCGGGTGGGGTTTTCACCTCTTGAGGCTTGTGGTTGCGGGGCTGACCATCGTCGCCGCTCTCGAACTCGCGGCCTGCGGCCAGCCAGCCCAGAAGGCGGCGAAAACGGCCGCCGCGCCACAGGCGCCGCCCCCTCCTCCGCCACCGCCGCCGTTCTCGACGCAGGACGCCACCTTGGCGCTGGAGACGCTCAAGCACGCTCCGGACCATGGCTTCCCGGCCCAACGCTTCCGTACGGAAGAGATCGAGCAGCGCTTGGGCTCCTCCGCCGCCTCGGACCGGACGCAGGGCCAGCAGTTGCTCAGGGCCGCCGTGCTGGACTACGCCCGCGCTCAGCACGGCCTGACCATCCCCGTGGGCGCCCTGCCCCGGGCCTGGAACCAGCGGCCGTCGCACTACGACGCCGGAGCCGAGCTGAACACCGCGCTCCGGGCGGGGACGATACAGGCCTGGCTCGACGGCCTTCCCCCCCAGACCCCCGAATACCGGGCCCTGCAGACGGCCTATGTCGCGGCGATGCAGGATCACCCGGATCGCGCCCGGCCGCGGGTCGAGGCCGCGCCCATGGACCTGGACGAGCAGGACGCGCGGACCACCGCGCTACGCAAGCGCCTGGCGCTTGAAGATCCCGAGCTCGCCGACGCCGACGCTGACGCGGCGGTGGACCAGGCCCTCATCGATGCGTTGCGGGCCTACCAGACCCACCATCACCTTGGTGGGACGGGCATCCTCGACGAACCCACCGTCGAGCGGTTGAACACCCCGGTGATGGGCAAGGCGGCCAGGCTCCGCGTCAACATGGAGCGGTTGCGCTGGCTCCCGCGACCGGAGCCGGCCCGTCGCATCGACGTCAACACCGCCTCGGCCGAGCTGACCTATTTCCGCGATGGCGAAGTTTCGACCCACATGCTGGCCGTCTCGGGCAAGCTGGGCGACGAAACGCCGATCGTAAGCTCGGCCATCGACAGCATCGTCCTCAACCCGCCCTGGTACGTGCCGACGGACATCGCCCGCCGCGAAATCCTGCCCAAGGGAGCGGCCTATATGCAGTCCCGCCATTTCGTCTGGCGGGGCGGACGGGTGATCCAGCAACCCGGACCCAAGGCTGCGCTCGGGCTGGTGAAGTTCGACTTCCCCAACCCCTACGCCGTCTACCTGCACGACACCCCGTCCAAGGCCAGCTTCAACCTGACCCAGCGGACGGCGAGCCACGGCTGCGTACGGCTTCAGCATGCCGTCGAGCTGGCCAGGGTCCTGGCCGCGGAGGAGCCGGGGCTTTCGGCCGAGCGCGTCGACAAGATCCTGTCGTCGGGCAGGACCGTGCGCCTGAAGCTGGCCAGCCCGGTTCCGGTACGGCTGATGTACCTCACGGCGGAGCCGAAGGGGGACGAGATCGCCTACCTTCCGGACGTCTACGGCTGGGACGCCCGGCTCCTCGCCCTGCTCGATCGCTACTCGGCGCCGCGGAGACGGCCCTGAAAGTCTAGAGCTTGGTCGCGACCAGCAGGCGGCCCGGTCCAAGGCGCGTGAGCACCTTGGGCAGGTCGGACGCGCCGACGGCGAAACAGCCTTCGCTGCATCCGAGCCTACCGTGTTCGCGGACCATGCCCGGCTCGGCGTACCAGGCCGAGTGGATCACGATGGCGCGCTCCTCAGCGTTGCAGTTGGTGGCGTCCAGGCCGCGCAGGCGCATCGAGCGGCCGTGTTCGCCGATGTAATAGTCGCCGGTGACATAGTCGCCCTGCGAGGTCGCTTCCGACCCCGGAAGGTTGGAAAAGCTCTGCAGCCAGCCCGTGCGCCCCGGGTCGGACCCACGTCCGTGCGCGACCAGCAGGGTTTCCACCCTGCCGCTGGTCATGTCGACCAGATGAAACCGCGGGGTCCCCGAGGGCTTGGCGAAGTCGGCTACGGCCACGACGTCGGTGTGCGCCACCCTGCTCCCGGCGCGGGCGAGCCCGGCCCTGGCGGCTGCGGCGACCGCATCGGTCTCCGTGGCGAACGCACCGCTCGCCAGCGGACTCAGGGCCAGCGCGGCGAAAGACGCCTGAAGGAAGCGGCGGCGTGTACGGGCGGCGGCCGTGAACTGGCTTGAACTCAACGCGAAACCCTTTGGACGTGCACGCAACGGACGCTTGAAGGCGGAGTCGGCGCGGGCCCCTCAACTTGGCCAATAAGGCTCCAAGCTACAATGGAGGAAGCGGGCCGCAAGATGTCGCGCGGCGGCGCGCCGCATATTGTCCGGCTCCGTCCTAAGCCGAGCGAGAAGGCGTCCAGGAAACAAGATCTGGTGGAGCGACGATCAGCTCGGCCACGTCGCGGTCGAATGCCGGCTTGCTGGCGGATATTCTTTCGCTCAGCGAGGAAATTCAGCATCCGCCTCGAAGGCCGCTGCATGGAGTTCACGGTAAGCCCCAACCAACTGCTCGGTGCTGAAGGCGCGATTTCTTCCGCTGGGGTTCGGCAGAACCCAGACCGTGGCCCCCGCCATGGAGGCTGGCTGACGCCCCCAGGCGATGTCCGGACGGCCGGACATCGCCGAATAGGCGGCCTTGCCGAGAAAGGCGACGAAATGCGGAGCATACCGCGCAATCTTCTGCTCGAACTTGGCCGCCGCGGCTACGAATTCCTCGCGGGCGAGCTGGTCCGCCCGCGCGGTGGGCCGCTCGACCACCGTGGTCAGCCCGCACCCGTATCCGAGTATCATGCGATCGTTCTCAGGCGCGATTTCCCGCGGGGTGAAGCCGGCGAGATGAACCACCCGCCAGAACCTATTGCTCCGCCCGGCGAAATGAAGCCCGGTGATGGCCGCCTTCATGCCGGGATTGATCCCACAAAACAGGACCGTGAGACGTTGGGCGATGATATCGGGCAATCCGTCCGTATCCTGATCGATCATCCGCAGATCACGCCCACCGCCTTGCAGGCGAGCTTTCGAAGCTCGTCGCGGGCCCCACCGGCGCGGGCGCGGATGGCGATGGTGTGCATAGTGGCCGTCGCCAGCACCGCGAGCGCTTCGGGATCGGCGCGCGGTTTCAGCTCCCCCGCCTCGGACGCCAGCCGAAGCCGCGCCTCGAAATCCGCGTCGAGCTTCCGGAGCCCCTCGGTGACGATGCGCTGGATCTCGGGATCATCGACAGCTTCCGTAATCGCGGTTCCGACCACGAAACATCCGCGCGCCCACCCTTCCCCCGAAAACTGGCCTTCTTCCGAAAAATAGATCGATAGCGCGGCCTCGTAGGCGCGCATCAGGGCTTCCTCCAGAGATCGGCCGCTGAGCGCTTCGCGCATCGTGGCGAACTTGAAGTCCCAGTAGCTGTCGAGCGCCTTGAGATAGAGCGCATGCTTGTCGCCGAAAGCGGCGCGTAGGCTTGGGCGGTTCATCCCGGTCGCGGCGGAGATGTCATCCAGCGACGTGCCGGCGTAGCCGGTCCTCCAGAAAGCGTCCATCGCTCGCCGAAGGGCTTCGCCGGCGTCATACGCCCTGGGCCTCCCCCGGCGCCGTGTCTCCCCGTCACTCATTTTATTCAATCTCGCATAAAATTATGGACGGCCAATCCTTCCCAACATATTTATCCAATGTCGCACAAAAATCAATGCGGACGCAGGCCACGCCACTTTCAAGCGTAGGATCGTGTCCGGCGTCGCCCAGTGAACACAGGAGCACCGGCCATGTCTCTCCCTGACACGCTACGGCAAACCAGAATTCCGCTGCCTGACGGAGCTGGCGCGATCCCGGTTGTCGGGTTCGGGACCCTGATCCGTGATCCGGTCGCGGCGAAGCAGGCGATCAAGCTGGCGCTGGAAGTGGGATACCGGCATCTCGATTGTGCGGAGCTCTATGGCAACGAGGACGTGGTCGGGGAAGCCATACAGGAAGCATTCCAGGCCGGGATCGTGCGGCGCGAAGACTTGTTCGTCACCACGAAGCTGTGGAACAACAATCATCGCCCCGAGCGGGTCGGCCCCGCGCTTGAGGCGAGTCTGCGCCGTCTTCAGCTCGACTATGTCGACGCCTACCTGATCCACACCCCCTTCGCCTTCCCGCCCGGTGATGAACAGCACCCGAGGGATGAGCACGACCAGCCGGTCTATGATTCTGAGGTGACGCTGGTCGACACCTGGCGTGCGATGGAGCGCCTCGTGGACGAAGGCAAATGCCGGTCCATCGGGCTGTCGGACATCCGCCTGGACAAGCTGCAGGAGATTGTCGCGGCGGCGCGGATCAAGCCCGCCGTGGTTCAGGTCGAGTCCCACCCCTACCTCCCCGAATGGGAACTGCTCGATTTCTGCCGCCAGCATGGAATCGTCCTGCTGGCGTTCGCGGCGCTGGGGCACGGGATGGAGCCGCGCGTGATGGAGGACCCCGTGGTCACAGCGATCGCGCAACGTGTCCACAAGACGCCGGCCCAGGTCGTCCTGGCCTGGGCGGTGCAACGCGGCACGGCGTTCCTCACCACCTCGGTCACGCCCGACCGTATCCGGGAGAATTTCGAGATCTCCCCCCTCCCCGACGACGCCCTGCGGGAGATGCGGGATGGGATCACCACCAGCGTCCGGTACAATCAGGTGGTGGAGACCGGCGTGCCCGGATTTGTTCCTCGCCCCAGTTGAACTGAACGGGGCATGGCGCGGCGTATTCAGGTCGACGCGCTATCGCCCATTCGTTCAACAAGGTGAGCCCGCGAGGGGCCGGGCTCAAACCGATCGCCGAAATACTGCGTTTCGCGGGCCACCTGTCCTTCGCGGAACTCCATGATGCTCACGACATAGGACGGTATCCCATCATAGGTCAGGGTGTATTCGGTCACCCAGAGATCGCCCGTCCCGATGATCCGCCGAACTTCAAAACGCTTCTTGCTCGGCTGGACGAACCGGCTCTCCTGGATGTTGCGCCGGCCGCGAATCCGTTCGCCCGATTGCGGATAATCGAGCACAGCGTCTTCACGGTAGATGTCATGTTCGGCCTCGAAATCGTTGGCGTCTGAAGCCGCCCAATGCCGCTCCAGCGCCAGTCGCACGGTCCGGTCATCCATCTCGCTCTCCCAGCTGCGATCATCCATCGGCCAGCGCGCTGGCGGCCTGCCTTCCGAGTGCTGTCAATCTGACACGGACTTGTGCCAAGTCACGCGCCGTAAGGCTTTCGTGACGGGACGGACGGAACATGGATATCGATCGGCGCAAAATCCTGCTGGGCGGTGCGGCCGCGTCCCTTCTGCCGCCGGCGATCGCCCAGGCCCTGACCATCGACGCGACGGTGCGCACCGGCACCCTGAAGGATGTCGAGCACGTGGTCATCTTCATGCAGGAGAACCGCGCCTTCGATCATTATTTCGGCGGGCTGAACGGCGTGCGCGGCTTTGGCGACCGCTTCCCGATCCCGGTTCCCGACGCGCCGGGCCGGGTCCGCAAGACCGCCTGGCTCCAGCTCAACGGGACCGAGCGCAACGGGCCGCCGCTGATCTCGCCTTTCCCGCTGAACACCACCACCAACTTCAGCCACATGCGGGTGGAGGGCACGCCGCACGGCTGGGACGACGCCCAGTTCGCCTGGGACGAGGGCCGGATGAGCCACTGGCCGAAGTTCAAGACCGAGCACTCGATGGGCTATTTCCAGAAGCAGGACATCCCCTTCCAGTACGCCCTCGCCGAAGCCTTCACCCTTTGCGACGCCTACCATTGCGCCATCCACACGGGCACCAATTCCAACCGGCTGTTCCTGTGGAGCGGCACCAACGACCCGTCCGGCAAGCTCGGCGGCCCGTCGATCACCAACTCCCACGACCGGTTCGCATCCCAGGGCGGCGATCCCGACTCCTACCGCTGGACCGTCTACGCCGAGCGCCTGCTGCAGGCCGGGGTCACCTGGCGCATCTACCAGGACATGGCCGACAACTTCACCGACAACCCCGTCGCCGGCTTCAAGACCTTCCGCGACAGCTATGACAAGAAGCCTGGATCGGACCCGCGTCTGGCGGAACTGGGCCTCAGCACCCGCGCGCTGGACGGCCTGCGCCAGGACGTGATGGACGGAACCTTGCCCCAGGTGTCCTACGTGGTCGCCCCGGCCAAGGCTTCCGAGCACCCCGGCCCGTCCAGCCCCGCCCAGGGCGCCGACTACACCGCCCACGTGATCGAGGCCCTGACCGCCAACCCCAAGGTCTGGTCCAAGACCGTACTGCTGCTGATGTTCGACGAGAACGACGGCTTCTTCGACCATGTCCCCCCGTCCGCTCCGCCCTCGCTGGACAAGGACGGCGCGCCCCTGGGCGGCTCGACCGTCGACACGGCGGGCGAGTACCACACCGCCACCACCCACAGCGAAGAGAAGGCTGAGCGCCCCGCCCTGATGGGCAGGCCCTATGGCCTGGGCCCGCGCGTGCCGCTCTACGTCATCTCGCCCTGGAGCCGGGGCGGCTGGGTCAATTCGGAAGTGTTCGACCACACCTCGGTGATCCGCTTCCTGGAGCAACGCTTCGGGGTGATGGAACCCAATATCTCGCCCTGGCGGCGCGCGGTGTGCGGCGACCTGACCAGCGCCTTCAACTTCAGGACGCCCAATGCGGTGTTCCCTGCGGACCTGCCCGACACCAAGGCGGTCGCAGCCAGGGCGGCGGCCCTGCCGGGCCGCGCCACGCCGGTCACCCCGGCCCAGCCCGAGGTTCCGGTGCAGGCTGCAGGGCCGCGCCTGTCGCGCGCCTTGCCCTATGTGCTCAACGTCGCGGAGACGCGCGAGAGCGGGGCGATCCGCCTGACCTTCCGCAACGACGGCAGGGCCGCGGCGGTGTTCCACGTCTACGACCGGCATCGGCTGGATCGCGCTCCGCACCGGTATACCGTAGAGCCGGGAAAGGCGCTGGACGGCCTGTGGGATGCGGGCGCCTACGACCTGTGGGTGCTGGCCCCGGGCGGTTTCCACCGCCATCTCATCGGCGACGCCTCCCGGCCCGAGCCGACGATCGCCGTCGCCTATGACGTGGGCCTGGGCGTCCTCAAGATGACGGTCGCCAATCCGGCTGGCCCGGCCCTGACCTTGAAGGCGACGCCCGGCGCCTACGGCATGAAGCCCTGGCGCGCGGCTGTTGCGGCCGGGGGCGGCGCCAGGCAGCACTGGAGGGTGGCCGCCTCGCGTGGCTGGTACGACATGATCGTCCGCGTGGACGGTCCGTCCCCGTACCTGAGGCGCCTCGCCGGCCGCCTAGAAACCGGCGCCGACTCCATCAGCGACCCGGCCATGGGCGGCCCGGCCGTGCTCGACCAGGCGCCCTATGCCTAGAACGGGCTGAGGCTGGACTCATCCGAACAGGAGCGACTTCACCGTCACCGGGACAGTGCGCGAGGGGAAGCGGATCCGGCCCAGGTCGACGAAGTCGAACGCGCCGGACCGAACGCCGTCAATGGCTAGCACCTCCACGCCCACGGCGATCTCCTCGCGCAGGATCGCCCCCAGGTTGGCCGCCGCGTCGCCCTCAAGCAGGAGGTAGATCGGACGCCCCACGGC
>JBARAK010000340.1:0-5598 GCA_049791955.1 Caulobacteraceae bacterium
TCCTCGGGCAGCGCGACCAGCACCGGGCCGCGGCGGCCCTGCAGGGCGGTGGAGAAGGCGCGGCCGACGATCTCGTCCACCCGCGCGGGGTCGTCCAGCTCCACCGACCACTTGGCCAGGCCGCCGAGGGTGGCGGGGTAGTCGACCTCCTGGAAGGCGCCGCGGCCGCGGTCGCGCCGGGCGATCTGGCCGACGAACAGGATCATCGGTGTGGAGTCCTGCTGGGCGGTGTGGACGCCGATGCTGGCGTTGGTGGCGCCGGGGCCGCGGGTGACCATGCAGACGCCGGGCCTGCCGGTCAGCTTGCCGTAGGCCTCGGCCATGTTGGAGGCGCCGGACTCGTGGCGGCAGGCCACCACCTTGATGCGGTCGCGATGGTCGGCCAGGGCGTCCAGCACCGCGAGGTAGCTCTCCCCCGGCACGCAGAACACGTGGTCGACCCCCTGGGCGAGCAGGGCGCGGACCAGGGCGTGGGCGGCCGTGGAGCCGGTGGGTGTGTCGGTGCTGGACATGGAGCGTTTTTCTTATGGGTTCGGACGGTGGCGAGAGCGGAAACTAGGCCGCCGTAGCCGCCGCGTCTAATCCCAGGCGGCGTCCCTGAAGCGGACCCTGGCGGCCCGCAGGAAGGCGGCCAGGTTGGCCGAGCCGATCCGCTGGGCCGGATAGACCGCGCTGACCGGGACGGGGGCCGGGTCGAAGGCGCTCAGCAGCCGCTTGAGCCGCCCGGCCGCCAGGGCGTCGTGGGCCTGGTAGGAGAAGGCGCGGGCCATGCCCACCCCGGCTGTCGCCGCGTCGATCGCCGCCTCGGCGCCGTTGACGATCAGGCGCGGCCGCACGCGGGCGACGATTTCGCCGGCCGGTCCGAACTTCCACTCGTCGGTGGCCTCGAAACCATCGAAGGCGATGATGGCGTGGTCGGAGAGGTCGGCCGGCGAGGCGGGTTCGCCCCGCCGCGCCAGGTAGTCCGGGCTGGCGACCAGCACCCGGCGGACCCTGGCCAGCTGGGTGGCGATGAAGCTGCTGTCGGACAGGTTCCCGACCCGGACGGCCACGTCCACGCCCTCGTCGACCAGATGGACATAGCGGTCCGACAGGATCAGCCGCACGGCCAGGTCGTCGTGGGCGGCCAGCATCGCGTTCACCAGCGGCAGCACGTGCAGTCGCCCGAACACCAGCGGCGCCGCCACCGTCAGCAGGCCGCGGGGCTCGGCGTCCTCGCCGCGCACCCGGCGTTCCGACGCCTCCACCTCCTCCAGGATGCGGCGGCAGCTCTCCAGGTAGATCTGCCCGCGGTCGGTCAGGCGCACCGAGCGGGTGGTGCGGTTGAACAGCACCAGTCCCAGCCTGTCCTCAAGCTGGGCGACCGAGCGGGTGACCACCGAGGGCGACAGCCGCAGCCGCCGCGCCGCCTCCGTGAAGCTGGAATGGCCGGCCACCGCCACGAAGGCCCGCATCGCGTCCAAGTGATCCATACGTTATTGCTGATATGGCAATAAAGACTTGTCAATCCATCCGATTATCGCCCTGAAGGGTGAGGTCTAGATAGGGGCCATGCCGGTTCGCCGGCCCTTTCCAGTCCCAGCCTGCCCAGGAGCCCCCCATGTCCCGCATCGCCACCCCCGCCCGTGAAGACGCGCTCGCCGAAACCCGCCCGCAGCTCGACGCGGTCGAGAAGCAACTCGGCGTCGTCCCCAACCTGTTCCGCCTGGTCGGCCTCAGCCCCGCCGCCCTGCAGGGTTACCTCGGCCTGAACGCCGCCTTGGCCAAGACGCTGGACGCCAAGACCCGCGAGCGCATCGCCCTGGCCATCGCCCAGTTCAACGGCTGCGGCTACTGCCTGTCCGCCCACACCTATCTGGGCCACAACCTGGCCAAGCTCGACGACGCCGAGATCGCCCTGAACCGCAAGGGCGGCTCGTCCGACCCCAAGGCCGATGCGGCGCTGCGCTTCGCCGTGCGGGTGATCGAAAGCCGTGGCCAGGTTTCCGACGCCGACCTGGCGGCGGTCCGGTCCGCCGGTTTCACCGAGGGCCAGATCATCGAGATCGTGGTCACGGTCGCGCTGAACGTCCTGACCAACTACGTCAACAACGTCGCCGGGACCGATATCGACTTCCCGGTCGTCGAGGTCGCCGAAGCCGCATAAGCCTTTGCCGGCCGGTTCCCGCCGGCCGGCCTCCGGAGGACGCCGCCATGGCCTATGGTTTCCTGGACACCCTCGCCACGCCCAGCGTGCAGGCCGCGCAGGCGGCCAACGGGAGCCGACAGGGCTGGGCGGCGTTCGACGGGGATCGCGCCTTCGATCGCTTTTCCGAGGACGAAGCCGCCTTCATCGCCCAGCGCGACAGCTTCTATATCGCCAGCGTGTCCAAGACCGGCTGGCCCTATATCCAGCACCGGGGCGGGCCGCCGGGCTTCCTCAAGGTGCTGGACGAGACCACGCTGGGGTTCGCCGACTTCCGCGGCAACCGCCAGTACATCAGCCTGGGCAACATCGCCGACGACGATCGCGTGGCGCTGTTCCTGATGGACTACCCCAACCGCGCCCGGCTGAAGATCCTGGCCCACATGTCCGCCCACGACCTGCAGGCCGAGCCCGAGCTGGCCGAGCGGCTGGCGCTGCCCGGCTACAAGGGCCGGCCCGAACGGGCCCTGCTGCTGCGGCTGGAGACCTTCGACTGGAACTGTCCCCAGCATATCGTCCCGCGCTACACCGCTGGCGAGATCGGTGAACTGGTCGCCCCGATGCGCGCGCGCATCGCCGAACTCGAAGCCGAGAACGCCCGGCTCTCGGCGCTGGCCGGCTCGAAAGAGTCGATTTGAACCAGAAAGCTCCGGAGGCAGACAAATACATGCGGCGGGGCTCGGCTCGGCCGCGTGGATTCGGTTAAGGAGCGGGCCATGGAATTGAACGCGGACTTTTCCCAGCGCGCCGCCGTCCACGCCGCCCGCCTGCCGTGGTCGCCTTCGCCGGTCGCGGGCGTCGACCGGCGTATGCTCGACCGGATCGGCGACGAGGTGGCGCGCGCCACCACCATCGTCCGCTATGCGCCGGACTCGCGGTTCTCTCCCCACACCCACGGCGGCGGCGAGGAGTTCCTGGTGCTGGACGGGGTGTTCTCGGACGAGCACGGCGACTTCCCGGCCGGGGCCTATGTCCGCAACCCGCCGACCTCGCGCCACACGCCCGGATCGGCGCCGGGCTGCACCATCCTGGTCAAGCTGTGGCAGTTCGATCCGCGCGACCGCACCCATGTCCGCCTGCACGCGGACGCCATGCCCTACCGCGCGGCGGCGGGGCGGCCCGGGGTCGAGGTCAAGCCGCTGTTCAGCGACCCCGACGAGGAGGTGCGGTTCGAGCGCTGGGCCCCGGGCGCGATGATCGAGCTCAAGGTCGCGGGCGGGCTGGAAGCCCTTGTGCTGGACGGGAGCTTCGAGGAAGCGGGCGAGCTGTTCGAGCGCCAGTCCTGGCTGCGCCTTCCCGCGGGCGGCTGGCTTGTCGCCCGGGCGGGGGCTATGGGCTGCACAGCCTGGATCAAGACCGGCCATCTGGCCAGGCCGGTCGCCGCTCCGGTCCGCTGACGCGGCCGCCACGCCCTGGTGGGCGCCTCCGGTGGTGCGCGCGGGCAACGCAGACGGGCTCGCGCGCGTTTGGTCCGGATGTGGGCGGCGATCCACGCCGTCCAGCATGTTGTTGACATAAAGAGTCGCTAGCTCGACGCCTTGGTCGATGGCCGCCGTGCTTTCGATTCTGCATTCGTGAATATGGAGCGGCGCGTTGGTTCGGCTGCGCCTCAACTTCAGACGGTAAGTATAGATGGGCTCATATATTCGCGCGCTCTGTCTGGTGCTGATGTTGTTCGCGCCGAGCGCGGTCTTCGCCCAGGCGGCCCAGTTCGATCTCGTCGGGCCGGCGATCGACGTCAAGGTGACGCGTGCTGGCGCGACCCTGCCGATCTCCCAGGTCCCCAACCTGGCGGGCGGCGACCAGCTCTGGATCAAGGCGGACCTGCCCGACCAGCAGTCGGTGCACTACCTGCTGGTGGCGGCCTTCCTGCGCGGGTCGACCAACCCGCCGCCCGACAGCTGGTTCTTCCAGTCCCAGACCTGGAAGCCCAAGCAGAAGGACGGGCTGAAGATCACCGTGCCCCAGGACGCCCAGCAGGTGCTGGTGTTCCTGGCCCCGGAGACCGGCGGCGACTTCAAGACCCTGACCGGCGCGGTGCGCGGCCGGCCCGGCGCCTTCGTCCGCGCCTCCCAGGACCTCAACCAGGCCTCGCTGGACCGGTCGCGGCTGGACGCCTACCTGGCCGCGGTCCGCAAGAACAACCAGATCGATCCGGACAAGCTGAAGAAGGTGTCGCCGCTGCTGGCCCGCAGCCTGACCATCAAGCTCGACCCCGCCTGCTTCGACAAGCCGGTGGAGATGCAGGCGCCCTGCCTGATGCAAGGCCAGGACGCCCTGGTGCTCAACGACGGGCACAGCACCTCGATCGTCCAGGCCCTGACCTCGGGCAACCCGATGGACCTGGCGCTGCAGCTGTCCAGCACGCCCCAGGCCGGGTTCGGCTACTACAGCCCCTATATCGCGGCGGCGGCTGACATCGCGCGCATCCTGGATGGCTTCCGCACCGCCCAGTACACCTACATCCCGGCCCTGGCCTCGGCGAAGGGCGACCAGCTCTCGCTGCTGCTGAACACCCCGCCGTCCTTCCACAATCCGATGTCGGTGTTGGTGGTGGCCCTGCCGGCGGTCGAGCCGCCCCAGGAGCCGCCGCTGCAGCCGCTCGATCCGAAGGAGGTCTACTGCGCCCAGCGGCCGGACCTGGTGCTGCCGGTGATCGGCGCGCCGCTGGTGTTCTCCACCGACTACGCCCACGACATGGTGCTGCGCCTGAAGGGCAAGGACGGCCAGCCGGTCGACGTGCCGGTCAAGGCCGATGCGGCGAAGGGCGGCTTCATCGCCGACGCCTCCGCTGTCGATCCGGCCAGCCTGGGCGGCGACCTCGACGGGTTCCTGCACGGCTACTGGGGCTTCGCGGCCTTCGACGGGCCGAAGTTCCGGCTGCAGAGCGCCGGACCCCAGCACTGGCAGGTGGTCGCTGACGACCAGCAGTCGATGGTGGTGGGCCGCGACGACACCGTCCACCTGCAGGCCCAGGGCGCGGCCTGCGTGGAGAGCGTCACCCTGAAGCCGCCGTCGGGCGACCCGCAGCCGCTCGACTGGAAGGTCGCCGGTCCCGACCAGATCGCCGTCACCGTGCCGCTCAAGGACGCCGAGCCCGGAAACATGACCCTGCTGGTCAAGCAGTACGGCGCCAAGCAGCCCGACGCGGCGCCGCTGCAGGCCTTCGCCCAGGCCGGCCACCTGGAAAGCTTCGAGTTCCATGCCGGCGACACCGCCGGCGTGCTGCGCGGCACCCGCCTGGACGAGGTCGCAGGGCTGACCCTGGGCGGGGTGGCGTTCACCCCAGGCCAGCTCAGCTCGGCCCGCGGCGCCGACGAGCTGTCGCTGACCGCCTCCGACCCGCAGGCCGCCGCCAAGCTGAAGGTGGGCCGCAGCCAGACCGCCCGCATCGCGCTGAAGGACGGCCGCAC
>JBARAK010000341.1:0-4443 GCA_049791955.1 Caulobacteraceae bacterium
GGCGTGCGCGACGCCACCCGCTTCGGCGCCGGCTGCCCGCAGAAGGACGGCCCGGATCGCGGCGGCCCGCAGACCGCCAGCGAGGACTGCCTGTTCCTCAACGTCTGGAGTCCGAAGGCCGTCCCCGGCGCGAAGCTGCCGGTGATGGTGTGGATCCACGGCGGCGGTTGGCGGGGCGGCCACGGCTCCGACCCGGCCTTCGACGGCGCCGCCTTCGCCCACGACGGGGTGGTGCTGGTGACGGTGAACTACCGCCTGGGCGCGCTGGGCTTCTTCGCCCACCCGGCGATCACCCGCGAAGCCGCGCCGGACGCGCCGCTGGGTAACTATGGATTGATGGACAACATCGCCGCGCTGGAATGGGTCAAGCGCAACATCGCGGCTTTCGGCGGCGATCCCAAGCGGGTCACCGTGTTCGGCGAGTCGGCCGGCGGCGGCCAGGTGCTGTCGCTGCTGACCGTCCCCAGGGCCAAGGGGCTGTTCCAGCAGGCCATCGTGGAGTCCGGCCCCGCCTTCGGCCTGCCGCGCCACCTGGCCGATCAGGAAGCCTCCGGGGTCAAGATGGCCACGCGGCTGGGCCTGCCGGCCGACACCACCGCCGAGCAGCTGCGCGCCATCCCCGTCCAGACCCTGCTCGACACCCCCACCGACGTCGCCCCCTTCGTGGACGGGCGGCTGGTCAAGGAACTGCCCCAGACCGTGTTCGCCGAGGGCCGCCAGGCCGCAGTGCCGACCATGATCGGCACCAACTCCTTCGAGGGCTCGCTGGTCCGCTCCTACGCCGCCGCCGCCGACCAGACCATGCAGCTCTATCGTCCCAGCATGGACGGGGTGCGGGCGGCCTATGGGGCCGACGCGGCCGATGCCCCCCGGCTGCGCGCCCTGCTGTTCGCCGACACCATCTTCGGCGCCCCGGCCCGCCGGATCGCGGCCGAAGGCGCCGCGGCCGCGCCGATGTTCCTGTACCGCTTCGCCTATGTCGGCGAGGAACGGCGCGCGTCGTGGCCGGGCGCGATCCACGGCAGCGAGATGGTCTACGTCTTCGACACCCTGGGCTCGGCGCGGGCCGTGGCCGCGCCCCAGGACGAGGCGGTGGCCAAGGTCATGCACGGCTGCTGGGCCAGCTTCGCCAAGGCGGGACATCCGCAGTGCCCCGGCGCGCCCGCGTGGCCGGCCTACGGCGCGGCGAACGACACCCTGATGCTGTTCGGCGCCGACGGGACGGTGAAGCCCGCGCCCGCCTACGAAAAGGCCCGCTTCGACTTCATCCAGACCACCCTGCTGGACAAGCCGCTGCCGTATGTGGAGTCCCTGGCGGCTGCGCCGAAGACAGGCGGGCAGTAGGGCCTTCCGCCTCCCCTGCGATAGCGGGGGAGGGGGCCGCGAAGCGGACCGAGGGGGCGCGCGGAGAACCACGGCTTCCGTTTCATTCCGTGGAAAGGGGCAGGACGGATTGGGGCGGAGTCATGGAATCCGCTCCGCGCCCTTCGAGCCCCCTCCACCCCGCTACGCGGGGTCCCCCTCCCCCGCTAAAGCAGGGGAGGAGATATGTTCCTACTGCGCCTCCCCCGTGGTCGGGTCGAGCAGCAGCGGGGCTGACTGGGGCTTGGACTTGAAGTCGAACAGCCCGTCCAGCGAGCCGGCGGCGTTGTCCAGCGAGGCGTCGGAGGCGGGCATACGGCCGAGGCTCCAGTTGTCCTCGATGAACTTCAGGATCGAGGCCTGGTCGGTCTGGGTGTGGTCCACCGTGTTGCGGCGCGCGTAGGGCGAGATCGCCACCAGCACCAGGCGCGGACCATAGCCGCAGCGGTTCAGGGTGGCGTCCGAGGTGGGCTCGCCGCACTGGCCGGGGCCGTTGAGGGCGTCGTCGGGACCCTTGGACGGATAGAGCAGGGGCGGCATCACGTGATCGTACCAGCCGTCGCTGTCGTCATAGGCGATGATCACGGCGGTGGAACCCCAGAAGCGGCTCTTCTGCAGGCGGTTGATGGTCTTGACCAGGAAGCGCTGCTCGTCGATCGGGCCGGAGTTGCCGGCGTGGCCATCCTCGGCCGCGGTGGCCTTCAGGAAGCTGACCGCCGGCAGTTCGCCGCCGTCCACCGCCGCCCAGAAGTCGGCCAGGTCGTACTGGTGGTTGGCCTGGTCGGTCTTGCCGATCATGGCGACCGAGCTGGGGGGCAGGTGCTTGGGGTTGGAGGTCTGCTCGAAGTACTGGAACGGCTGGTGGTGCGGGCTGTAGTCGCGGATGGTGCGGCCGGAGGCGTTCTTGCTGCTGGCGGCGCAGACGACGCCGCCGTCCGGGTTGACCGCCGAGGGCTTGAACCCGCCCTGGAACCAGCCCCAGGTGACGTTGCGCGCATTCAGCAGGTCGCCGACGTTGTGGCCCTTGAAGCCGACCTCCGGCCGCGCGGCGGTGGCCTGCGAGCAGCCGTCGAACACCGGGTCGAGGTCGCTGGACAGGATGCCCTTGTACAGGCGGCCCGGCACGTCGTCGTGGTCCACCCCGATGGTGCTGCCCCGGATCAGGTTCAGGGCGCCGGGGGTGGAGGGGCCGTACTCGGTGTCGAAGAAGTTGTCGCTGATGGCGAAGCGCTGGGCGTAGTTCCACAGCGCGGTGACCGTGTTCCCGTCGTAGTAGCCCATGACCATCTTGGCGTCGCACAGGGGGCCGGTGGCGCCGGTGTGCTCCACGAACTTGTCGAGCTTGCCCGCGTCGTAGGCCTTCTGCTCGGCGGCGTAGCCGTGGTCCATGTCGCAGGTGATCGCCTGCACCCGGTCCAGGCGCATCGGGTTGGCTTTGTTGGCGTTGTGGGCGATCAGCTCGGGCGTCAGGCCGTTGACCTTGGGCGTGCCGGGCAGGGCGTGGAAGGCCGGCTCGCCCGCCGGGTTGGCGGCGTTGGGATAGGTCCCGAAGTAGTGGTCGAAGGAGATGTTCTCCTGGAAGATCACCACCACGTGGCGGATCGGCGTGCGCGTGGCCGGCGCGGCCTTGGCCTTCGAAACGGGAGCGGAGGCAGCCTGGGGCGCGGGCGCCGCCAGGGTGGGGGCCTGGCTGGCCAGGGCCATCGTCAGGGCGATCAGGCTGGTCCGCAACGGCTTGCTGCGCATCATCGGTTTCCTTCGGCGGGATGGGGAGGGGACTGAGGCGTCGAGGGGGACCGGGGCGTCGAGACGGCCGGCGTCACGCGGTAGAGCGCGGTCATGCCGCCCTCGAAGTGTTCGATCACGTGGCAGTGGAACATCCAGGTCCCGGGATTGTCGGGAACCATGTCGGCGACCACGCTGGTGGCGGGCAGCACCTCCACCGTGTCGGCGCGGCGACCGCCGACCACCACGGTCTGGCCGTGCCAGTGCGGGCTGTGCAGGTCGCTTTCCGAGCCGAGGCCGATCACGTACCAGCGAACCCGCTCGCCCACGTGCATGTCCAGCCCCGGCAGGTTGGCGAACAGGTAGCCGTTGATGGCGTACTTGGTGTTGCTGTCGATCCAGGCGCGGGTCTCGACGTCGGTGGGGGCGTCGTCCTCGTCCTGCAGCGGGGCGGCCGGCGCGCGGCCGGGCTCGGTGAAGCGGTCGATGTTGTCCTGCAGCAGGGCGCTGCGGTTCTCGTCGAAGATCTTGAACAGGGTGACGAACTCGCGGTCCACGTCCTTGGGCGAGCCGTCCGGCCTGGCCATGCCCTTGCGGGTGACCACCACCGCCCCGACCAGGCCGGTGTTCTCGTCCACCCCCTCCTGGGCGTGGCTGTGGTAGGGCCAGACCACCGAGCTGGGATCGCCGGGGCCGGGGCCCGCGCGCTCGGGCACGTCGAACACGTAGGTATAGGTCCCGGCAGGCGGGATGATCCCCCAGGGTCCGGGGACGCCGGCGGTCATCGCGCCTTCGCTGGCGGCGGTGTAGCGCAGGCCGTGGACGTGCAGGGAATAGGCCTGCCGGGCGTTGTTGCGCACCACCACCCGCAGGGTGTCGCCGACCTCGGCCCGCAGCACCGGGCCCAGCAGGCCCAGGTGCGCCCACTCCGGCGGACGGGTCTGGCGGGTGGCGAAGCTACCGTCGGTGTAGCCGTGGTAGATGGCCTTCAGGTAGACCGAGCCGATCTGCTGGGGCTTGTTGTAGACGTAGGTCTGCTGGTGGTCGTCCAGCGGGGCGCCCATCATCAGGTCGGTGCGGCTGGGGGCGTAGTCCCACAGCGTCTCGTCGATGCCGATGTAGCTGACCCGCGCGGTCAGCAGCTTGCGCAGCCGGTCCGACAGGGCGTCGGCCGGGCCGTCCATCCGCTCCACGAAGGTCCCGTACTCGTCGTCCAGCAGTAGCGCGCCCCCCGCGTCGACCCCGCCCGGGATCACGCCGTGGCCCTTCAGCACCTGGTCGACCGCCTGGGGGGAGCCGTGCAGCGCGTCGCCATCTCCGCCCGCGGCCTCGGTCGAGACCCGCACCACCCGCACC
>JBARAK010000342.1:0-1968 GCA_049791955.1 Caulobacteraceae bacterium
GTTCACCGCCCGCGCCCGGGTGGTGGGCGGCGGCGGGCTGAAGCCGGAGCACGTGCGCGCCTACCTGTCCGGGCTGCTGATCGGAGCTGATGTGGCCGCCACGCCCGGTTTGCTGGATGTCCCGCGCGATACGCCGGTCGCCCTGGTCGGAGACGGCAGGCTCTGTACGCAGTACAAGCGGGCCCTGGACCATGCCGGCGTGCCGGCCGAGGTCCACAGCGGCGAGACCGCCGTGCTGGCCGGCCTGCACGCCCTGTTCGAGATCCTCTCACGCAAAGGCGGCCTGTCATGACCCTCGAAGACGCCCTGGCTGAAGTCCCCATCGTCGCGATCATCCGTGGGGTCCGCCCCGACGAGGTGGAGGCGGTGGGCGAGGCCCTGTTCGCTGCGGGCGTGCGGGTGATCGAGGTGCCGATGAACTCGCCCGAACCGCTGGACAGCATCCACAGGCTCTCCGCCTGGGCCGACCGGCTGGTCTGCGGCGCAGGCACCGTGCTGACGCCGGAGGTGGTCGATCAGGTGGCCGCGGCCGGTGGCCGGATCGTGGTGGCCCCCAACACCAATCCGGCGGTGATCCGGCGGACGGTGGAGCGGGGGCTGAGCCCCATGCCCGGCTTCGGCAGCGCCAGCGAGGCCTTCACCGCCTGCGACGCGGGCGCGCGGCATCTGAAGCTGTTCCCCGCCGCCACCTATGGGCCCGGCCACGTGAGGGCCCTGCTGGAGGTGTTGCCCAAGGACGCGGTGGTGATGCCGGTGGGCGGGGTGACGCCGGTCGGCATGGCCGAATGGTGGGCGGCCGGCGCGCGTGGCTTCGGCATGGGGGGCGAGCTGTACAAGCCCGGCTTCACGCCGGACGAGGTCCACGCCCGGGCCGTGGCGGCGGTGACCGCGGTGCGCCGGCTGACGGCCGGATGATGTGAGGCGCCGTGGCGCCGGTTCGCCCGATCCGGACGATGTCGAAACCGTCTGTCATCGGCCGGAATAAAATCGCCCCGACAATAAGACATCTCAACATCCAAGGCAGGACCCGTTCATGAGCCACCAGAGACTGGACTACTATGCCGCCGCGCCTGAGGGCATGAAGGCGCTTGCGGGCGTGGGCGAGCACATCGCCGAGTCCGGGCTTCCCAAGGTGCTGATCGACCTGATCAACCTGCGGGTCTCCCAGATCAACGGCTGCGCCTACTGCATCGACCTGCATTCGCGCGACCTGCTCAAGGCCGGGGTGACGGTGGACAAGCTGGTGCTGACGCCGGTCTGGCGCGAGGGCGGGACCCTGTTCGACTCCCGCGAGCGCGCGGCCCTGGCCTGGGCGGAGACGGTCACCCGGGCGGCCGAGACCAATGTCCCCGACGACGCCTACCACGCCGCCATCGCCGTCTTTAACGCGAAGGAACTGGCCGACCTGACCGTCGCGATCGGCCTGATCAACGCCTACAACCGCATCGCGATCAGCTTCCGGTCCCAGCCTGCCGGGGCGCGGCATTAGGGGCGCCTGATCCCCTCTCCCACTTGCGGGAGAGGGAGGGGCCCATCGCTTGCGATGGGAAGGTGAGGGGTCGCGCTACGCTGTCAGCGATCCCCTGAACCCACCGTCGCGAGACCCCTCATCCTCCCCGCTCCGCGGGTCCCCGCCTTCTCCCGCGGGGGGAGAAGGCGAATTACAATCCCAGCCGCCGCGCGCGGCCGGCGATGGAGAGGGCGAGACGTTCGACGATCAGGTGGTCGGGGCTGCCGGCGGACTTGCAGGCGCGGTCGGCGTCCAGCACGTCGCCCGACAGGGTGTCGAGGTCGTCCATGCGCCAGCTCTTGAGCTGGCGGAGGAACTCGCGCTCCTGCTTCCAGAACACGCCCACCGCCTTGGCGGCTTCCTGGGCCCCGGCGCCGGACTGGGTGAGGATCATCGCGCGGCGCAGCCGGTTCAGGTGGTTGCCGATGGCGCGCACGGCCGCGGGCCCGCCTTCGCCT
>JBARAK010000343.1:0-8544 GCA_049791955.1 Caulobacteraceae bacterium
AGCTTACGCTTTTGCATGCAGGTCTCCACTTCAGCGCGACCTGGGCCGGCGTCGCGGACAGCTCGGCCGCCACCGCGTCCAGGGCCGCGAGCACGGCCAGGCCCTTGGGGTTGAGATAACCTTTCACCCGCTGGCCACGCGGGCTCTTGGCCAGGTCCGCCTCGGACCGGTACTTGCCGGTGAGGAAACCCGAGGCCAGGCCGAAGAAGGGGATCACCGCCACGTCGTTGTCCGCCGAGACCTTGGCCAGGGCGCCTTCGAACGCCTCGCGCTCGACCAGGTTGTAGAGCGGCTGCAGGGTGTCGTAGCGCGGCAGGCCCCTGGCCTCGCTGACCGACAGGGCCTCGGCCAGCCGCCCGGCGTCGTAGTTCGAGGCCCCGATCGCGCGGACCTTGCCCGCCTTGATCAGGCTCTCGTAGGCCGCCAGGGTCTCGTCCAGCGGGGTTTCCGCGTCATCGGCGTGCGACTGGTAGAGGTCGATGTAGTCGGTCTGCAGCCGCTTGAGCGACGCTTCGGCCGAGCGCTCGATGTGGGCGCGCCGCAGCCCCTTGCCGCCCTCCCCCATATCCATGCCGACCTTGGTGGCGATCATCACCCGGCCGCGGCCGCCCCGCGCCGCCAGCCAGCGCCCGATCACCGCCTCGGACTCGCCACCCGCATGGCCCGGGACCCAGCGGGAATAGACATCGGCGGTGTCGATGGCGTCGAAGCCCTCGCCCACATAGGCGTCCAGCAGGGCGAAGGAGGTCGCCTCGTCCGCCGTCCAGCCGAACACGTTGCCGCCGAGCACGAAGGGCGCGATCGAAATCCCCGACCGCCCGAGCTTACGCTTTTGCATGCAGGTCTCCACTTCAGCGCGACCTGTTTAGACCCCCTGGCCGCCGCGGGGAACCGGCCCCATGCTGGCAGGCGCGGCGGAGGGGAAACCGATGCGTTTTCGACCTGACCTGAAGGAGCTGGCGTGGGGGGCCGGCGGCGGGGCCCTGGGCGCGGTGGTCGTGTTCGCCGTGGTGGCGCTGGTGGGGGCGCCAGGCTTCCTGCACCTGCTGGATGCGCACGAGGGCGCCGGTGGCTGGATCGGCGCCCTGGCCAATGTGTTCGTCGGGGTCGTCGCCCTGGTGGTCGCCTTCGCCCAGCGGCACTGGCAGCGCCGCGACCGGATCGGTGAGCGCTCCGCCACCAACCTGGGCTGCTGCAGCATGGCCCTGCTGGCGATCAAGCTGGTCGACGATCTCCAGGACGACATGCTCCGGGTCGCCATCACCGGCGACGACCGGGGCCGCCTCTGGAGCCGCGAACTGGCCGACGGCGCGCGCCAGGTCGAGTTCGCGATCGGGCGGTATCCCGTGCCCGACCGCTCGATCATCGGCTGGTTCCTCGCCGCCAAGAGCTTCGCCGATGAGGCCGCGAGCCTGCTCGAAGCCGAGGTCGAACCCGTCCTGCTCGCCGCCCGCCTCGGGACCCAGGCGCAAAGGCGGACGGAGATCGCCAGCCATCTCCGGGAGGCGATGGCGGGCTTCCTCAAGGGCGTGTGAGCCGCACCTGAGGCGGCGCTTCAAGATCAAAAATCGGGCAGGCGTCAAGCTTGGCCGTCAGCCGCAGATATCCCCTTGCCTTTGCCGCGTCCCGCCCATCAGATCGTATAAATAATTCAAACAGGCGGCCGGCGGCGCCGTCGAAGGGGATACATGCGGAACCATATGCGCTTCGTCGTGGCCAATGTGCTGGCGCTCGCCCTGGCGGGAAACGCCTTCGCCGCCGATAAGCCGGCCCGGGGCCAGGCGGCCGCCGCCTCCGCCAAGCCCTCCGACGAAGCCGCTTCCGACACCGGCGGCATGGACGGCCGCGCCATGCGCGACGCCGACGGCAAGATAACCCCGGCCGACACCGTCACCGCCCCGGTCAACGAGGTGGCCAAGACCACCCACCACGTGGCCGAGATCGGCGGGAAGACCATCCCCTACGAGGCCACCGCCGGGACCCTGACCATCCGCGACGACGAGGGCAAGCCGGTCGCCTCGATGTTCTACGTCGCCTACGTCGCCGAGCATCATGGCCCGGCCACCCGGCCGGTGACCTTCCTGTTCAACGGCGGCCCGGGCTCGTCCAGCATGTGGCTGCACCTGGGCTCGCTCGGCCCCGTGCGGGTGCAGACCAACCAGCCCGATCCCACCCCGGCCGCGCCATACCACCTGGTCGCCAACCAGAGCAGCCTGCTCGACAAGACCGACCTGGTGTTCCTGGACGCCATCGGCACCGGCCTGTCGCGGCCGCTGGGCGACACCAAGGGCGAGAAGTTCTGGGGCGTGGACCAGGACATCGACACCTTCGCCTGGGCGATCAGCCGCTACGTCACCATGAACGACCGCTGGAACTCGCCCAAGTTCATCTTCGGCGAAAGCTACGGCACGCCCCGCGCCGCCGGCCTGTCCTACCTGCTGCAGTCCCAGGGGATGCAGCTGAACGGCATCGTGCTGCTGTCCTCGATCCTGAACTTCGGCGCCGAGGACGCGGGCTACGACCAGAACGACATCAACTACCTGCCGAGCTATGCGGCCACGGCCTGGTATCATAACCGGATCCAGAACCGCCCGGCCGACCTCGCCGGCTTCGTGCAGCAGGCCCGCGACTTCGCCCACGGCCCCTACGCCGCGGCCCTGGCCAAGGGTGACACCATCTCGCCGGCCGAAGAGGACCAGGTGGCCCAGAAGATGGGCTACTTCACCGGCCTGTCGCCGGAGTTCATCAAGCGCGCCAACCTGCGCGTGAACCTCGGCCGTTTCCGCACCGAGCTGCTGCGCGACCAGGGCGACATCATCGGCCGGCTCGACTCCCGCTTCAAGGGCACCGAGCCGGACACCGCCGGCGAGAGCGCCGACTACGATCCCATCTCGACCCAGAGCATCGGCCCCTACCTCGGGCTGATGAACAGCTACCTGCGCGACGAGCTGGGCTACCAGACCAAGCTGACCTACCGCCCGAACTATTCGCAGGTGATCAGCCCCGCCTGGGACTGGCGTCACCAGGCGCCCGGCATGCGCCGCCGCTCGCAGGTGGCCGACCTGGCCATCGACCTGGGCACGGCCATGCGCCAGAATCCGAACCTGAAGGTCCTCTCGCTGAACGGCTACTACGACTTCGCCACCCCGTTCGGCGGCACCGAGTACGATCTCTCGCACATGGAGATCAACAAGACGCTGCAGCAGAACCTGAGCTTCAAGTACTACAAGTCGGGCCACATGGTTTACCTGAACCCCGAAGAGCTCAAGCTGGTGAAGCAGGACCTGGTCAACTTCTACGACACGGCTGCGCCCGGAAGCTGAAGACAATTGCAGAGCTAACATCCCGCTTATCCCGGCATTCGCCGGGATAAGCGGAAATCAGCGGCGGTTCAATCCAAACTAAGACCGATGGCGCTCCGTCTCGCCGTCCGGCGTGTGCGGCGCGTGACGGTCGAGGTCGTCTTCGTCCAGGCCGCCGCGCCCGCTGCTCTCCTCGCGCCGGGTGTCCGAATAGGGGTTGGACCCGTAGCCGCCGGTGCGGCCGGGCGACGAGGCGTCATGCGCCGGGTCGGGCCGCTCATAGGTTCCCACCCGTTCGCCCGAGGCGATGGTCATGCCCTTGAGCGCGCTGACCAGTTGCTCCAGCGTGGTGTCCGCCGCCAGGTGGTCGAGCCACCCGCTGAGGGCGAACAGCTGGAAGTGATAGTGGTGGATGCCATGGCCCGGCGGCGGCTTGGGTCCGAACCAACCCGGCTGGCCGGCGCTGTTCAGCCCCTGCACCGCGCCCGGCAGCTGGTCAGGCCGCTCCGTGCGCGGCAGGCCCGCGGGGATGGCGGTCGCCCTGCCCGGGATGTTCCAGACCAGCCAGTGCAGGAAGGGCGTCTCGCGCGGCGCGTCCGGATCCTCCACCACCAGGACAAAGGATTCCGCCTCCAGCACCGCGCTCCAGCCCAGGCCGGGGACGAGGTCGTCGTGATAGGCGCTGTAGAGGTCCGCGATGCGGCCGTCCGCATCGAGGGCGTCCGACACCATGGCTATGCCCCGGTGCTCGAACGGCTCCAGCCGCTGGATGGTGAGGCTCTTGCCGGAATGGGCGGGCGTATGGCCTTGCGCCATGGGAACCTCCTGCTGGGCTGATCAGGAACAACACCTGGGCGAGCCTATGGGTTCAAATGGCGGCGCGCCCTCCCCAAGCCTTCCGCTCTCAAGAAACCGCTCTTCCCCGCGGAGGCGGGGACCCAGATTCATTCGCAAGCGCCAGCGGATTTGATCTGGATTCCCGCCTTCGCGGGAATGAGCGGAAAAGGTGATGGAGTTCAGGGAGCGCTCCCGTGCTGCGCGCGATCCCCACCCATGTGCGCCGCCTTCCACTCCATCGCCTTGCGCACGCGGTGCTCCACACTCGGGTGGTCGTAGAAGATGAACTCCTCCAGGGCCGTGGGAGAGGAGGCGCGGTACTCGATGGTCTTGACCATGGCCCGCGCCAGGCCGTCGGGTTCGTTGGCGTAGCGCAGCGAGAAGCTGTCGGCGTCCGCCTCCTCGAGCCGCGTCTCGGTATTCAGCAGCGGCGTCGCAAGCAGGCTCAGGGTGGCGATGATCGCCACGACCACCGGCAGGCCGGCCGGGTCGGCGATGCCGCCCACGTCCGCGCCCATCAGGTTGGCGACATAGGGGAACAGCAGGTCGGTCAGCCAGAAGGCCGCCACCGCCAGCAGGCTCGACACCAGCGCGGTCCAGAGCAGGTGCTTGTGGCTGTAGTGGCCCATCTCGTGGCCGACGACCGCGCGCACCTCGCCGATGTCGGCGCCCTTGGCGAACATGGTGTCGCTCAGCGCCACGCGCGCGCTGCGCCCCAGGCCCGAGACGTTGGCGGTATAGCGGTTGGACTGCCTTGAGCCGTTGTAGATGTAGATCTTGTCGGAGGGCACGCCGGCCTTGTGGGCCAGGGCCGTCACCGCGTCGCGCACGGGTCCGTTCGGCGCCGGGGTGTAGGTGTTGAACAGCGGCTCGATGAAGATCGGCGCCGCCACCGCCATGAACACGATGGCGATGATCGCCAGCCCGCCCGCCCACGCCCACCAGGTCCGGGGCGCCCGGCGGATCAGGGCGTACATCGCCGCCAGGAACAGGACGGTGAGGACAAGCGAGATGACGAAGCTGATCACCTGCTCGCCCAGCCATCCCGGCAGCGGCTGGCTGGTGAGGCCGTACTGCTTTTCCCGCCACCATTGGGCGTAGACGTCCCAGGGCAACTGCAGCACGAAGTCGAGCGCCAGAAACACGGCGGCGGCCACGGCGCTGGCCAGCACCGGGCGCGGCCGTTTCCGTTCGACCCGCTCCTCGGCCCGCGCCAGCAGGCGGCTGCGGACGATGATGAAGGCCACAGCGATCGTGACCAGCCAGTCCCACAGCAACAGCCAGTGGCCGCCGTGGGTGTAAGCCGTCGCCCTGGCGTGGGCCGCGGGCGGCAGGGTCGCGAGGTAGGCCGCGGTCGCCGCCGCCGGATCGAAAGTCGCCAAGTCCACTCCCTCGCGTTTCGTCGAGGCTACGCCTGCGGGTCGCCTCGTCGCAAGGATCGCGTCAGGCCGGGCCTAATGCAGGCTTCAGTTGAGGTCGTGGGTATAGACGACCGTCTTCAGGACCCGGGCGCTGACCGGGTTGGGATAGGCCTTGAACCGCACCCGCTGGTCGGGGCGGACCACCAGTTGCACGCTCTGGATCGACTGCAGGTGGGTGTCGGCGGGCTCAGGGCCGGTGGCGCCATGCGCGCGGGCGCCGTCCACCTCGATCACCGCCTCCAGGCTGGCGCCGTCGGCCGTGGCCACCGCGACGCTGGCGACGACCACCCGCACGGTGGCGTCCTTGGCCCGCTCGATCCAGGTCTCCGCCCCGTCGCCGCCCGAAGCCACCAGCAAGGCGCCCTGCGGGAGCTGCAGGAAGCCGTCGTCGTCTTCGTTGAGCTTGTAGCTGGTCATGTCCGCCTCGCGATGAAGATCCCGAGACCAACGCGCCGAAGCTGCGGGCCGCTCCCGCGCGATGACGACAAGCTTTAAATGGCGGCAGGCCTTATCGGACGGGCGCTATTGGGGAGAGCCGCCGCCGTTGCGCGGGTGGGCCTCGCGCCAGGCCCGCATCTTGGCCATGGCGTCCTTGCAGCTCGGGCTGAACTGGGCCTGGTGATCCATCATGCACTGCCGCCGCGCGCCGCGATCCTGGCCGGCGTCGCCGCAGAAGCTCTTCATGTCGGCGGCGCAGGCTTCGCGCATGGCGCCCATGCCGCCCCTCATCCCATCCCCCATGCCGCCTTGGGCAGAGGCCGACTGATCGGCCGGGGCCGCCGGAGCGGGCTGGGCCTGGGCCGCGCCGGCCAGCAGAAGTCCAGCCAGGGCGATGAGGGCGGCTCGGGTCATGGGTCGTCTCCGGCGAAGGCTTGCTCACCTGAGTCTGCACGCCCACTGGGGCCGGCCGATTTCGCCATTGCAACGAAGGCCGTAGACCGAGCGGAAACGCCAGACCGCCCCCACCCTGGAACTGGGCGCGGTGTGGGCCACGCGATCGGGACGCATCTGCGGCCTGGTCAATAAATGGGACAGCGGGGTCGACGACATGACCCCGTTCTATACGATCAACCTTCAGCCGGTGTTCCGGCGCGAGAATGAACGCCGCTACGTCGATATATGGTTGCAGTGCAGATTCGATCAGTGGGTCGAACTGCACCACGGATCTTACCAAACTGGATTCTGCGCCACCCGCTTCGGCCGCCTCCGCTGCCTGGATTGGAAGAGCAGCAGCTAGACTCTAATTTTCCACAGCGAAAATTTATACATAAACTGTTAGGAGCGGGCTGATTACCGATTCTCAATCGGTGCGCACCGGGCGCCGCAGATCAGTGTGCTTAATTCGTCTTAATCTTAACGTTGGAAATGAAACACACCGCCAATCAAGTTCGCGCACCTGGAACGCCTGAGGATGAGCCGCCGGGCGCAGCCGACGGCGCGCCTGTTGCGCCCCTCGACCTGGCGCCGGCGTGGGTGAAGCGCGTCGAGAACATGAAACTCCGCGACTTGATGATCGCCTTCAAGCTCGAGGCGGCGGAGCATCGCCGGATCATTTTCGACCGCAGCGCCAAATTCCCCGAAGCCTGGCGCGACTTCCGCGGCTTCCTGCTCGGCGTGGGGCCCTGCCCCAGCGAGCATCACCGCGTCGCCCCCACCACCGGGGAGCGCGGCTATGACGCCGACAGCCGGTGGAAGCCCAAGGGCGCCAAGCGGACCGGGCCGGCGGCGGCCCAGCGCCCGGCCCCCGACGCGGTCTATTCGCAATGGACGGCGATCGGCGGCAAGCCGGTCGAGTACACCACCCTGTCGACCTCCCTCGGCGTCCCGTTCTCCAGCGTGGCCGTGGCCCTGAACGCGGGCCGCAAGCCGGACGAGATCGTGCAGCAGTCCGACGTGGCCACGACCCTGGTCCAGGAGATGGGCTGGTTCTCCAGCGACTCCGAACGCCAGGACGCCTTCCGGCGCGCCTTCCGCGCCTGGCACATGAAGGTCGACGAGCGGTTCGCCAACATGGCCACGCCGCGCTTCCTGTACCTGTACATCCTCTTGCCGGACATGATCCGCTGCAAGACCGCCCTGGTCGAGGCGGACCTGTGGGACCCCCTGACCGACCGGCAGCGCCACCTGCGCGACGCCAGCCCGCTGTGGAAGCGCTACTACGAGCTGTTCCCCAAGGCCCAGGTGGCCGTGCAGGACTTCGACATCTATCGCCAATATTCGCTCACCAGCCAGATCGAAGACCTGTGGACCCGGGTGGAGGCGACCGAACGGAAGTTCCGCTCCCGCCCACGGTCAGCGTCCCCGAAGACCGAGCCGAAAGACGACTGAGCGGCGCACGTTCGGCCCGGCTAAATCTAAATAATGGGTCCGGCTAAATATAAGCGCAGGACGTCGACGAACTTTCAATTGCAAATCTCACATTGCAATCCGCCGTTTTATTTTCAACGCACAGTAGTTTTGTGACATTATGAAATGCCTAAACCCACCCCTGCTGCGTCAATACAGTTCCCGCATGGTTATTATTAGTTAAGATTCTTAGGTTGCCATCACCCCCGATAAGCGGACGGGGTGAAACGATGCTGGCGGACCTGAGCGTCTCACGAAAACTCACGGCGGCCTTCGCAGCGGCGCTGATCGCCCTGCTGTGCATGTGCGCGGCGACGGTGACGCTGCAGACCGCCTCGATCCGTTCCGCGCGCGAGAACGCCTCGTCCTACAAGGTGGTGGGCGCGGTGGAGCGGGCGATCTCGGGCCTGTACGACCAGAACGCCTCGATCCGGGGCCTGGTGCTCTACAAGCAGCCCCGCTACGTCCAGAAATACACCGATGCGGGCAAGCTGCTCGCCGACGCCCTGAAGGAGGCGACCGGCAACGCCCGCGGCCAGCCGGCGCTGCTGGTGGACCTCGACCAGCTCGCCCAGGCCACTCACGGCTGGCAGGCCGGGATCGGCGAGCAGGTGGTCAGCCTGGCCGGGGCGGAAGCG
>JBARAK010000344.1:0-3032 GCA_049791955.1 Caulobacteraceae bacterium
GCGCCCGGCGGCGGCCCCTGGAGACCAGCAGGCCGGCGGTCAGCCCCTCGAACATCTCGCCGTTGGAGAAGATGCAGCCTTCCTCGCTGAGCTTCTCGATCTCCAGGTAGCGGACGTGGCGCAGCAGCCCGCTGCGGGACTTGCGCACCCACACGATCTGGGCGTGCGGGACCCAGTCGCCGACCATCGCCTGGTAGGTCTCGGTCCTGCCGTCGACCTTCTCGGTCAGGGTCAGGGGCGCGCTGATCAGCAGCCGGCCCGACGCCTCCGGATACATCGGGTTCCAGTCCTTCCAGGCGGTCAGGTCGTAGATCGCCGCCCAAACCTGCTCGACGGGGCGCTGGACGCCGATCCGGTGTTCGATCTTGAAACGCATGGAACCTCGTGTGGCCTGCCGCAAATATGGCCTTGGCCCTAGCCGACCGCCAGCGTCCAGACCCCGACCCCGGCGGACAGGATCGCCGCACCGATCTTCAGCGCCCTCACCGGCAGCCCATTGCCGGCCACGTGGCCGAGCATCACCGAGGGGGCGTTGACGATCATCATGCCCAGCGTCGAGCCGAGGGCGACGGGGATCACCTCGGTGAACCGGGCGCCCAGGGCGGCGGTGGCGATCTGGGTGCGGTCGCCCATCTCCATCAGGAAGAAGGCGACGGCGGTGGTCAGGAACACGCCGCGCTTGGAACGCACCTGGGCGTCGGCCTCGACCTCCTCCTTCTCCGGCAGCAGGCTCCAGACCGCGAAGGCGATGAAGGAGAAGCCGAGGATCCAGCGCATCCAGGGCCCATGCAGCCAATGGCCCGCCACCGCCCCCAGGCTGGCGGCCAGCAGGTGGTTGGCCAGGCTCGCGGCCATCACCCCGCCCAGGATGGTCCAGGGCCGGCGGAACCGGGCCACCAGCATCACGCCGAGGATCTGGGTGCGGTCGCCGACTTCGGCCAGGGCGACGAGGCCCGTCGAGATGGCGCCGGCCTCAAGGAAGGTGCTGGACATCGCTCATGCTGCGGGGCCGTGGAGGTCGGACCTATGGCGTTCCACGCCCACGACCCCGCCGGTTCGCACGCGGAAAGCCAAAGGTCTCGCCAAGCCGATACCGGCCCAGGCGCGCCATGGCGTCGCGGTCCACCCGCGTCACCAAGTCTGTTGACGCGCCCCCCGCGGAAAGGTGCGGGCGGCTACTCCCCAATGACGGCGCGAGGCACTACGCCAAACCCCTCGAAGATGCAACGGCCGGGCCATCATGGACCCCTCCGTGGACGAATCGTGAGTCGCCCGCGAAAGGGTTAGGAGGGCGTAAACCACAAGCCCTCCGATGCAGAAATTTCCATCCGGATACCTACCTATAGGACGTTGACCTCCGCTAAGTTTGGGGGTGTGATTGGCGCTCGGCACAAGATGTAGGGGTTGGCGGGTATGGGTGAGGCAGCGACAGCAGCGGTGGTCGGCAAGGGCCTGGTCCGGGGCGTCACCGCCCGCGGCAAGCCGCGTCCCAAGCTCACCCTGGTGCGCAAGGTCGTGGTGGACCGTTCGCGCGACGCCGTGCTGACCGACTTCGGCAAGACCACCCTGCAGGACCGCTACCTGCTGGCGGGCGAAAGCTACCAGGACATGTTCGCGCGGGTGGCCACCGCCTACGCCGACGACGCCGAGCACGCCCAGCGGGTCTACGACTACATCTCCAACCTCTGGTTCATGCCCGCCACCCCCGTGCTGTCCAACGGCGGCGCCGACCGGGGCCTGCCGATCTCCTGCTTCCTGAACGCGGTGCCCGACTCGCTGGACGGCATCGTCACCGTCTGGAACGAGAACGTGGCCCTGGCCTCCAACGGCGGCGGCATCGGCACCTACTGGGGCGGCGTGCGTTCCATCGGCGAGAAGGTGAAGGGCGCGGGCCAGACCTCGGGCATCATCCCCTTCATCCGGGTGATGGACAGCCTGACGCTGGCGATCAGCCAGGGCTCGCTGCGCCGCGGCTCGGCGGCGGTCTACCTCGACATCCACCACCCCGAGATCGAGGAGTTCCTCGAGATCCGCAAGCCCTCGGGCGACTTCAACCGCAAGTCGCTGAACCTGCACCACGGCATCTCGATCAGCGACGCCTTCATGGAAGCGGTGCGCGACGGGACCAAGTTCGCCCTGCGCAGCCCCAAGAACGACGAGGTGGTCCGCGAGGTCGACGCCCGCTCGCTGTGGCAGAAGATCCTGGAGATCCGGCTGCAGACCGGCGAGCCCTACCTGATCTTCTCCGACACGGTGAACCGCGCCATGCCGGCCCACCAGCGCGAGCTGGGGCTGAAGGTGCGCCAGTCCAACCTGTGCTCGGAGATCATGCTCCACACCGGCCGCGACCACCTGGGCCAGGACCGCACCGCGGTGTGCTGCCTGTCCTCGGTCAACGCCGAGAAGTTCATGGAGTGGCGCGACCATCCGACCTTCATCGAGGACGTGATGCGCTTCCTCGACAACGTGCTGCAGGACTTCATCGAGTCCGCGCCCGACGCGATGACCGCCGCGGTCTACGCCGCCGAGCGCGAGCGGTCGGTGGGCCTGGGGCTGATGGGCTTCCACAGCTTCCTGCAGGCCCAGAACGTGCCGTTCGAGAGCGCCATGGCCAAGTCCTGGAACATGCGCATCTTCAAGACCCTGCGCCGCCAGGCCGACGCCGCCTCCAAGAAGCTGGCCGAAGAGCGGGGCCCCTGCCCCGACGCGGCGGAAAAGGGCGTGATGGAGCGGTTCAGCCACAAGCTGGCGATCGCGCCGACCGCCTCGATCTCGATCATCTGCGGCGGCACCTCGGCCGGCATCGAGCCGATCCCGGCCAACATCTACACCCACAAGACCCTGTCGGGCTCGTTCGCGGTGAAGAACCCCTACCTGGAGCGGGTGCTGGACGCCAAGGGCCAGAACACCGACGTGGTGTGGAGCTCGATCCTGGAGAACGAGGGCTCGGTCCAGCACCTGGACTTCCTCAGCCAGGACGAGAAGGACGTCTACAAGACCGCCTTCGAGCTGGACCAGCGCTGGGTGATCGA
>JBARAK010000345.1:0-2970 GCA_049791955.1 Caulobacteraceae bacterium
GGTCAGACGCACGATCAGGTCCGGCGCGCCGTCGTGGGCGAGATCGCGGGCGCGCGACGCCGCCAGGTCCAGGGCGTAGCCGAAATCGCCTTCCACCGGCTTTTCCGGAACCAGTCTGGGCGGGGCCGCCAGGGCGGCCTGGCGGTCGGCTTCGGTGATCCAGCCGTCCTGGCGCATCTCGGCCAGGATGATGTGCGAACGGGCCAGAGCCGCGTCCAGGTCGTTGGCGGGGTCCAGCCGCGAGGGCGCCTTGGGCAGCGCCGCCAGCAGCGCCGCCTCCGACAGGGTCAAGGCGCGGGCCGGTTTGCCGAAGTAGGTGCGGGCGGCCGCCTCCACCCCGTAGGCGCCGTCGCCGAAGTAGGTGCGGTTCAGATACAGCTGGAGGATCTCGTCCTTGGACATCATCCGCTCGATCCGCCAGGCGAGCGCGGCCTCCTGCAGCTTGCGCTTCAAGGTCTGGTCGGGGCTGAGGAAGATGTTGCGCACCACCTGCTGGGTGATGGTGGAGCCGCCCTGGACCACGTGGTGGGCGCCGATGTCGGCCCAGGCCGCGCGGGCGACGCCTTCCAGGTCCACACCGTGGTGGGCGTAGAAGCGCCGGTCTTCCGCCGCCAGGAAGGCGTGGGGCAGGTAGGCCGGCATGTCGCCCAGCGCCACCGCCTGGCCATGGCGCGGTCCGCGCACCGCCAGCAGGGTTCCGTCCTTGTCCAGGAAGGTCACGCCGGGCGGCCGGTTCAGCGACCAGAGGGCGGCCTTGTCGGGCGTGGGCGGCAGGTCCGCGAGCACCAGCTTCCACCCCCACAGCGCCGTCAGCCCCGACACCAGGATCAGGGCCAGGGCCAGGGCCAGCAGCCCGCGCAGCCAGCGGGGAAGGCGGCGGCGGCCGGCGGCGAGGTCTGCGCGGATGGGAGGCGGCGATGTCACGGAAGCCAGCTTAACCCTGAGTCCCTACATTGGGGTTGAAAGCCATGTCCAAGCCAGCGCCCCCCTCCGACCGTCCCTTCTGGGAAACCAAGTCCCTCGCCGACATGACGGTGCTGGAGTGGGAGAGCCTGTGCGACGGCTGCGGCCGCTGCTGCCTGGTGCGCTTCGAGGACGAGGACACCGGCGAGATCATCCCCACCCGGATCTCCTGCCGCCTGCTGGACACCGAGACCTGCGCCTGCAGCAACTACGCCCGCCGCCGCCGCCATGTCCCCGACTGCATCAAGCTGACGCCCCACAAGATCGAGGAGCTGACCTGGATGCCGCTCTCGTGCGCCTACCGCCGCCTCTACGAAGGCCGCGGGCTGGCGAGCTGGCATCCCCTGGTCAGCGGCGATCCGGAGAGCGTCCACCGCGCGGGCGTGAGCGTTCGTGGACTGGTGATGTCGGAAACCGCCCTTGAGGACGTGGAGGACGCGATCGACTTTCCGGCCTATGATCTGATGGTCGATCCGCCGGAGAGCGGAGATAGTTAATGTTGCTTACTGGACACAGATGATGAAGCTTCGCAATATCGTAAATCTTCCCTGAACTTGAAGGGCGTTCACTCGTTGATCAGATGAGTCCCCGCGGCTGAACGTCGCAGCCTGGGTTTGGAGATTTAGGATGACCCTGTCCCAGCTTTCAATTGTTCCGGCAGTCCCCGAAACGCCCGCCGCCCGCGCCGCCCGCCTGATGACCGAGGCGCGGCAAGCCGCTGGCGAGCAGATCATCGCGCTCGAAGCGGCCCTTTCCGCGGCGACCCAGCTCGCGGGGGAAATCGCGGATGGCGGCGAAGCCTATCCCGTGGGGATACGCGACCTCTGCCGTCGCATGGCCGAGGACATCGCCCACCGGGCCCAGACCCTCGACGCCCTGCTCCAGCACAGCGCGCCCAAGCGGAAGTAGGCGCTCTGCCCGAGAGTTGAGGCTCGGCCCTGCGAGTAAGGCCGGAGCTGTTGCGATTTTGCAACAACGCCCCTTGCCCAGCTCTCAGGATCGCCTAAGTCTTGCGCGCCGCTTCCGAACGCTCGGATGCGGACTTCCCTCACGGCGTGGACCTCAGTGGCGCAAGACCTTTATTCCGAGCTGGGTGTCAGTCGATCCACCAGTGCAGACGACATGCGCAAGGCCTTCCGCAAGCTGGCCAAGGACCTGCACCCGGATCGCAACCCCAACGACAAGGCGGCGGAAGAGCGCTTCAAGCGCGTCAGCGCCGCCTTCGACATCCTGGGCGATCCCGAAAAGCGGACCAAATACGACAACGGCGAGATCGACGCGGACGGCCGCGAGGTCCATCGCGGCTACCAGGGCGGCGGCAATGGCGGCGCGCCTTTCGGCCAGGGCGGCGGCTTCGAGGGCGTGGACCTCGACGAGATCTTCGGTGGCATGTTCTCCGGCCGGGGCCGGGGCGGCAAAAACTTCGCCATGCGCGGCTCCGACGTGCAGGCCCGCCTGGACGTCGACCTGGAGGAGATCATCAAGGGCGCGACCCGCCGGATCTCCTTCGGCGACGGACGGACGCTGGACGTGACCATCCCCAAAGGAGCCGCCAACGGCCAGACCCTGCGGCTGCGCGGCCAAGGATACCCCGGACGCGGCGGCGGAGCGGCCGGCGACGCGCTGATCGAACTGGCGATCCGTCCCCATCCGGTGTTCCGGATGGAGGGCGCGGACCTGCACATGGACCTGCCGGTGGCCGTGCCCGACGCCGTGCTGGGCGCCAAGGTGGACGCGCCCACCCCTGAAGGTCCCGTCGCGCTCACCGTACCGCGTCATTCCAACTCGGGCTCGGTGTTGCGCCTGAGGGGACGAGGCGGTTTCGACAGCAGCAGCGGCAAGCGCGGCGACCTGTTCGCCCACCTGGTCATCACCCTTCCCGATCGCATCGACGCGGAACTGGAGCACATCGCCGAGACCTGGCGGCGTGAGCGGCCCTACACGCCGCCGCGGCGCTAGAGCGTGATAGCCGCAAGTGGAAGCCGGTTGCGGCGGCCATCACGCTCT
>JBARAK010000346.1:0-6897 GCA_049791955.1 Caulobacteraceae bacterium
GCCTACAGCAGCTCGAACAGGGTGTAGATCGGGCCGCCGGGCAGGCGGTGGCCGGCCCCGACCGCCAGGATGCGGTTCAGCCATTCATGGCGCGGGGCCGAGGTGGCGAAGGCGGCCGAGATGCGGAAATAGTAGTCGGCCGGATCGACCGCCTCGCCGCGCGCCAGCCGGGCCATCACCTCGGGCGGCCCGTGCCGCAGGCCGGTGTAGGTCATGGCGATCAGGCCGCCGTCGTCGGCTTCGAGCACGATGCGGGCGTCGAGCGCCACCGCGCCGTCGCTGTGCAGGGTCTGCCAGTCGGCGCCGCCGTCCAGCACCCGCCCCGACAGGCGTTCGCCCCGGAAGCTGCCGCCGGGGATCGGACCGATGCGTCGCGCCGCCCCCTCCGTCCCGCCCGCCGCCTGCAGCGCGCCAACGTCGATCTGCAAGGTGAACAGGGGGCGGGTGCGTATGGCCAGCAGGGCCTGGGGCAGGTCGTCCGGGATCGGGCTGGGCATGTCGGCCTCCTTGGGGATTGAGGATGGATGATGAACGCGCCGCGGGCGCGTCGATGTGAAATGCTTCGCCTCCCTCAACCGCTCATCCCCGCCTCCGCGGGGATGAGCGGTCGAAAAGGGTATGAACGGTGTTCCTCAGGTCTTGGATTTGGAGGTTTCAGGCCACGCGGTCCTGGCCTCCAGTTGCTTGCGGTATTCGGCCACCGGCATGCCGCCCCAGCCCCAGTTCTCCATCTCCACTTCCTGGAGCACCACCCAGGTCCATTCGGGCGGCTTGTTCAGGACGTCGAGCAGGACCTGGCTGACGCCCTTGTAGATCGCCGCCTTCTGCTCGGCGGTCACGTGGTCGACGCCGGGTTCAGTGCCTTCGCGGGTGAGCTGGATGTTGACGTAGGGCATGACGTATCTCCCTGGACTTGGTTGAGGAGGGCCTGGATCAGGCCTTGAAGCGTGACGGCCGCCGCAACCGGGCCGTCACGTTCGGGTCAGGATGCGGTCAGTGGCCGGCGCTCTGGCCGCCGTCGACGTGCAGGATCTCGCCGGTCACGAAACAGGCGTTCTCCAGGTAGAGGATCGCGTCGACCACGTCGGAAATCTCGCCCATCCGCCCGACCGGGTGCAGGGCGGCCAGCCCCTGGTGCGTCTCGGGCGGGTGCATCGGTGTGCTGATGATGCCCGGCGCCACCGCGTTCACGCGGATGCCGCGGGTGGCGTATTCGATGGCCAGCGAGCGCGTGGCCGCGTCCAGCCCGCCCTTGGTCAGGGCCGCCAGCACCGACGGCACGCTGGAGAGGGCGTGATTCACCAGGGCGGTGGTGATGTTGACGATATGGCCGCGCCCCTGGGGCTCCATCGCTTCGATGGCGCGCTGGGTGATGCGGAAGAAGCCGCCGAGATTGGTGGCCAGCGCCGCCTCGTACTGCGCCTGGGTGTACTTGGTGAAGGGGCTGGCGATGAAGATGCCGGCGTTGTTGACCAGGGTGTCGATCCGGCCAAAACGCTCAAGCCCGGCGTCGATCGCCCGCTCGCCCGTGGCCGGATCGCCGATGTCGCCGGCGATGGCCAGGATGTCCTCGTCGCTGCTCTGACGAATGGAGCGGGAGGTAGCGACCACCCGGTAGTTGCGATCGCGGAAGGCCTTGACCAGGCCGGCTCCGATGCCTTGCGACGCGCCGGTGATGACGGCGACTTTCTGTTCTGCGCCCATGACGAACCTCGATGATCTTGCGGCCGGAGCGGTGTGCGTCCGACGCCGAGCAACTTAGGCTCCACCTGAAAGCGGGCGAATAGCCGTTATCCGGCGGTCACTCTTCCGATAAACGGGGGAGTGGCGATGTCCGCGCCGCCGGTGACGGATGGGCGTCGGGCGTCACCGAGGCGGCCTCGGCGTCCCGCGACAGCCGGGCGAAGTGCGACTTGAGCCGGGGGACCGCGAAGTCGACGAAGGCGCGCACCTTGGGTGTCTGCATGCGGCCGTGGGGGGCGAGCAGGTGGACCGGCAGGGGCGCGTGCTCGTCCTTGGCCAGCAGGATCTGCAGCCGCCCGTCCCGGAGCTGCTCGGCCACGTGATAGGAGAACATCCGCGTCACCCCGCGCCCGCTGACCGTCGCGGCGATCGCGCCGCGGATGCTGTTGACGATGAAGCGGGGGGTGAACTGCACCGCCCGCGGCACCGAGCCGCCTGGCTGCGGCGGGAAGCTCCAGCTGTCGATGCCGAAGTGGGTCATGGCCACGATCTGGTGGCGGGCCAGGTCGGCGGGCTCCAGGATCACCGGGTGCTGGGTGAGATAGCGGGGGGAGGCCGCCACCACCCGCCGGACCTCGCCCACCCGCACAGCCACCAGGGTGGAGTCGCCCAGGTGCGCGAAGCGCAGCGCCAGATCGATGCCTTCGTCGATCAGGTTGGCCGGGCGGTCCAGCAGGTACAGGCGCACGTTGACGGCGGGATAGGCGTCCATGAAGTCGGCGACGATCGGCCCGACGATGTCCTCGCCCGCCGCCACCGGGGCGGTGATGGTCAGGACGCCGCGCGGGGCGGACCGTTCGCCGGCCGCCACGATGTCGGCCTCCTCCAGGTCGACCAGCACCCGCCGGCAGGCGGTGGCGTAGCGTTCGCCGGCCTCGCTCAGCTTCAGCGAGCGGGTGGTGCGGTAGAGCAGCTCCGCCCCGACGTGGGCCTCCAGGAAGACGATCGCGCGGCTGACCGCGGCGGGGGACTTGCCGAGCCTTCGCCCCGCCCCGGCGAGGCTGCCCTCGTCCAGCGCGGTCACGAACACCCTCATAGCGTCGATGCGGTCCATGGTCCCTCGGGCCGGGCGGCGATAGCCCAATAGCGCCTTCTTCCCTTGTGGGAGAAGGAGCCATCGCTCGCGCAGTGGGAGGGGGAGGTCCTTTGAAAACCGCTCATCCCCGCGGCGGAGGGGGTCAGGCCGCCCCGATCACCAGCCCATCCTGCAGCCAGCTCGCCAGCAAGGCGCCGATACGCTGGGCGGCTTGCGCATCGTCCAGGCCTTCCGACAGCATGGCGCAGATCTCGCCGAAGGGGGCGGCGGCTTCCACCATCTCCAGGGCGCGGCGTTCGTCGGCCTCGATGGTGCGGTACTGGGGCGAGAGGCCCTGGCGCCAGACGCGCACGGCGCCCGGGTGGGGCAGGCGTTCGGCGGGGGGCGGGGTCTGCTCTTCGGCTATGGCACCCCACAGGAGCGCGCAGTTGGTGGCGACCTCGCCGATGCGCAGGGTGGGGAGCAAGACCAGCACGGCGTTGTCCCAATCCACCTCGGCCAGCGCGTCCTGCGAGATCGGTTCGGCGTCGGGGCCCTCGAAGGCGCGGCGCAGCGTCCAATCCAGCCAGGCCAGCTCCGCCACTTCGGGATCGTCGGGATACAGCCCGGCCAAGGTCTCGCCGAAGTCCACCCCGTAGTCGCCCAGCGTCCAGCTGTGTGGCGGGTGGGCCTCGATATGGGCGCGGGCGGCGGCGTCGAAGGCGTCGTCGCCCAGCCAGGCCCAGGTCTTCTCGAAGGTGTCGCGCAGGCAGGCCACAAGCTGGGCGCGATAGGCGTTGTGATAGACCGCCAGCCCCGCGGCCGGGGCGCCGCCGAACTGGGGCGCGATGCTCTGCCCGGAATCCTCTGGCGTGCGGGACAGGATATGGTCGCGCAGGCCGCGCTGAAGGTCGAGCAGGCCGCTCATGCCGCCCGCGCCTCGACCGGGACCGACCGCGCGCGGGCGATGTCGAGTTCGGCCAGCAGCTCGTCCAGCGGCGGGATGTCGTCGTCGCGCTCGATCATCACGGCGACCTCGCCCAGCCGGGCGCGGGCGGTCTGGTACAGGGCCCAGACCGGGTCGGGCACGGCATGGTCGTGGGTGTCGATCAGCAGGCCGCCGCGGCCCTGGCTGTGGCCGGCCAGGTGGATCTGGCGCACGCGATCGGCCGGGACCCCGGCGATATAGGCTTCGGGCGAGAAGCCGTGGTTGGTCCCGCTGACGTAGATGTTGTTGACGTCGAGCAGCAGGTAGCAGCCGGTGCGATGGCACATCTCGGCCAGGAATTCCCACTCGCTCATCTGGTCGTCAGCGAAGGTCAGGTAGCTGGAGGGGTTCTCCAGCACCAGCGGGCGCTCCAGCACGTCCTGCACGCGCGCGATGTTGGCGCAGACCGTCTGCATCGTCTCCTCGGTGTAGGGCAGGGGCAGCAGGTCGTGGGAATTGAAGCCCTCCACGCCGGTCCAGCACAGGTGGTCCGACACCCATAGCGGCCGCACCCGGTCGGCCAGGGCCTTGAGGCGCTTCAGGTAGTCGGTCTTCACCCCGTCGGCCGAGCCGATCGACATCGAGACCCCGTGCATGGCCACCGGATAGCGCTCGCGCACCTGGTCCAGCACGTGCGGCGGCCGGCCGCCGCGCACCATGAAGTTCTCGGAGATGACCTCGACGAAATCCACCCCGGTCTCGCGGGACAGGAAGTCCTGGTAGTGGGGCGGGCGCAGGCCCAGGCCGAAACCCGCGAAGGTGTGAAGTTCTGGCTGGGACATGGTCGTATCCTGAGGGGTGGAAGGGCCCGATCGCTCCCGAGACCGGACCCTCCCGAATAGGTTCGACCGGCGTGGCCGGCCGTGAACCACCGCTTACTGAGGAGCGGTTTCGCTGCCGTGCTGGGCGGCGCAGGCCTTGGAGCTCAGCGCCTTGAAGCCCTGGCCCTTGCAGTCGTTCTGGCCCTTGCAGTCATGGTTGCCGGACTTGCAGTCCGAGGTGCCCTTGCAGGAATTCACGCCGTAGCAGTGAACCTTGGCGTCCGCGGCGAAAGCCGGGGTGACGGCCATGGTGGCGGCGACGCTGGACAGGGCGAACAGCGCAGCGGCGGACGCGATGGTGGCGGACTTGAAGCTAGCCATGGTTGGCATCTCCTAGATGAGGATCGTCCGCCCGTTCCAGGCTGGACAATCACAGGTTCGCCGCCTCCGGGCCGGCGGTTACACGGGAGAAGGTGCGGAAATTTTACGGCCTTGTGGAGGCGCGTCTCAGGGGACCACGACCCGCATCGGGCGCTGGCCGATCGGGACGCCGGTCGCGCGGTCGACCACCACCGGCTCGATCAGCTGGCCCGTTTCGGCGTCCACGCTGTGGGTGACCTCGCCGTCGCCGTTGTGGCGGCGGCCCCAGGCGCCGATGGCCATCAGCACGGGCAGGAAGTCCCGTCCCGCCTCGGTGACCACATACTCGTCCCGTGGCGGCCGCTCGTTGTAGCGCTGCTTCTCCAGCAGGCCGGCGGCGGTCAGCGACTTCAGGCGCTGGGTCAGGATGTTCGGCGCGATGCCGAGCGACGACCGGAACTGGTCGAAGCGGGTCAGGCCGTAACAGACGTCCCGCAGGATCATGATGCTCCAGGCGTCGCCCACCAGGGCGAGCGCGCGGCCGATGGGACAGGGTCCCGTGCTGAATTTCTCAGTGTCCATTGCAGATCGATACCATGTCCCGCGCCGCGCCTGCCAGGGCGGCTTTGCGGCCGCCGGGGGAGGCCCGGCGATGAATCTTCCTAAGTCGCTTGCAAAACAATAGTGATATAACTATTCATTTGCAAGCGACTGGCGGAGCGCTGTCCGCAACCCGGTCCGCAAGGAGATTCGAACATGACCAGCAGCACCAAGGGCGTGGCGCTCGTGACCGGCGCCTCCACCGGCATCGGCGCCGTCTACGCCGACCGACTCGCCAATCGGGGATACGACCTGATCCTGGTGGCGCGGGACGCGGCGCGGATGGAGGCCCTGGCCGGCCGCCTGCGCGCCGAGACCGGCCGCACCATCGAGGTGCTGCCCGCCGACCTGACGGCGGCCGCCGACGTGGCCAGGATCGAAGCGCGCCTCGCCGACGATCCGGCCATCGCCCTGCTGGTCAACAACGCCGGCATGTCGCTCAACGGCGGCCTGCTCGATAACGGCCCGGCCGAGCTGAACAAGCTGATCGCCCTGAACATCACCGCGCCCACCGTGCTGGCGTCGGCCGCCGGCAAGGCCTTCGTGGCGCGCAAGGCCGGCGGCATCATCAACATCGCCTCGGTCCTGGCCCTGGCGCCGGAGGCGTTCGATGGGGTCTACAGCGGCTCGAAGGCCTATGTGCTCAACCTGTCGCTGTCGTTGGCCGGCCAGACCAAGGATACGGGCGTCAAGGTGCAGGCGGTGCTGCCCGGGGCCACCCGCACCGAGATCTGGGAGCGGTCCGGCAAGGACGTCGACGCGCTGTTGCCGGGCAAGGTGATGTCGGTGGACGACCTGGTCGACGCCGCCCTGCTCGGGTTCGACCGCGGCGAGACCGTCACCATCCCGCCGCTGGAAGACGAGCGGCAGTGGGACGCCTTCAACGCCGCGCGCCTGGCCATGGGGCCGAACCTCACGCAGCGCGACGTCGCCGCACGCTACCGCGAGGCGGTGGCGGCGTAACGCCTCTTCCTTCCCTCTTTCGAGGGGGAAGGAACGCCTTTCCCAATATGCACCCGATACCGCGATAGGCCCATGTCCCAGATGGTCGGAACAATGTCCTGAGCGCCGTGGAGTCTGCGCGCTATCGTGCGGGCATGGGCGTTTCAACGACTAGGGAACTGAGGCGCATCGGCCTGCTGGGTTTCGACGGCGTCGCCGCGCTCGACCTCACCGGCGTGCTGGAAGCGTTCCGCATCGCCGACGGGGCGGACTGGGATGCGCCGTCCCGGCGCTACGAGACGGTGGTGGTCGGGCTGTCGGAGGCGCCGTTCCGGGCGGAGTCCGGCGTGCGGATGCTGGCCGACGTGACGCTGGACCAGGCGCCGGAGTTCGACACCCTGGTGGTTCCCGGCGGACCGGGCCTGCGCCTGCCCGCCGTCAACGACCGGGTCGCCGAGTGGCTGGCGGGGCGCGCGGGCTGCGTACGG
>JBARAK010000347.1:0-3554 GCA_049791955.1 Caulobacteraceae bacterium
CCTCAGATCGCGCGGCGGGCGGAGACCACGATGCGGCCGTCGAGCATGTCGATGCGCCGCTTGGCCAGGTCGGCGTGGCTGGGCGAGTGGGTGACCATGACGATGGTGGCGCCCTCCGCGTTCAGGCTCTGCAGGATGTCCATCACCTGGGCGCCGTTCTCGCTGTCCAGGTTGCCGGTGGGCTCGTCGGCCAGGATCAGGCTGGGCCGGCCCACGATGGCGCGGGCGATGGCGGCGCGCTGCTGCTGGCCGCCGGAAAGCTGGTGCGGATAGTGGCGGGCGCGGTGGGCGATCCCCACCCGGTCCATCGCCGCCTCCACCCGCGCGCGTCGGTCCTTGCCCGACCAGCGGCGGTAGACCAGGCCGAGCTCGACATTCTCGGCGATGGTCAGTTCGTCGATCAGGTTGAAGCTCTGGAACACGAAGCCCAGGTTGTCGCGGCGTAGCCTGGCCAGTTCGCTCTCCGACAGGTCGGCCACCTCGCGGTCGCGGAAGCGGTAGCGTCCCGAGGTCGGGCGATCGATCGCCCCCAGGATGTTCAGCAGGGTGGACTTGCCGCAGCCCGACGGCCCCATCACCGCGACGAACTCGCCCTCCTCGATGGTCAGGTCGATGGCGCGCAGGGCGGTCGTCTCCACCTCGTCGGAGCGGTAGAGGCGATGCACGTCGGCGAGCGTGATCATGGGACTTTCCGGCTTGCCGCACAGCGAGGGATCATGCGCGCCACCCTAGCGAACCAGCAAGCCAGCGTCTGTCCAGGGCGGGGTCGAATGCCTGGGTGGCGAAAAGCCGCGCAGTCGCGCGCTGACGCGGCGACCCCGCATGACTCACGATCGTTTCCAGAGCTGAAACGCGGCTCCGCCGAGTTCACGCCTCGGATCTAGATGGGAATGGCGGGAGGCGACGCCTCACCGGCGAAGGCCGGAGAGGCGTCGCTTATGCGTCAGTAAGGCCGTCCCCGGCCTTCACGTCGCTCGATCGCCCTACTTCACCGCCGGGTTCACGACGTAAACGCGTTTCACGTAGTCCTGAGAGTCCTCAGCCATCTGCTTCCATTGGGCGCGGGTTTGGCAGATCGTGCTTGGGAAGCGGGTGCCAGTAACCTCAACCCTCTGACAAATAACCGCTTCAGGATCGGAGGCCTTAGGGGTGGCGGTCGCGACGGGCTGAACAGCGGCCTTGGGCGCGTTAGGTTGCGCGGCCGGCGTGTTCTCGGGCGAAGCCGCCCCTACGGCGGCAAGTGCAGCGAAAAGCAAAGCGTTCACAGTAGACCCTCCCAGTTCTGCTGGCAGGATGAATGCAACCGGTTGCGTTATCAAGCTTGCCCAGGGCGCGTCACGTGGCCCGAAACAACCGCTCAAACCTGGATCGCGATGAAGGGAGTCCTGGTGGCGGAAGCGGAACGTTCGGCCTTGTCGTGACCTGTTTGCGATCTGGGTGAGCGGGGCGCTCCATGGCCAGCTCGCCAAGTGGTTGAAATCCCTGGTGCCGCCTAGGTGACTCGAACACCTGACCTACGCATTACGAATGCGCCGCTCTACCGGCTGAGCTAAGGCGGCCCGGGGTGACCCGGCATCCGGGGGACAGGGGCCCGCGGATCAAGGCGCTTTCCATAGCTTCCAAATCGGCGGAAGCCAAGGTGGCGCCGCGTCCAGTTCATACCGGCCAGGACAGGCGCATCTCGTCGACCCGGCGGATGCCGAAGTGCCCGGTGATGACCGGCGCGCGGTCCAGGCGCGGATTGGGGATGGCTTCGGTCAGGGCCGCCAGGCTCTCTTCCAGTTCGGCCTTGGCCAGGGCTTCGCCGATGCAGCGGTGCGGGCCACCGCCGAAGATCGGGTGCAGGCGGGGCTGGCCGGTCCGGTGGATGTCGAAAACGTCGGGCCGCTCATAGACCTGCGGGTCGCGCATGGCCGACATGGTCGACAGGGTGAAGAACTGGCCCGCGGGGATCACCGCGCCGCTGAGGTCGATATCCTGGGCCGCAAGGCGCGAAACGGCGGCGACGCTCGGTTCGAACCGCATCGACTCCGCGACGGCCGCCGCGATCAGGCCGGGATCCTCGCACACCGCGCGCCATTGCTCCGGATGCTGGAGCAGCAGGGCGACCTGCATGACCAGGGCGACGCGGGTGGTGTCGGTGGCGGCGACGATGATCTGGTAGATCTGGAAGATGATCTCGAGCGGGGACATCTCGCCCGCGGCCTCGGCGCTGGCGAGGAAGGTCGAGAGGAAATCCTCGCGCGGGGCGCGGCGACGTTCCTCCAGCACGCGCTCCACATAGGTCCGCAGCTCCAGCGAGGCCGCCTCCATGCGGGGGAATTCGTCCGGCGTGAAGCCGAAGCTGAGGAACCGGGTCGTCTCGTAGACCAGGGCGGTGAAGACCGGGATGTCCTCATGGGGCAGGCCCAGCAGATCGCTGATCAGCCGGGCGGGAAGCGGAGAGGCGAACTGGCCGACCAGTTCCACCTGCCCATCCGCAAGCCAGTCCTGGATCGTGCTTCGGGCGGCCGCGCGGATGCGAGGGCGCATCTCGGCGATCATCTTCGCGGCGAAGGTCCTGGAGAAAGGCGCGCGACGGCGGCGGTGGACGTCTCCATTGGCGGTCAGCATGCCGTACTTGAAGGCGTCGAACAGTACGCCTTCGACGATGCCCCGGCTCTCGGGGAAGGCCGTCTCGGCGGTGACGGCGCGGGGATCGTTGCTGAGCGCCTCGACGTCGGCGTATCTCAGGACGAGGTAGAACCCTTCCTCGTTCGCGATCAGGGGATGCGATGGGCGGTAGGTGCTGAAGACCTCGTGGGGGGTGTTCTCAAGCGCGGCGATCGCCACCACGGGAACGCCCGGGGGAATCGCCGGCCTGCCGGCCGCACTCGCTGCTTCCGCCATACTCGCACCTTCGGCCACAGGATCCACTCCGTTTCCAGGGCGGCGAGTAAAAGACGAAAGACATGACAGGAGAATGTCGGGTCCGGAGCGGAGAGGTTACCGCTGCAATGAAGGGCCTCTTCCTCAAGTGGAGTGGCGATTGGGTGGAGTTGTAATGTTTCGGAATAATTCGCCGGCCGATAGCCATTTCTCTCCGGTCGGCGCCGGACGTCTTCCGGCGCCGGGGCAAGGCTGGCGTCAGGCTTTGCCGGCTGCGGTGTTCAGCGCCTGCACCACCACGCCGGGCGTGAGCAACTGGGGCAGCAGCTGGGGTTTGCCGCCGCTGGGGCTGTAGACCAGATACAGCGGCACGCCCGAGCGCCCCTGATCGGCCAGGGCGTGTTCGATGGCGGGATCGCGGCGGGTCCAGTCGGCCTTGAGATAGACCGCGCCGGTGCGGGCGAAGGCGTCCGACACCGAGCGGGTGGCCAGGGCCGTGCGCTCGTTGACCTGGCAGGTCACGCACCAGGCGGCGGTGAAGTCCACGAACACCGGCTTGCCGGCCGCCTGCAGGGCGGCGACCCTGTCTGGCGACCAGGGCTGGGTGGGCAGGCCGGACGAGGCCTGGGCGGTCGCGCCGCCTCCTGCCGAACCAGAAGAGGCGGACGGGGCGGTTTCGGCGGGAG
>JBARAK010000348.1:0-4088 GCA_049791955.1 Caulobacteraceae bacterium
GGCCAGGGCGGCGCCGGGCGCCTGCTCGCCCACCGGGCCGGCCGATCCGGCGGCGGAGGACCGCGCCATCCGCGAGGTGATCGCCAAGATGGAAGTGGCTTGGAACCAGGGCGACTTCCACGGCTACATGGAAGGCTTCCAGAACCCGGGCGTGATCTTCGTGTCCAAAGGGCGGATGCAGGCCGACTGGCAGGGGACGCTGGACCACTACATCCGCGACTATGGCCAGCCCGGCGCGCGGGGCGAGCTGCACTTCTCGGATATCACCATCGAATTCCTGGCCCCCGACGCGGCCCAGCTGATCAGCCACTACCACCTGCACAAGGCGGTCGACCCCCAGGTGGGCGTCAACACCCGCCTGATGCGCAAGCGCCAAGGCCGCTGGGTCATCGCGCTCAACCACGTCTCGGCCATGGAGCCTGCGCCGGCAGGGGCGTGAGCGATAACGCCTTCTCCCCTTGCGGGAGAAGGAGGGGACCCGCGCAGCGGGGAGGATGAGGGGTCTCTCAACGCTTGCCGCTGCTGAGCGCAGCGCGACCCCTCACCTTCCCATCGCAAGCGATGGGCCCCTTCCTCTCCCGCAGGGGGAGAGGTGGTCAGGCCGCCGTCCGGGCCACTTCTTCGCCCACATGCTCCAGCACGCGGGACAGTTCCGGCAGCTCGATCGGCTTGCGCAGCACGCCGTCCGCACCGGCGGCCATGTAGCGGGCGACGTCCTCGTCGAACACGTTGGCGGTGAGCATGTAGATCGGGGTCCGCCGGCCCGAGGCGGCCTCGACGGCGCGGATGGTCTGCAGGGCGCCCACGCCGTCCAGCAGGGGCATCAGGGCGTCCATCAGGATCAGGTCGTAGGCGTCTGCGCCGTGGGCCGTCACCGCCTCCTGGCCGTTCTCGACCAGGGTCGCCTCCACGCCGAGCTGCTCCAGCAGCAGCGACAGCAGCATCCGGTTGGCGGGGTGGTCCTCGGCGGCGAGCACGTGCACGGGCCGCCTTTCGACGGGCGTGGGCGGTGGTGGAGCGGACGCCTGGAGCGCCGGCGGGTCCTGCATCCGGGCGAGTCCGGTGTGGAGTTCGAACCAGAAGATCGCGCCGCGGCGGGTCTTGTTCTCGACCCCCAGCCGGCCGCCGAGGCTCTGGACGTTGGCCCTGCAGATGGCCAGTCCCAGGCCGGCGCCGCCCGCCGCGCGGCCGGCCTCCAGCTGCTCGAAGGGTTCGAACACCCGCTCGCGGTACTCCGGTGGGACGCCGGGCCCTTCGTCGTGGACCTCGACCCGCACGCGCACGCCGCCGGCCTCGGGGCGGACCACCGCGCGGATGCCGATCTCGCCCGCGGGGGTCAGCTTCAGGGCGTTGGAGAGGAAGTTGATCGCGGTCTGCTCGATCTTGGCGCGGTCGGTCATCACCTGGAAGTGGCGGGGATCGCCGTCGAAGGTGGTGGTCAGGGTCAGGCCAAGCTCCTGGACCCGCAGCTTCCAGACCTGGGCGATGGCTTCCAGCACCTCCTTCAGGTCGGTCGGGGCCGAGACGGCGACGGTCTGGCCGGATTCGATCTTGGACAGGTCCAGCGCCCCGTTGAGCAGGCGCAGCAGCATGCCGCCGGCCGCCTCGATCTCGCCGACCAGCTCGGTCTGCCGGGCGCCCTCGACCTGGGGCTTCAGCACCGAGGCCATGCCCAGCACCACGTTCAGCGGGGTGCGGACCTCGTGGCTGATCATGGCCAGGAACTTGGACTTGGCGCGGTTGGCCTCCTCCGACTGGAGCCGCGCCTGCTCGGTGGCCGCCAGGGCGTGGCGGAGCTGCTCGGCGGTTCCGGCGCGCTCGGCGCGGGCGCGGGCGGACCAGAGGTCGGACTGCTGCTGGCGCCAGGCCGCCGCGATCACCGAGACCTCGAACACCAGGGTGCAGGCGGTCACGCCCGGATCGTTGTGCGACAGCTCCGCCATCATCGGGATCAGCACGGCGGAGGGGGGCAGGGTGGCGAGCAGGAAGCCGCGCCAGCTCATGTGCACCTGCAGGCCGCCCAGCACCATGTTGCCGACGATCAGCAGCAGGCACTCCAGCAGCAGCTGTGGGCGCACCTGCCAGACGGCGAACACGAACACCGCCACGTGCCCGGTCAGGAACAGGGTCAGCAGCTCGGTCCAGCGCTCGAAGCGCTCCAGCGTGGCCGGATCGCCCGGGCTCTCCGACGCTCCGGCCACCACCCGGATGAACACCAGGTAGGCCGCGAACTGGACGATGACGAACAGCCCGCCCCAGGCTGGCGAGATCAGCAGGGTGGCGGCGATCCCGATGGCGGCGACCGAGAGCAGGCGCACCGGGAACATCTCCCGGTAGCGCTCAAGGTACGCCGTCAGGAACTCCGCCGCCTGGTCCAACTCGCCCATCCCTCCACTCGTCGACGGCTTAGTCGGGAGAGTTTAGGAATTGGTCAACCCTCAACCTGGGGTGGCCCGGGCCCTCCAGGCCCAGGTCAGTGGGCCCAATCAGTAGGCGAGCGCGCAGCCGTCCGCGCGCATTTCCGAGGCCGCGCTGTAGACGCGGTCGGCGCCGTTCATGCGGTGCTCGATGCACTCGTAGCGGCCGAAGCCCCCGTCGCTCTCGCCCATCGGCCAGCCCATGGCGATCAGCGCCTCGCGGGTGGCCTTGGGCACGCCGGCCTCCAGGCGCAGCACGCCCTTGGCGCCCAGGTGCGGCGGGTCCTCGCCCATCGACTGGGACGAGCCCTCGTGGTGCCAGCGCGGGCTGTCGCCGGCGGCCTGGATGTCCAGGCCGTAGTCGACGCGGTTGACCATGATCTGGGTCTGGCCCTGGGGCTGCATGTCCCCGCCCATGACCCCGAAGCCCATCCACGGAACGCCGTTGCGCGAGGCGAAGCCGGGGATGATGGTCTGGAACGGCCGCTTGCCGGGGGCGTAGATGTTGGGGTGGCCGTCCTGCAGCGAGAACAGCTCGCCACGGTCCTGGAACATGAAGCCCAGGCCGTCCGCCACCAGGCCCGAGCCCATGCCGCGGAAGTTGGACTGGATCATCGACACCATCATCCCGTCGTCGTCGGAGGTGGTGAAGTAGGTGGTGTCGCCGTGGCTGGGGGCCTGGCCGGGATAGGCGGGGGTCAGGATGCTGTCGAGCTTGATCAGCTTGGCCCGCTCGGCGGCGTATTCCTTGGACTTCAGCCACTCCACCGGGACCTTGGAGAAGTGCGGGTCGGCGTAGTAGCGGGCGCGGTCCTCGTAGGCCAGGCGCTTGGCCTCGGCCTGGACGTGGATCGACTGGGGCGACTGGAAGCCCATGCCGCGCAGGTCGAAGTGCTCCAGGATGTTGAGCATCTGCAGGGTGGCCAGGCCCTGGGTGTTGGCGGCCATGGCGTAGACGTCGGTCCCGCGGTAGCTGGTCACCAGCGGGTCGAGCCATTCGGCATGGTGGTCGCGCAGGTCCTCGTAGGACAGCCAGCCGCCGATGCGCTTGAAGTAGGCGTCGATGGTGTGGGCGATCGGGCCCTCATAGAAGGCGTCGCGGCCGCCCTCGGCGACCATGCGGTAGGTGCGGGCCAGGTCCGGGTTGCGGAACACGTCGCCTTCGCCCGGCGCCTTGCCGTTGGGCATGTAGGTGTGGCGGGCGTTGACGGTCTCCTCCACCCCCGAGTCGGGCTTGAGGAAGCCGGCCATGTTGCGCTTGATGTAGTAGCCGATGATCTGGGGGACGGGCGCGCCGTGCTCGCACAGATGGATGGCCGGCTCGAACAGCTCGGCCCACTTCAGCTTGCCGTAGCGCTGGTGCAGGGTCCACCAGGCGTCGAGCGCGCCGGGGGTGGAGACGGTGACCGCGCCCAGGTGCGGCAGGGCGCCGTCCTTGGCCCGCTGGCGGGCGATCTCCAGGGTCAGCTTGCGGGGCGACTTGCCCGAGCCCGCCAGGCTGAGCAGCTTGTTCTGCTTGGGGTCCCAGACGAAGGCGAAGCAGTCGCCGCCCATGCCCGAGCTGGTGGGCTCCAGGAAGCCGAGGCAGGCGTTGGCGGCGATGGCCGCGTCCACCGCCGAGCCGCCCTTCTTCAGGGTCTCGATCGCGGCCATGGTGGCGAGCGGCTGGGC
>JBARAK010000349.1:0-1992 GCA_049791955.1 Caulobacteraceae bacterium
TCAGCCCGGTGGTCGCGTCCACCACCGGCTGGCCGACGACCGCGCCGGTGTAGAGCGCAAGCGTGTTGTCGCCCGTGCCGAAGGTGATGGAGCCAGCCGTGGACGAGCCCGCCATCAGCGACACGGCGTTGGTCCCCGTACCGAGGATCGACAGGCCGCCGCCGGTGATCTGGCCATAGTTGACGAGGGTCGCGCCGGTGGGGGTATTGCCGTCCACGGTCTCGACGCCGTAGGTGGCGCCGTTGATGACGCCGGTCGCGCCGTTGATCACCTTGACGCCCCCGGCGCCGACTTCCACGCCTTCGTCGCCGCCGATCGTCCCGGTGTTGACCAGCAAGCCAGCCGCCTCGAACACCACGCCCCAGCCTTGGCTGCCCGCAACCGCCGGTGTTGAGATGGTCCCGCTGTTGGCGATGACCGCGTTGATGGCGTTGCCGACGGCTATCCCGTTGCCGCCCGTCGCCAAACCCGTGATCGAGCCGGTGTTGGTGACCTGCACCGTTCCAGATTCGATAGCGAGGCCGTCGAAACCGCCGCTGATCGTGCCGCTATTCGTGATGGAGCCGCCCGGGCCGAAGTTGATGCCGACGCCAAAGCCGCCGGCGCCGTTGATCTGCCCCATATTGTTCAGGACGAACGATCCGGTGGAGGCCATGCCGTTCTGACCGATTTCAACGCCAAACTCGCCGCCGCCGATCACGGCGCCGACATTGTTGGTCACCGTTCCACCGTTCTGGAGATAGACCCCGGCGCCGTTGCCGCCAAAGGTGGTCACGCCCGCGCTGTAAACGCCGGCTGCGATCAGGCCATAGTTGTTGACCACCTCGCCCGCCCCGGTGGCGTACACGCCATAGGCGGCGCCGACGATCGTGGCGGAGCTGTTACCGGCGGCGCCATTGACGATGGTCCCGCCGGCGTTGGCGATGATCGCATTGCCGGTATTGCCGTCGTTGGTGACCAGACCCAGGTTGGTGAGGGTCCCGCTGCCGGTCGCGATGGTCCCGCCGCCGGTGAAGCTCGCGCCCGAAGCCAAGGTCACGTTGGAGCCGTCGGTGATGGTGAACCCGCCCATCTGGGTCAGCGCGCCGCCGAAGGTCAGGGTCTGGCCGCTGGCGAGACCCGAGACGGTGAGCGCGCCGGTACCGGAAATGTTCTGCGCGACCGTGCCGCTGTTGGCCTGGACATAGGCCAGGGTTCCGTTGTCGACGATCGACGAGCCGCCGATGCTCTCCGTCGTGCCGGTCAGGGCGCCGTTGAAGTCGACGGTAGTGGCGCCGGTCCAGGTCCCCGCCCCCGCCAGCGTCACGTTGCTGCCGACGCCAACCACCACCGAACCCGCGCCCGAGATCGCCTGGTTCACCGTGCCGTTGGCGCCCTGGACATAGGCCAGGGTCCCGTTGTCGACGATCGAGCCGCCGGAGATGGTGGCGCTGGTCCCCTGCAGTGTCGAGCCGCTGTTGATCGTGGTGACGCCCGACCAGTTGTTGGCGGTGTTGGTGAGCACGACCACGCCCGGACCATCGATGGTCACGGCTTGGTTGGCCAGCACGCCCGCGCCCGAGCCGGTGGTGATCGCCCCGCTCAGGGTCGCGGTCACGCCCGTGGTCGTCTGCAGCACCGTCGGGTCGATGGCGCTGGTGGTCTCCAGAGAGATGTTGTTGGTGTAGGTCCCGGTACCGGCGAAGGTGATCAGCGGGTCGATGGCGTGGATCGTCCCCGTGCCCAGCGCCGCGGCCGAGTTGGCGATCACCTGGGCCCCGTTGACGTAGATGTCCGCGCTCAGGCCGGAGCCGTTGAACACCAGCACCCCGCTCGGCGAGCCATTGCCGGCGTTGATCGCCGTGACGCCCGAGTTGGTCGCATCGCCCGTCAGGGTCCAGGTCCCAGTGTCGGCCTTGGCCAGGGTCGAGGCGCCGGAAACCTGCGACAGATCGAGCGAACCGGCCGCGCCGTTGGCCGCCGTTCCATCGCCCGCGCCCAGCAGGTTCAAGG
>JBARAK010000350.1:0-5449 GCA_049791955.1 Caulobacteraceae bacterium
GGGTGGAAGCGCCCATGCTGCCCGGCCACGGCGTGGGCGAGCGCGAGCTGCTGAAGACCGGCTGGCGCGACTGGCTGGCCGGGGCGGAAGCCGAGCTGTTCCGCCTCACCGACGACGGCGGCCGCGCCCTGGTCGGCGGCCTGTCGATGGGGGCGGTGCTGTCGCTGGCCCTGGCCATCCGCCATCCCCAGCGGGTCGCCGGCATCGTCTGCTTCGCCCCCACCCTGAAGTACGACGGCTGGACGGTGCCCAAGGGATCGTGGTTCATCCCCATCGGCGCCCGCCTGCCCCTGGTCAACCGCTACCGCTTCAAGGAGCGCCCGCCCTACGGCATCAAGGACGAGCGCCTGCGCGCCAAGATGGCCGAGCTGCTGCAGTCCGGCGCGGTGGCCGAAGCGGGGCTGGCCTATATGCCCGGCCGCAGCCTGTCCCAGAACCTGGACCTGATCCGCTGGACCAAGCGTCGGCTGGAGCAGGTGATCGCCCCCATGCTGGTGGTCCACGCCAAGGAAGACGACATCACCGACATCCGAAACGCCGAACATCTGGCGGCCTCGGTGCGCGGCCCGGTGCGCAAGCTCTACCTCGACGACAGCTACCACCTCGTCACCCTGGACCGCGAGCGGAACAAGGTGGCGCGCGCGACGCTGGACTTCCTCGAGGAATACTGCGCGGCCTGACTTCCCTCTCCCACTTGCGCAACGCGCAATCGCGCTCATTCGCCGGTCTTTCAAATCCGCTTATCCTCACACGCCAGCGGATTTGACCTGGGTCCCCGCCTGCGCGGGGATAAGCGGATTTATGGAAATCCGCGTCACGCCCTTTATTCCCCTCAGATCTTCAGCTGCCTTGCGATCTCGATGGTGCGCTCGGGCGGCAGGTTGAAGCGGTCGATCATCCGCACGGCGTTGCGGTAGAGGAACGCGAACAGCACCAGCCGCCACTTCACCCAGATGGTGTGCGGGCCGGGGACCACCATGTCCCGCGCGCCGAAGAACACCGCGCGCTCCGCGTCGATCCCGTCGGGGAAGCCGCTGCTCTCGCTGAGCGCGGCGCGGATGTCCGGCTTCTCGATGAAGCCGTAGCGCAGCGTCACCCGCGTCAGGCCGGGGGCGACATGCTCCACCCTGCAGCGGCCGTCCGTCACCCGGGGCTGCTCCTCGAAGCTGACGTTCAGGACCACGACGTTCTCGTGCAGCGCGCCCATGTTGTGCACGTAGTCGCAGACATAGCTGGGAATCCGCGCCGTGGTGCGGGTCAGGAATACAGCCGTGCCCGGCACCCGGGGCACGTGGCTGTCCTCGATCTCCTGCAGGAACTGCTCGGGGGACTCCGACAGGGTGGCGAGGCGGGCCCGCAACGCCTGGGCGCCCATGCGCCAGGTCACCATGACGATGAAGATCACCACCCCCAGCGTCAGCGGGATCCAGCCGCCTTCCGCGATCTTGGTCAGGTTGGCCGCGAAGAAGCTGACGTCCACCACCAGGAACACGGCCGCCAGCGGGATCACCGCCAGTAGCGGCCAGCGCCAGACCCGGTGCATGGCGCGGAACAGCAGCAGGGTGGTCAGCACCATGGTGGTCGAGACCGCCGCGCCGTAGGCCCCGGCCAGCTTGTCGGAACTGCGGAACGCCAGGGTGATGATGATCGTCCCCACCGCCATCATCAGGTTGATCGCGGGGACATAGATCTGGCCGTAGACCTCGTCGGAGGTCTGGCGGATGTCGAAGCCCGGCAGCCAGCCGAGCTGCATCGCCTGGCGGGTCATGGAGAACGCGCCGGTGATGATCGCCTGGCTGGCGATGATGGTGGCCAGGGTGGCCAGCACCACCAGCGGGATCAGCGCCCAGCCCGGCGCCAGCATGAAGAACGGGTTCACCCCCTTGGGCGTCCCTTCGATCAGCAGGCCGGCCTGGCCGGCGTAGCTCAGCAGCAGGCTCGGCAGCACGATGGCGTACCAGGCCAGCCGGATCGGGAACCGCCCGATATGGCCCATGTCGGCGTAGAGCGCCTCGCCGCCCGTGGCGCACAGGAACACCCCGCCCAGCAGCAGCATCCCGCCCGGCCCGCTCTTGATGAGCAGTTGCACGGCGAACCAGGGGTCCACCGCCTCCAGCACCACGGGGTGGCGCATCACCCCCGCCAGGCCGAGGACGCCGATGGTCACGAACCAGACCAGCATGATCGGCCCGAACGCCCGTCCGATCGCCGCCGTGCCGAAGCGCTGGGCGATGAACAGCACCGCCAGGATGGCGATGGCCAGGGGCAGGATGAACGGTTTCAGGGCAGTGGTGGCGACGTTGACGCCCTCCAGCGCGCTCAGCACCGAGATCGAGGGGGTGATGACGCCGTCGCCGTAGATCAGCGCCGCGCCGAGCAGGCCCATGGTGGCGCCGATGAAGGTGCCCCGCCGCCAGTCGTTCACGCCGACCAGCGACATCAGCGCCAGTATGCCCCCCTCCCCCTGGTTGTCCGCCCGCATCACGAACAGGCAGTACTTGATCGAGATGGTGATCAGCAGGGTCCAGAAGATCAGCGACAGCACCCCCAGCGCGCTCTGCGCGGGGGACTGTCCGCCCAGGGTCCCGACGATGGTCTGCATGGTGTAGAGCGGGCTGGTGCCCAGGTCGCCATAGACGATGCCCAGCGCAGTGAGCGCGGCCAGGGGAGCGGCGGGAGCGTGCGGCGCGCCGGGCCGGGCGTTTGAGGTCATGCAGTCTCTCTCACGGTGCGCGGCCTGAACGCCTGAACCCGGCTTTCGCCTCACCGGAAAATCGAGCTTGGCCGCGCCGTTCGTCGCAGCCTCATACCCCGACCAGAGCGACGCGGGCGTGAATTTTTCCGCCGGAATCCAGGAACTGCGGCCCTGTCCATCACCAACCGGGCGGTGGATGGTGGGACAAAGTGACCTAATAGTCCCACTCCGCATCAACCATGATCGCGCGCGGGCCGCCCCTCTTCCTCATTATGAGGAGGTCATGCATAGTCTATTTCCAGCGAGCAGCTTCGTGTCCAGACCGTCACAACCACGTCGGTTCCGCTGCCTGGACCCGTCAGCCCGCAACAGATTGTTAGTAAAATTCTCGCCAGCGTGATCGGCGACAATAATAGCGTCAATAGTTCCTTGTTGGCCGCAAAAAGTAACCGTGGGGACCTCCAGATGTTCGATCTTCAAAGCGGTACAGGTGCGCGCGCGAACACGCGCCATGATTGCGTTGACGACCGTATCCGACCTGCGGGTGGCGCATCGCGCCGCCTCGGCGGCGTCCTGTTCTGCGGCGCGGCCTTCGGCGCCCTGATCGCCATGAGCGCCGGCGGCGCCCAGGCTGCGACCGCCCATCACAAGAAGGCCGTCCACAAGAAGGCCGTCGCCCACGCCGCCTCGGCCTCCGAGACCCGGATGACCGCCCTGGTCAGTGAGGTGAAGGATCTCCAGGACAGCCTGGCCGCCGAACGCGCCGCCCGGATGCAGCTGCAGTCCCAGGTCGAGCAGGCCTCCGCCGCCGCCAACGCCGCCCAGCAGCAGGTCCAGACCGCCCAGGCCCAGGAAGCCGACGCCAACGCCGCCTTGATCCAGTCGATCCCGACCGCGGTCGCCCAGGAAGTCGACAAGGTGAAGCCGAAGACCGACGGCATCTACTTCAAGGGCGTCAAGATCACCCCCGGCGGCTTCCTCGAAGCGGCCAACGTCTATCGCCAGCACAACACCGCCAACGACATCTCCACCGGCCTGAACACGATCCCGTTCCCGCAGACCCGCCAGGGCCACCTGGGAGAAGACCTGTTCACCCCGCGCCAGAGCCGCATCTCGGGCCTGGTCGAGGGCAAGCCCACCTCGGACATCACGCTGAGCATGTATGGCGAGTTCGACTTCCAGGGCGCAGCCCAGAGCTCCAACTCCAATGAGACCAACGGCTACGTGCTTCGCATCCGCCACCTGTACGGCACGATCGACTGGGCGGATTCCGGCTGGCACTTCCTGGCCGGCCAGACCTTCTCGCTGGTGACGCTGGACTCCAAGGGCATCACCCCGCGTAACGAGGTGACCCCGACCACCATCGACGGCGAATACACCGTCGGCTTCACCTGGACCCGTCAGCCCGGCGTCCGCATCACCAAGGACCTGTTCGACAAGTCGGTGTGGATCGCGGTGGCGGCGGAAAACCCGCAGACCACCTTCACCGGCACGGTGCCGACCGGGGTGATCAACACCATCAACAACGGCCAGGGCTTCTTCGCCGGCGACACCGGCGCCCTGACCACCACCACCGCCAACGGCGTGGTGACCGGTGTCGGCGGCGTGGCCCCGGCGACCCAGTCGCTGAACCAGATCCCCGACTTCATCGGCAAGATCGCCACCGAGCAGGATCTCTACGGCCACCACATCCACGCCGAGGTGTTCGGGCTGGCGCGGTCGTTCTACGAGCAGCTCGGCAACCTGAAGAGCAACAGCATCACCACCGGGGCCTTCGGCGCCGGCCTGATCGCGGTGGTCATCCCGGGCTGGGTCGACGTCCAGGCGACCGGCATGACCGGCAAGGGCATCGGCCGCTACGGCAGCGGCCAGCTGCCTGACGCCACCTTCAGCACCAACGGCCATATCCAGCCGATCGAAGAGACCATCGCCCTGATCGGCGGCACGCTGCACGCCACCAAGACCACCGACATCTACACCTACGCCGGCGAGGAGCACGATAACCGCGCCGCCTACGGGACGATCGGTTACGGTAACCCGCTCGCCGTCAACACCGGTTGCGAGGTCCAGGCCTCCACCGCCACCTGCACCGGCAACACCCGCCTGCTGGAAGAACTGAGCACCGGCTTCTGGCAGCGCCTGTACAGCGGCCCCTGGGGCCAGGCCCGTATCGGCGTGCAGTACTCCTATGTCGAGCGGAACGCCTTCTCCGGCGTCGGCGGCGCGCCGGCGGCCCACGAGAACATGATCTTCACCAGCTTCCGCTACTATCCGTTCCAGTAAGCGTCCCATCGGGACCAGAGAGGGGCCGCGCCGCGAGGTTGCGGCCCTTTTTCTTTCCCGCACTTGAAAACCGCGGCCTGCACGGCCTAACCCTCCGGACATGAGCGGACCGGGCCAAGCCTTTGACACCGAACGGGCCAACGCGCCCTGGCGGCCGTCGCTGCCCCCTCACGCACACCCGCTCTATCTCGCCATCGCCGACGCCCTGGCCGGCGACCTGCACCACGGGCGGCTGAGCCCGGGCGAACGGCTGCCGCCCCAGCGCGAGCTGGCCCAGGCGCTCGGCGTGGACCTGACCACCGTGACCCGCGCCTACGCCGAGGCGCGGGGACGCGGCCTGATCGAGGCCCGCGTCGGCCAGGGCACCTTCGTGCGCGGCCGTTCCGAACTGCCCGGCCGGGCGCCGGACGTCAGCATGAACCTGCCGCCAGTGTTCGACGACCTGGCCCTGGTGCGGCGGATGTGGGAGGG